>JBEARC010000084.1:0-3157 GCA_041163465.1 Bacteroidota bacterium
TTGACTATCAACCCCTTCGCAACTATGGCCACAGGGCGATTGACCGCGATTCTCGTGATGTGTCTTGTTGGTTTCTGCAGCGTGACATCCCAAGCCCAAACCTCGTCAGATAACCAAGGATGGTCTACCTATGAACCGACCTCAGTCGGTCATTCGTGGGAGCCCAATGGGTTTCAAGGCACCACATTGGATCCCGAGTTTTCAAGTGCTTGGAACCAACCGCCTCCTCGAGCCATGATGCCACCACCTGACCCAAACTCTCAAATTCCACTCACGGGGTTTGACTACATGTTGATGGCGTCGTTCGCCTTTGGGGTGTGGTGGATTGCGCGTCAACGAGGTTGGGCCACCCAGGTGGGGTCCACCCATTGAGTAGCTCCAGGGTCAACGCGTCTGAGCACGAGTGCGCTGCTGAAGCCACTGGACAAACACGAGCATCAAGCTTGGCAAAGGAGATTGGAGGAAACCCAACAGCTCCCTGGCCACGGCGTATCCCCCCTCGCCAGGTGCGAGGGCTCCAAACAACGCCATGACGACACCCACAAATCCATAGATACCCACCAACGCCCCTCGCAATCGCCAGGCCCCGGCCACGCGCAAAAACAGCGCGTCGAGTAAGAAAAACACGGCCACAATCAACACGGCAAGACCCCACTTCAAGACCATCAATTGGCGTCGGGACAGGTGATGAAAAACCGGCCAAGGGTCATGGATTTCGTAGTAATTGACGATGCGCGGAGGCACACTCGAAGACCAGAACAGGGCCCGATCTTCGGGACTGGCAGCATCCAACGACGGATGATCCGTTAACGTCGTGAGGTAGTCATTGAGTTGGATTTTGGCCAGTTCTTGGTAAAACCCAAACACCAGCATGACCACCATCACGGCCGCCCACCACGGGCGTCGAAGGGGCAAAAGCGACGTGACGTGACCTGACATCGATTCAGCCACGAACGGGAGGTTGGAGAGGGACATGCATCCGAGCCCACAGGAACCATAGTCCAAACACCAAGCCATAGATCAACACCGTGAAGGTGTAATCATGGTTGAATTGGAGCCATCCCGGTGCCCACCATTGGATGTAAAGCAAGGCCACCACCCTGGCGATGTTGGCACCATGCAATAACAACACACCCGCAGGAATGAACCACAACTTGTGGCGGACGGGGCCAGGAAATGCGACCATGAAAAGGGCAAACAACGCGAAAAGAACCACGCCGTCACAAGGATCTCCAATGATCACGCCTCCCGTGCCCGCCATGCCCAAAGAGTGACGCAACCCCTCTTGGGCCGGGGGAAGCGCCTCCCACCCGAGCGTGGTCATGACCCATTCACTGCTGAGAACCATGGAATGGATGACATACTCATCGAGCAAGGTGCCCGGACGAAGCCAATAGGAATAGGAGGCATACCAAACCACGTAGCCCAACACCCCCACAGCGGTGAACCGAGCCAATTCAGGATGCTCCTTCCAGGCCTCCCGAACCAAACGCATCAGACGCATGTCCTTCCAATTCACACCCCCAAAATAGAGCACAGGGATTCCGCATTCAACCTTCACGTTGTGCTTTCAACGGGGAGTGTGGGGTACGCCACCACAGGGGGCCTTCTTTCAGTCCAAACGTGGCCCCCAGGCGAATCCATGATCTGCCTCGAACAGGAAGGAGCCTCAACCCCAACCATCTTGACGGTCCATTGACCGAAGGGCAAGTCTCGTATCTTTTCGCTCATGCGCCCTCCTGTCGTTCCAACCCAGAATTCCACCCCCTTTGCACCTGCGAAGGCACATGCAAAGGCGAGACGCACCACGATGATGGTAGCGGTGGCGGTTTGTGGTCTGTGGATGGGGTGCGCGAAGGAACCTACCCTCGACCCCAATCCTCTTGAACCAGCTGAGTCAGCCCAGCCCGTGCTCCCGGACGAAACCTTCCCCTACAGCGCGTTGACCTATCCCGAAGCTTGGTTAGACGATCCCGCCCTGCAACTCGCAGGGTCGTTTTCTGGCAATCCCCAAGTCACCGACGAGGGAGCCACACTGGGCAGGGTCCTGTTCTACGATGTCGCCTTGTCAAGAACCAACGACGTGTCTTGCGCCACATGCCACCAACAAGCCCTAGGATTTTCGGATGGTTTGTCCCAATCCACAGGCGTTTCTGGGATACCGACACGGAGAAACACCATGGCGCTGTCCAATTTTAGGTACCAGAGACGTATGTTTTGGGACCAACGCACCAACGGGGTGGTCAACCAGGTTCTTCAGCCCATCGAACATCCCGATGAGATGGACCTGTCGTTGGACGCGCTAACGGCCAAACTCCAAGCCATCGCACATTATCCACCGCTCTTTGAATCGGCGTTTGGCGATTCGTTGGTGACGCCTGACCGAATCGCCTCCGCGATGGCCCAGTTTCTGCAGGCCTTTCATTCTTGTTCCTCGCGTTACGATGAAGGTTTGGCCACGGGTTTCAGCAACTTCACTCCGTCCGAACTGTTGGGCAAAGAGGTGTTTTTCAATGGGGAAACCCGCTGCAACCAATGCCACAGTGGGTTGTTGTTTCAGTCAGGACAGGCCTTCATCAACGGATTGGAGGTCGACTACGAGGCGCAGGGTGATGGCGGCATTGGGGAACTGACCGGCAGCTCGGATGACGACGGACGTTTCAAAACGGTGACACTTCGGAACATCGGATTGACAGCCCCCTACATGCACGATGGTCGCTTCGCCACCCTGCGCGACGTGGTCGACTTCTACAGCGACAACCTTCAACCCCACCCCTTCCTGGACGAACGCTTGAGCGAGGCGGGATTCGGGCCCATGGGGCAACCTCCCTACCAATTGAACCTGACCGAAGCGGAACGGCAAGGCCTGGTCGATTTCTTGCACACCCTGACCGACACGGTGATGGTCAGCGCTTGGTGGCTCAGCGACCCGTTTTGAAACGGTCCGCACCGTCGATGATGGCATCCACAACACCCGGATCGAGCAGGGTGCTGACATCCCCCAGATCGCCGGTTTGGCCCTCTGCCACCTTCCGAAGAATCCTTCGCATGATCTTCCCCGAGCGGGTCTTGGGCAAGCCCGGAACGAATTGGATTCGGTCAGGCTTGGCAATTTTGCCAATTTCCCGAGAGACTACTTCTACGATTTCCAGCTGCC
>JBEARC010000085.1:0-12595 GCA_041163465.1 Bacteroidota bacterium
GTCTTGTCTGAAGAAAACGGACTGCTGATGGGAAGCGCACGCAGCGTTCACGGGGTGGACATTCACGAAGCACTCGAGGATTGTCGTTCGTACCTCGAACAGTTTGGGGGGCATCCCATGGCCGCGGGTTTGACCTTGCGCGCTGACCAGCTCAAGGATTTCACGTCCGCCATGGAACGAAGCATTGCCAAACAGGTCAATGGCCGCATTCCTTCGCCAAGCATTAGCTATCACCTCGAAATCGACGTGAACACCATGACACCCGAGGCCTTTCAAGAATTGGAGCGCCTCGCTCCCTTTGGGCCGGGCAATGAAATCCCCGTCTTCATGGCAAGCCGGTTGGTCGCGGCACTGCCTCCGCGCACGGTGGGGCACAAGGGACGTCATCTCAAGTTGATTGTCCAATCCTCCGACCATCCGCAACATCGCTTCGAAGCCATTGGGTTTGGGATGGGTGAGCGCATTGACGAGGTTCGGCGATTCAGCCACATGGACATGGTGTTCACCCTCGTCAAAAACACCTTCCGCGGCAAAACGGCGCTCAACATGCACATCAGGGCCATCCAACCGAGCGAACCGTGAGCCGGGCGCGGGATGATCAAGGCCAGGCGTTCGGGGTTCTTTGAAGCAAGGGCTCGGCTCCCTCTTCCAAGCTCAGATCTCATGGACAAGCTCGGCTCCCTCGGCCAAGCTCAGCTCCTTCAACCGAGGGACTCCGCCTCGGGTGAGGGAATGACGTGAATGTCGCGCTGTGGGAAAGGAATGGTCACACCGTGCTCCCTGAATTTGACATCAATGGCACGTCGGACTGCACTTTGAATCACCATGCGATTCCACGGGTCGTCAAGCCAACCCATCACACTGAAATCGAGGGATGATTCCCCAAAATCCTGGAAGAACACCACGGGTTCTGGATCCTTTCGTACCGCTTCCTGCTCTGCCATGGCTTCCGCGAGAAGACGTTCGACCAAGGCCACATCGCTGCCATAGGCCACCCCGACGTTGACGCGAATGCGCATGGCCTGATCGCCTTGACTCAAATTGACCACGGATTCCCCAGCCACTTTGGAGTTGGGTAGGACGATCAGCTCGCCCGCAACCGTGACGACCCGGGTAGAGCGCAAATCAATGCGTTCAACCCGCACGAGTTTGCCCTCCACCTCGAGCACATTGCCAACCTGCACGCCCCCTTCAAACAAGAGCACAAATCCACTGACAACGTCATTGAAAAATCCCTGCAAGCCGATTCCAACGCCTACCAACAAGGCGGCAGAGCCCGCCCACAATGCGGTGAGGTCCAATCCCAGGGAAGACATGGCCAAAAGCCCCGCCAAGGACCAAATGATGGTGGAAACAAGCCGCCGCACCATGAATTTCTTGCCTTCGTCCAATTTTTCCATGCGCTCAGCGCGTCTCAGCGCGCGGCGAACAAGGAATTGTCCTATGCGCGCTGACAACAAAATGGCCAACGCTTGAAGAAATTCAGAAACCACAAATTGGTGGTGTCCGAGCTGAAAGGAATGTTGCAGAATGTCGTTCACTGAAGATGAAGTTTAAGCCATCATGTTGGAAAAACGGCCGTTCCAAAATGCGCCATGACGGTCTGTATCTTTCGATCGATTTGCATCTTGTGCGCGAGCAACGCGCGCTCTTCGTCGAGTTCCAAACCCGGTTCAGAAAGTCGTCGCGACACCTCGTCCGATTCAGCTTTGAAATCAAGACTATGGAGACGGTGAAGGCTGTCCTCGAGCAGGGCAGCCAATTGGTCTCGCTCCACCGTGGGATAAATCTTGTGGCGCTGCGACCAATTGGGACTCAATTGATAGCGCTGAACCAAGGCGGAAGCCACCTTCTGCTGCATGACAGAATCCTGTTCACGTGCAAGCATGTCTGACGTGAGCACCCTGTCCTGATCCAACTCCTGAGCAAACCTGTTGACAAGGAGCTGGTTGACATCAACCGACATGGACAGGTGTTCCTCTTCGAGCCGATGGATCACCAACTCCGCAAAGGGGACCGTAACTGTCGTTCTTGTCTCCCCTTCCATCACCTCGACTTCGATGGGGTCCGAGCCGTATTCCAACAAGGCTCGTATGAGGTTGTCCTCAACCAACGATCGCGGGGTCAACAAGCGTGTCGAAGAACCCGATCCTTGGTCCTCTTCCATGGGAGGTGGAGACCCTCCTTCCCAGGGCATGGGCACCTCAAGGGACGGCGCGGCCGGAATCATTCCGACCCTTCCATCCTGGGCTCTTCGGGCCGCTGCCTTTTCTCGTGCATGGAGTGCCTTGGCCACCTCCGTGGCCAACACATCCTCTGGCATGCCAAGTTGGGAAGCTGACGTCTGCAAATACACCGACCGTTGAATTCCGTCGGGAATGGACGCAATGGAAGTCACCACCGAACGAATCATGTCAGCGCGCTGAAGGGGATCGTTACCGGAGGTGGCTTGCAGCAATTCGATTTTAAACTGAAGAAAATCCCTGGCTCCTTCATGAATGGCCTGACGAAGAGCATCGCTGCCCACCTTTTTGGCATAGGTATCAGGGTCGTCGCCGTCAGGGAGCAACACAACCTTGACCGACATTCCTTCAGCCAACAACATGTCAATGCCTCGTTCAGAGGCTCGAATGCCTGCGGCGTCGCCATCAAAAATCACCGTCACGTGGGGCGTGAACCTTCGAATCAACCGAATCTGACCCTCCGTCAAGGCCGTGCCGCTCGATGCCACCACATTGTCAACCCCGGCCTGGTGCATCGCCATCACATCCGTGTACCCCTCGACCAGAAAGCATCGGGCTTCTCGGACGATGGCAGGCTTGGCGAGGTGCATGCCGTAAAGCACCTTGGATTTGTTGTAGAGGATGCTCTCCGGCGAATTGAAGTACTTCGCCACCTTCTTGTCCGTAGACAACGTTCGACCCCCAAATCCGATCACCCGACCTGTCACATCCCGAATGGGAAACATGACCCGGCCTTTGAAAAAGTCCCACAGCGAACCATCCTCTCGCTGCTTGCACAGACCCGCCTCCACGAGCTGATCCGCCTTGTAGCCCGCCTCCTGGGCTGCCGTGGCCAAAGCGTCCCACGATTCAGGGCTGTACCCAATCAAGAACTTGTCGAGAACGTCATCTCGAAACCCGCGTTCCACAAAGTAGCTGCGTCCGATCGCTCGGCCCTGATCCGTCGTTTGCAACTGGGCGGTGAACCACTTTTGGGCCCAAGACACAAGGTTGCCCAGACTCTCCTTGGCCGTGGCCGCAGCAAGTTCCTCCGGGGTGGGCGCCTCTTCGTGAATCTCAATGTTGTAGCGCCTCGCCAACATCCGCAGCGCTTCCGGATAGCTCACCTTTTCTTGTTCCATCAGGAACGTGACCAAACTCCCGCCCTTCCCGCTCGAGAAGCACTTGAAGATTCCCTTGGCGGGAAGCACGTAGAATGAGGGCGTTTTCTCGTTGGTGAAGGGACTGAGACCACGCAAGGCGCTGCCCGACTTTTTGAGCTCCACGTAATCTCCGACCACCTCCTCAATCACGGCGGTGTTCAAGATGTGTTCGACGGTTTCCTGTGGAATCATGATTGCTTCAGACCAAAAAAGCGACTCCCCCACCCACCAAGCGCGTGAACCCAATCACCCACTGCGCTTGAAGACCGATGGAGGGCATCAAAGGTCGAAGATACCCCACAGATTCACAACGTGGTTCACGAAAAACGGCACCCCTCCGAGTGCCGTTCCACGAGAAGGCGATGCCTCCTCCAAAACCTGCTTTCCTCCGGTGCGTTCACCGTTGAAACATTTCACCTGGTGCTCCGTTCGCCGCCAAAGCAGCGTTGAAACTGAATCCGTTGCAAACCTCGGGCAACAAGACATCGGCGATGTCAAGGAGATGTGAAGGGGTTGTGAATGTTTGTTGAATCCCACCAGACCCGGCACGATTTCACGCCCAAGCGCCTCTCCTGTGTGCGACCTTTGTCCCCATGAACGGCAGACTCATTCCTTGGCTCGTAGGTTCCATGACACTGGCCATGCTGGTGATCGTGACCGTGCAAGTCAATTGGCTCGAGTCCTCTGCCAAACTTCGCAAAGAGGTGTTTGACCAAAGCGTGGAGCAAAGTCTCCAACTGGTGGCCACGTGGTTGTCGGCAGGTCACCTCGACCCTGCTGATTCCGAGGATCCCAACGTCCTGCGCACGGACAACCTCTCACCCATGGACCGAAGCATCGTCAGACGCATGGAGGCTCTGCCCATGGATTCGCTGCTGATGTTGGCGCTTGGTGAGCATGGCATTGCCGCGCGGCCCGTGTACGGCGCGTTTGATCGTTACGGCCAGCCCGTGTTCTTGCCAGACGCTTCCGAAGACCACATGGACGTGATGCTGACCCAGGGGTATTCCGTCTCGGTGGCCGCTTTGACTTTGCGCGTGCACTTCCCCGCTTTGGGGCGGTACTTGTTGGGTCAGATGGTTGGGGCCTTCGCCCTGAGTGTGGCCATGATGCTGCTGATTGCCGGTGTCTTTGGGTACACCTTGTGGGCCATTCAACGGACCAAACGCCTGGACAAGCTCCAACGCGACCTCGTCAACAACCTGACCCACGAACTGAAAACACCGATTTCCAGCATTGGATTGGCCAGTGAAGCCTTGGCGGACCCGGCGTTTGACGACGAATCCCGGAAGCACTACATCGGCCTGATCCGCGAAGAAAATCGACGTTTGGGCGTGCTGGTGGAAAATGTATTGCGGGCGAGCTTGTCCGAATCTGGAGCCATGCGCTTGTACGCACAGCCCTTGAACCTCCATGACCTCATCAAAGGGGTGGTCAAAAACATGGCCATGCAATTCCACAAACAACGAGCCAAGGTGGACATGCAACTCGACGCATCCAACCCCAACCTCATGGCCGACCGCATCCATTTGACCAACGTGTTGTTCAACCTGATTGACAACGCGATGAAGTACGCCCAAGAAAACCCCAAAGTTGTCCTGAAAACGTCCCAAACACCGGACGGGCTGATCCTTGAAATTGCTGACAATGGCATCGGAATCGCCAAAGAGCATCTTGGCAAGGTCTTTGAAAGGCTGTATCGTGTCCCCACCGGGAACGTGCACAATGTGAAAGGGTTTGGCCTGGGTTTGAGCTACGTGAAAAACGTGATTGAACGACATGGAGGTTCCGTTCACATCGCAAGCCGACTGGGTGAGGGAACAACATTGAAGCTGTTTTTGCCGTTTGAACCACCAACTGACAAGACTGACGAACCATGAAAGACATTCGCATCCTCCTCTGTGAAGACGACCCTAGCTTGGGTCGCTTGCTCTCCGATTACCTGAAAGCCAAGGGATTTGACGTGACTTGGGCTCAAGACGGCGTTGAAGGGCTGAAAGCCTTTCACCGAGACACCTATGACTTTGTGGTGCTTGACGTCATGATGCCCCGCAAAGATGGATTTCAGGTCGCCGAAGAAATTCGCCTCGAAAGCCGAAGCATCCCCATCCTCTTTCTTACAGCTCGATCAACGAAGGACGACACGCTGGAAGGGTTCAAGGTGGGGGCCGACGACTACATGACCAAACCCTTCAGCATGGAGGAACTCGTGCTGCGCATCCAAGCGATTTTGCGCCGTTCCGCTGCGTTGCCCGAGGAAGGCCAAGAGGTGACCACCTTCAGCATCGGCATGTACACGTACGATTACAACACCCAATCACTGACGTTGCACGGCGAATCTCATCGACTCACCACCAAAGAAAATGAATTGCTGTTCATGCTGTGCAAGCACAAGAATGGGTTGTTGGAACGCACACATGCCCTCCGGAACATCTGGGGAGACGCCAATTACTTCAACGGGCGAAGCATGGATGTCTACATCGCCAAGCTCCGCAAGCATCTCAAAGGAGATGACCGACTTGAAATCCTCAACGTGCATGGAAAGGGATTCAAATTGGTGGCGCCAAGTGACTGAGAATGCCTATCTTTGCGGCCTCAAAGCCCCATCGGCTTCCGAGCGCTCGCCATGTCTGACATGATTAAAATCCTCGCCGGCTCCGCATCCCAAGAATTTGGGGAGCGCGTGGCCTCTGCCTACGGCACCAACTTGGTCCCCGTGCGCACGCAGAAATTTTCGGACGGGGAGTTCACGGTGAGCATCGAAGAAACGGTACGTGGCAAAGAGGTCATCATCGTTCAGTCGACGTTCCCACCTTCAGACAACTTGCTGGAATTGTTGATGCTCATCGATGCGGCCAAACGAGCCAGCGCCAAGCGCATCGTCGCGGTGATGCCCTACTTCGGGTATGCCCGCCAAGACCGCAAGGACAAACCACGCGTCGCCATCGGCGCCAAGCTCGTGGCCAACATGCTCATGGCAGCGGGCGTGAACAGGGTCATCACCATGGACCTGCACGCCGACCAGATTCAAGGATTTTTTGAGGTTCCCGTGGACCACCTGTTTGGCTCTACCCTCTTTTTGCCTTGGATCGAGACGCACATCAGCAAGCAAAATTTGTGCATCGCAACCCCCGACACAGGAGGGACCAAACGTGCAAGCACCTACGCCAAGCACCTCGGCGTGGACATGGCCATCTGCTACAAGCAACGGAAAGTGGCC
Organism: Bacteroidota bacterium; assembly: GCA_041163465.1. Lineage (GTDB taxonomy): Bacteria > Bacteroidota > Bacteroidia > Flavobacteriales_D > Sanyastnellaceae > UBA11663. Next base: position 6,606 of record JBEARC010000085.1, read on the forward strand.
AACCAAGTGGAAAGCATGACTGTGATTGGTGAGGTCGAAGGAAAGAACGTCGTGCTGGTCGACGACATGTGTGACACGGCAGGCACCCTCACCAAGGCCGCTGATCTCATGATGGCTCATGGCGCTTTGAGCGTTCGGGCCGTGTGCACCCATGCGGTGTTGAGTGGCCCGGCCTACGAACGCATCGCTGCGAGCAGCTTGAAAGAACTCATCGTGACGGATTCCATTCCGCTGCGTCAGGACGCAGACACGTCCAAAATCACCGTGCTCCCCGTGCACGACATGTTTGCGCAAGTACTTCACTGCCTCATGCGCAACGAATCCATCAGTACTCAATTTACTCTTCAATAATTCAACATGAAAACTGCATCATTGAGCGGCTCTCTGCGCGAGAGCGTAGGGAAAAAAGATGCCGACGCGCTGCGCGCTGCAAACCGGGTTCCCGGTGTGTTGTACGGCGGTGCCACGCAAACCCACTTCAGCGTGGAGGAGGTCCAACTCAACAAACTTGTCTTCAACCCAGACGTGTTCCGGATTGAATTGGACATCGACGGTAAGAAAGTCAACTGCATCATCCAGGACATCCAGTTCCACCCTGTGACTGACCGTGTCACGCACATCGATTGCCTCGAAATCATTCCTGGAAAGCCGATCAAGGTGGACTTGCCACTGCGCACGGTGGGACAATCCATCGGGGTGTTGAACGGGGGACGCTTGGAATTGAACTACCGTCGCGTCCCTGTACGCGGCATCGCCGATCAATTGCCAGAATGTATCACTGTGGACATCTCCAAGTTGAAGATTGGCAGCATCGCACGCGTCCGCGATTTGAAGGTGGATGGTCTCGACATCCTGCTGAACGAAAGCGCCCTGCTCGTAGCCGTCAAGCGCACCCGTGCTGCCATGTCGGCTGCTGCTGGCATGGAGGATGAGGAAGGCGATGGCGGTGAAAGCGGAGAAGGAGGGGGCGAAGAATAAGCCCCTCGCTGCATGAAGTACCTCATGGTAGGCCTCGGAAACCCTGGGGCGGAATATGAGGAGACCCGACACAACATCGGGTTTAAGGTGGTGGACACGCTCGCCCACCGTCTGTCCGGAACTTTCGAGACCGGCAGACTGGGCGAGGTGTCCACCGTCCGTTTTAAGGGGCGCCACATCGTGCTCCTCAAGCCCTCCACGTTCATGAACCTCAGCGGCAAGGCCGTGCGGTATTGGATGGACGCGGAGAAGGTTCCGATCGAACGCGTCGTGGTCATCACGGACGACCTGAATTTGCCATTCGGGGCACTGCGGCTGCGGGCCAAAGGAAGCGACGGCGGACACAACGGGCTCAAGGACATCCAACAGGTGCTGGGGACGACCCAATACGCGCGGCTGAGGTTTGGGATTGGGGCGGAGTTTGGAAAGGGCCACCAGGTCGATTACGTGTTGGGATCATGGTCCGACCCTGAGCTGGACCACATGGCTGAGCGGTTGGACAGGTCTGTGGATGCGCTTTTGGACATCACGACCGCGGGGTTGGCACGCGCCATGAACACCCACAACGGGAAGTAACCCGTCGACGAGTCAATCTTGCGACGGACTCACCATGCGGCCACGCCAACCTGTTTGTCGACGTCGCCCTGACTTGACTCCCGTTGGAGGGACCTATTCCTGTTCGTAAAAGTGGTTGTTCCCAATGTAGGCCACGACGGGATCAGGCAACAGAAATTGGACATCGTGACCTGCTGTGATTGAATCCCTGATGTACGTGGAGCTGATGGCAATCATGGGGGCCTCTTGACGCTCGATGTTGGGGTGATTCATCCAAGGTGTCTCCCCGGAATCCGGTGATGTCTCATCGAATGTTGTTGCCCCCAAGATGCTGGCTGCCTCCGACACCAGGTGGCCCGTCCCATGTCGCGGATAGACCAAAATGCGGTGATTCGCCAACAATTCCTCGTACCTGCGCCAGGTCGACAATCCTCGGACATTGTCCTCCCCCATGATGAGGCTGAACGTGGTGTTTGGAAAACACGCCCTCAAATGCGACATCGTGTCTGCCGTGAAATTGGGACGTGGCAAGCCAAATTCGACATCTGAAGCCATCAAACGAGGGTGGTCGGCCAAGGCCAAACGCACCATTTGCAAGCGGTCTTCTTCAGGAAGCATGTCCACGGACTGCTTGTGGGGACTCGTCGGTGTCACCACCAACCAAACCTCGTCCAACCCCGCGCGCTGAAGCATGTGATTGGCAATGACCAAATGACCCAAATGAACAGGATTGAAGGACCCGAAGTACAGCCCAACCCTTGGCTGTTGTGATGCAACGTTGGGATGGGGGGTTGTCTTCATGTCACAAGGCGCATCAAAAGAATCCTCGGCGAAGAAAATCGCCCACCATGTCTGTGGCCTCGGCCAAAGCCTCCTCCAAGTCGTCGTTGACAAGACGCATGTCAAAGGCTCCGGCCGCTTCCATCTCCAGCCGGGATTTGGCAATTCGTTTGGCCAAGTCTTCTTCAGATTCGGTGCCGCGTCCTCGAAGTCGCTGTTCCAACACGTCCAACGACGGGGGCATCACAAAGATGGACAAGGCGGAATCACCAAAGACCGACTTCAAGGTTTGGCCTCCCACGACGTCCACATCAAACAGCGGCGTCCTGCCGTCCCGCCACAACCCTTCCACCTCACTGCACAGGGTTCCGTAGGACAACCCTTCATACACTTCCTCGTATTCCACAAATTCTCCAGCTTCTACCTTGCGCTGAAAGGCTTCTGGGGTCAAAAAGTGATAGTCCCTTCCGTCCAGCTCACCTTCGCGAGGCGAGCGCGTCGTGGCGCTGACACTGAATCCCAACGCCAAGGCTTCAACCTCCATGAGGTGTCTCACCACAGTCGTTTTCCCAGCCCCCGAAGGGGCGGAAAAGATGATGGCCAGGCCGTCGCCTTGGGGTTTGGTTCCGGCGGGCATGTCAGAGGACGTTCAGGACTTGTTCTTTGATTTTTTCGAGCTCGTCCTTCATCTGAACGACGATGCGTTGGAGGTCGGCGTCGTTGGCTTTGCTCCCGAGCGTGTTGATTTCCCGCCCCATCTCTTGCGCCACAAATCCCAACTTTTTTCCTTGTGCCTCCCCATCCGCCATGATTTCACGGAAGTACGCGATGTGGGCTTGGAGTCTCGTTCGTTCTTCGCTGACATCCATTTTTTCGATGTAGAACAAAACTTCCTGTTCAAACCTCCCCTCGTCAATCACCTTGCGATCGACCACCTCCTCCAAGTTGGTGCGGATGCGGTCGCGAACGCGTTGGATCCGCGCATCGAGCAATGGGTCCAAGCCTGATTCGAGCCGTTCAATTTCATCCAAACGGTTGCGGAAATCCCCTTCCAAGACCCCACCCTCCTGCAAACGAAACGACTCGAACGATTGCAAGGCCTCGACGAGCAATTCGTGGATGCCCATCCAGGCCTCCTCGTCAAACGTCTCGCGCGTGCTTTGCATGGAATCGGCAAACCTGAGGGCCATGGGAAGCAGGTTGTCGGTAGGCTGACCTGTCTTCTCAGCCAAGTCGCGGAGGGCTTGAACGTGAGATGCGACCACAGGACTGTTCAACTCTTGCTTCACCTCTGCGGCATCCGCTTCAAAATGGATGGCCACATCGCACTTTCCTCTCCCGATGAAAGCGCCGACCTCGGTTCGAAGGTCCATTTCCTTCTCCTTGAGCACGGAAGGCATCCGCACCGTCATGTCCAAGTTCTTCCCATTGAGGGATCGCACCTCCACGGTGTATTTCCTCGAACCGACCGCCCCTTCGGACTTGCCATAGCCTGTCATGGATCGCAGCATGCCACGAAGATACACTCTGCAACCGAGGCGCGCTTCTTGTGCCCAACCTTCCCTTCTTCAACCCGATTGCAGGTTGAGGCGGCACAGTGGCTCGCTACCTTTGTGCACCATGGCGGAACTCGTACGCGTCAATGCCCTCATTTCGGAGGACATGGTGGCTTTCAAGCCCAAATTCCGCGCCGCGGTCTCCACGGATGTCGCCTTGCTCGACATCATCATGCGGTACATCCTGCGCCGAACAGGCAAGCAGATGCGACCCATGTTTGTGTTTCTCAGCGCCCGCCTTTACGCAGGGGTCAACGACCAAGGACAAGTCACCAACCGCGCTCATACAGCGGCGGCTCTCATTGAACTCTTGCACACCGCCACCTTGGTCCACGACGACGTGGTCGACGAGAGCCCACTCAGACGCGGTGTGTTCAGCATCCAGGCCCTGTGGAAGAAGAAAGTGGCTGTGTTGGTGGGTGATTACATGCTCTCCCGCGGCCTGCTCGCTGCGGTTGACGACGAGGCGTTTGACCTGTTGAAGATCACGTCACGCGCCGTCCGCGAAATGAGCGAGGGCGAACTCCTCCAAATCGAAAAGGCTCGTCGTCTCGACATCACCGAAGAGGTCTACTTCGACATCATACGCCGAAAGACGGCCTCCCTGCTTGCTGCGTGTTGTGCCTGTGGTGCCGCCGCCGCGGGCGCCAACGATGAGGAGGTCCAGCGCATGTGGGATCTCGGCGAATGTGTGGGTCTTGCCTTCCAAATCCAGGACGACCTCCTCGATCTCGGAGAGGGCGACCGAACTGGCAAGCCCACCGGCCAAGACATCCGCGAGCGAAAAATGACCCTTCCGCTCATTCACACCCTCGCCAAGGCCACCCCCTCCGAGCGTCGTCGCCTCATTCGCCTCGTCAAGCACAAGAGCGAGGACCCAGCGGCCATTCAAGAGGTCATGGATGCCATTTTGAACGGACCCGGGATGGACCGCGCACGCTCGGAAATGCGCCGCCTGAAAAACAAGGCCTTGACGATGCTCGAGGAGCTTGGAGATTCAAGCGAAGGTGCCTGCAAGGCCCGGGAAGCCCTTCGCGACCTCATCGAATACACCATTCGACGCGTGCAATGAAAACCTGTGCAGTCCTTGGAAGCCTCCTCACGGCCCTGGTGCTGGTCGCTGGCTGCAGTCCCAACCCCGGGGCTTCACGCCAAGAAGTCCAATCCACGTGGCCCGACGGCCACCCCAAAATCGTCCTCGGCCTTCGCGCCGACACGGTGTACGAGCGCCTTGAATACCACCAAACCGGACAACTCAAATCACGGGGGCAACTCGTGAATGGAGCGCGACACGGCATCTGGAACAGCTACTACGACACGGGGATGCCTTGGTCCCAGGTCACATACGACCGCGGTGAAGAACACGGACCCTACCGGACCTACCACCCCAACGGCGAGCCCGCCATTGAGGGCGCCTTCGATCACGGCACCCGCATCGGCACCTGGTCGTTTTTCGGAGAGGAGGGCCAGCGCCTGAAAGACGAAAACTTCTAATCCTCCCCTGACGGGACATCGGTCGCGACATCGGACGTGAGCGACTTTCGCGTGCTCAAAAGAGAGTTGGCATCCAAGGCGTTAGTTCCCCATGGTGAATTCTTGGACGGTGACGGTCCCGTACAGCTTGTGGGGGGCATGCCCCACCCCAATCGACTTGTAGGAGGAATCCAAGATGTTCTTCCGATGCCCACGAGATGGGACGCCCTCGTCCACGAGAAGGTGCATAACAATGTCTTTCCCCGTGTCCATGCCGTAATCGCAATTCTCGCCCGACCACAAATCAGGGCAACCCGTGCCGGATCGGTCGTGGCCCGTTTGGGTGGTTTGGCCTTGTGCAAAGGCAAAACAGGAGGCCGAAGCTTTCAACCGCTGTGAGGGTTTCAAAGGTTGCACTGGGGGACTCGTACGCAACTCGCGCAACAGTCCCCGATAGGAGGAGCTCGACTTGTCAAGTGGGGAGTAGCGTGGCGGATGATCCCAAGGTTTCACCTCGATTTCTGCATATTCCGAGGGGTACATTCTGACAAGGTTGGTGTGGAGCACCACGTCCTTCTCCACGGAAGACCATCCGTCCAAATCGCGGGCCAAGTCCGCAGACGCGATTTGCTCGGGTGTCCACGAGCC
>JBEARC010000086.1:0-16207 GCA_041163465.1 Bacteroidota bacterium
TGACCGAGGTATTCTTCCGCTGTACGCTTCATCTTCTGAAGCACCATGGCTGAGATTTCTTGCGGGGTGTATTGACGGTCGTCGATTTGGACACGGGGCGTGTTGTTGTCGCCTTTGACCACCTTGTAAGCAACGCGGCCCGCTTCTTTCTCCACTTCGCTGAAACTGGAACCCATGAAACGCTTGATGCTAGAGATCGTTTTCGTGGGGTTGGTGATGGCCTGGCGCTTGGCGGGTTCACCCACTTTGCGTTCGCCACCGTCGATGAAAGCAACCACCGACGGAGTCGTGCGCTTGCCTTCGCTGTTGTTGATGACCACAGGCTCGTTTCCTTCCATCACTGCAACGCAGCTGTTGGTCGTCCCGAGGTCAATGCCAATGATTTTGCTCATGATGCGAGGTTGTGTGTTTTGATTTCACGCCGCATAGGTCAAAACCAATGCCAAGCGATTCGTCCGAGGCACGACCTGACATCCTGTCAAGTTTGCCCTCGAATTGTCTGTCATGGCTGTCGTTTGGCTTGAAAAAGGCTGACAGCATGACGTGAAACCACTCAGGATCCCATCGTTTGTTGCACCCATTGCGCCACGCTTTCAAGATGCGATGTGACGTGCGCCATGCGTGATCCATACCAGCTGAAGGCTTCTCCGTCCACCAGTCGAAAGGCAACCTTGGGATGGTGTGACTGAAGCGACCTCAGGTGCTTGTCACCAAAGGGAAAGGGCTCGGATGGCAACAACCAAGCGGAGCCGAGGCTCGCACCTTTATCGGGACGATCAGCCAGGGTTGGGTAGCGATCCATCGGCGAAGTCAGGCCTTCACATGCATTGCCGATGCCCCAATGTCTCATGACATCGTGAATGAAAGTGTCTCGGCCCGCCACCATCCAGGGTGAGGACCACACCACGTAACCCGCCGAACCCATCACAGGCCTTGCGGGTCCCCACGCCTGGCGCACCCGACCGGTCCATTCACGTGCCTTTTCCTTGCGATGCACGGCCTCTCCAATTGTGGACATCTCCTCGAGGGCGGCCGACACGGTGCGCACATCGGTCACCAAGATTTCTGCACGTGCGGGGAGTGCATCGCGAAGGGCTTCAACCTGAATTCGGTCGTTTTCTTCCTTGTTGGCCACCACGAGATCGGGCTTCAAGGCCATGACCTTGTCGACATCGACCGTTTTTGTGCCGCCAATGCGGGGAATGCTGCGATAGGCGTGCGTAGGCCGAACACAAAATTTGGTTTGACCTACGACGTGAACCCCCAAATCATGAAGGTATTCCGTCCAACTTGGCACCAACGACACGACGCGCATTTCGCGAATGTACTCCGCTACCTTTGCGTCATGAAAGCTCCGGTTCGATTTGCGGTGGTGGGTTGCGGTCACATCGGCATGCGCCACGTGGCGATGGTCAATGCCCATGCCGAATCTGAGCTCGTGGCCTGCGCCGACATCGCATGGACAAACGAAGCCAGTCGGATGGACGATGACGCGCACGGGGAACCAGCCATGGAGCCTGCGGTGGCGGCAGCAACGGTTTCATCGACTTCAATGCCGGTGGCGTTGTCGGTTCCGTGCCACGGCACGTTGACGGAGCTTTTGGCACATCATGCTGTAGACGTTGTGTCGATTTGCACCCCCAACGGTTCCCACGTCGAGTTGGCGATGGAGGCCATTCGTGCCGGCTGCCACGTGGTGGTTGAGAAGCCCCTCGGACTGGTCCCGGCTGACGTACAGGCCCTTGCCATGGAGGCTGAGCGTGCCAATCGACTTGTGTTTGGTGTGATGCAAAACCGGTTTGCCCCGGCCGCCCAGTGGTTGAAGGCAACCCATGAGGCGGGCGAATTTGGCACAATCCACCAGGTTCACGTCACCTGCCTATGGAATCGCGATGAACGTTATTACACGCCTGGTTCTTGGCGGGGAACCTTGCTTCACGACGGAGGACCGCTGTTCACCCAGTTTTCTCATTTTCTAGACATTTTGTTGTGGGTGTTTGGCCCCATGGAAGTCTTGGATGCTCACTTGGAAAACCAAACCCACCAAGAGCTCACAGAATTCGAGGATGCAGGGCTTGTGCGCTTTCGACTCGCATCCGGAGGGTGGGGGTCGCTGACGTTCAGCACCTCAGTGGCAGGTGGCAATTTTGAAAGCAGCATGACGGTTGTGGGCAGCAAAGGGGCTGTGAGAATTGGAGGACAATACATGGATCGTTTGGACGAGTGCAAATTGTCCAGTGGCCAACGGCCAAGTTTGCCACCACCACCACCTCCCAACGATTATGGCGGATACACAGGGTCAGCGGCCAACCATCACTTCGTGTATGACAACGTGATGGACGTGCTTCTCCGAGGGGCTCCGGTGGCTACCCCGATCGCAGAGGGGCTGCAAGTGGTGCAGGTCATCGACCACATTCATGCGCTAGGCCGGGGGAAGTAGGGCGAAGATTTCGTCCAAACATCCCACGCGCTTCGAAACCAAGGTTTCCACCACGAAGGGACGTACACCCAACGCGTGATCACATGGGGTTCGGCTCCGAATTCTGCGTAAAACCGATCGACTCCGGGATCGAGACTTCCTCCGAAGTCGAATTCCGTTGCACCACGCCGTTGGGCCTCCCGAAGTGCTTCCAGCAACATGGCGACACTGGCTCGACCCGATTCCGAGGTGCGTTTTTGGCCTCCCATGGCATACACCACCCGTCCCTGGCCATCTTCCAAGAAACCACCGGAGGCGAGGGTGGTCCCATCCGCAGCAGTGGCCACCACGGCAAAGGTCCATGACTCGGTGCGAACCCGCTCGATCAATTGGGCCAGTGTGTGTCCACTGGGGTCCAAGTTCTTTCGTTGTCGCGAGGTCACATGGAGCCGAAAAACGTCGTCCCAAGCGTCCTGCCTTCCTAACAGATGCACCTTCCCGCCATCGCGCAAAAAACGTCGTTCTTGTTTCCTCCGTGTGGGGGGTATGAGGTCGAGCAACTGTTGGTTCTGTGTGCCGCGATTTGATTGGCTTGCGGTCAGAGTGAGACGACGCGTATGTCGATTCACGACAAGCCAACCGGAGGGAGGATTGAACTGTGGTCGGACATCAAAATCCACCACCTTGATGCCACGCTGTCGAGAAAAATCATGGAACAGGCGGGTTTGGTCGACGACATCTCCCGTCAATCCAACATGCAATGCCCATGGAGGCGTAATCCATGCCGGGACAAACCCCTTGAGTCGGACGAAGTTGATGCCCATCGAGGCACTGCTGTGGTGGAGAGCCTTTCCGTTTGGCCCCAGCCATGATGGATGTTTGTAGCCCATGAAATGAGGCCACGGAGGTGTCAACCGCCGATGGATCGCTTGACAGCCTCGTATTGGCGATCTCCAGCGAGGACAATGTTGCCGAGTTCAGTCCATTGACGGATGGCGGCTGAATCCCCTTTGTCGTGAAAGGTCTCGAGCATGAACACCGTGGCGTAGGAAAGCAATTTTTGCTGGCTCTCTGACAAACCGCGCCCGCGTTGATCGCGAATCAGAATTTCTGCAGCATCCCACCACGTCTGCGCATCCCGCGCCGCATTGGCCAGGTAGTACGTGGCACCCATCATCATCAAAGCTCCGGGGTCTTCCTCATCAATCATCGTGAGGTACTTGTAATACGATTTGGCCTTGGTGTATTTGTCAGATTCCATCTCAGACTCTGCAGCCGCCACGGTTTCTTTGCGCAATTGCTCAAAAAACTCGTCCTCGAGATGCACAAACTCTTGTTCCTTGTCCTTTTTGACAAACTTCGAGCCGTACTTCAGCGCGTTTTTCAACGCTTTCAATTTATCCACCTCGTAAGATTCCCTGAGGCTCGGATCAGAACTAAAGTGAATGCCTAGGTAAGCCTTGGCCATGAACAGGTAGGGAAGAGGGTGCTTGCCCTCCTCATCGTCTTCCGTGTAGCGAATGGCTTTGAAAAGCACCTTTTCATATTTCTCATCCACATACCACATCAAAAGTTCATCGAGGTCTTCTTGCGGAATCAAGATGGGTTCTTCTTCTTCCTCGTCTTCGAATTGCGCGAGGACCGACGTGGGTGCTGCCATCCAGGACATCACCCACAACATCAGGAGGGGCCAGGAGAAACTGTTGCGTGTAATGGAGAGGGTAGGAATCTTCATGCTGGTTGCTTTTGTGAACGGAAATGGCAAGGTCCGTGCCAGTTCTTTCAACGCGAAAGATACAAGGACGCTTTGGCATGTCAAGAAATGGCCTCACATTCTTTGCCTTGCGAGTCAACCCATGGCAAGGTCCTTGTGCCGACTCTGAGCCCAGGTTGTTTCTTCCTGAATTCACCCTCAACTTGCGGGGGCTTCATGAATGTCCACGTTCATCCTCAACTTGAGCCCGTCAAGCGATGGTTTGACCATCGTGGTTGGACACCCCAACCCTTTCAGCAGGAGGTGTGGGAGGCCTTTGTGATGAAAAAATCGGGCTTGTTGCAAGCGCCTACAGGGAGTGGCAAAACGTACGCGGCCATGGCTGCCGTCATGTCGAGCCATCGGGCAAAAGCTCATGCCAGTGGTCGGGGAGGATTGAGGCTGTTGTGGATTACCCCGCTCCGGGCCTTGTCCAAAGACATTGCGAATGCGGCGGTGGACATGCTCGAAGGATTGGGTCTGGACTGGCGCGTGGAACTGAGAACGGGAGATTCGTCTGCCTCAACCAAAACGCGCCAACGAGAATCCTTGCCGGAGGTGTTGGTGACCACACCAGAATCCTTGCACGTGCTGATCAGTCAGAGGGGCGGGCTTCAGCGACTCTCCGAGTTGGAGATGGTCGTGGTGGATGAATGGCATGCATTGCTTGGCTCCAAACGCGGTGTGCAAGTAGAATTGGCCTTGGCGTGGTTGCGCTCCATCAAGCAGATTCCTGTGTGGGGAATCAGTGCAACCCTTGCCCAACCTCAACACGCCTTGGATGCGTTGCTTGGGCTCCCAGCGTCACGCCAGGCCCTCCTGGTTCAATGCAGTCAAGCCAAACACACGATTCTCCACAGCGTGATGCCTCGGGCCTTCGAACGGTTGCCGTGGGCGGGTCACATCGGGCTGCAATTGATCGATGAAGTCTGCCAAATCATTGACGTGAACCGCTCGACACTGGTGTTCACCAACACCAGGCGCCAAGCTGAAATTTGGTACCAGGCGCTCCTGGAGCATCGACCCGATTGGGCAGGCCTGCTGGCCATGCATCACGGCTCCATTGCCAGGGACTTGCGAATTTGGGTTGAGGATGCCCTGCATCGTGGTCAACTCAAGGCCGTGGTGTGCACGGCTTCGTTGGATCTTGGCGTTGATTTTCTTCCCGTGGACACGGTCATTCAAATCGGTGGTCCGAAGGGGGTTTCACGCATGTTGCAACGCGCAGGGCGAAGTGGGCATCGACCCGGAGCCACGAGCGAAGTGCATTTTGTGCCGACCCATGGGCTGGAGTTGATCGAAGCCGTGGCCATGCGCGAGGCGATTGCCCATCACGAAATTGAGCCTGTCGAGCCACTTGTGGCTTGTTGGGATGTCCTGATGCAATGGTTGTGTACCCTGGCCGTTGGAGATGGCTTTAGGCCGGAGGAGGCTTGGGCCATGGTTCGGATGACCCATGCCTTTGGCGAAGTCGAAGAGGAAGATTGGCAACGCTGCTTGCATGCCATCTCAACGGGAGGACCTGCGCTCAGGGCGTACTCTGAACATCGTCGGGTGACCGTGGATGAATCAGGTTTGTGGGTGATGCGTGACAAAGCCAAGGTACGAAGGCATCGAATGGGCATGGGCACCATCGTGTCATCGACCATGGTGGCTGTTCAGTTGCAGCGGGTTGGATTGCTCGGTCATGTTGAGGAGACCTTTGTGGCTTCCTTGAACGAAGGTGATTCCTTTGTCTTTGCGGGTCATTGCGTTTCCTTGGTGTCTTTTCGGGGTTTGGTTGCCAAGGTCAAACCTTCCACTGCCACAAGTGCCCAAACTCCTGCATGGATGGGAGGGAGGATGTCGTTGAGTTCCGAACTGTCCCATCGCTTGCGTTGGGCGTGGGATCGCATGGCGGATCCACAAGCAGAATTGGAGCCTGAGCTGATGCGTTTGGCCCCCATGGTCCAAATCCAAGCGGAGCGCTCCCACATTCCACGACTCGGCGAGGTCCTCGTGGAAACCCTCCAAGACAAGGATGGCCATCATTTGTTCATGTATCCATTTGAAGGGAGAAAGGTTCACGAAGCCCTGGCTTCCTTGTTGGCGTACCGGCTAAGTCTGCTAATGCCTCAGACATTCAACTGGGCTTGCAATGATGATGGTTTTGAGTTGCTCTCGGATCAGCCCATTGCATGGTCCACTGTGGTGGAGGCTGAGTTGCTTTCCCCAGATCATGTTGTCGATGACCTCATTGCGGGCTTCAATGCCGCTGAATTGGTCCGACGCAAGTTTCGCGATGTGGCCACCATCGGCGGTTTGGTGTTTCAGGGATTTCCCGGAGCGCAAGTGAAGGAACGCCATTTGCTCACCTCGACCAACCTGTTGTTGGAAGTTTTTGAGGACCACGATCCGGACCATTTGCTGCTTCGACAGGCCCGTGATGAAATGTTGGCTGATCAATTGGAGCTTGGCCGGTTGATGCGTTGGCTGCAATCGCTTTCAACCCAAACCTTCATCCATCGTCCCTTGGACAAACCTTCGCCTTTGTGCTTTCCCCTGTTTGTCGATCGGCTTCGAGAACGATTGACTTCGGAGAAGCTCGAGGATCGGCTCAAGCGAATGGCTTGGTCTTGACCTATTTTTGGACTCCATGCAAGAAAAAGAACGCTCCGGTTGGTTCCGGAGGGGAGCCTTGGTTGTGCTTACCCTCATGTTGGTCCTTGTCGCCCGTGGCCAAGGCACTGTCAAAGGATTTTTGAAGTCGAGCCAATCGGGGGAAGCTGTGATGTTTGCTTCTGTGACATTGGAAGGCACAGCCTTTGGCGCGAGCAGTGATGTGGAGGGGTATTTCAGCTTGAGTAGGATACCAGCAGGCCAATACACCCTGGTGGTTTCGAGCCTGGAATACGAGACGGTGCGGGAGGCCATCGAAATTCGAGATGACAAGGTGTTGACCAAAAATTTGTTCCTCACAGGCAAGGTCATCAGCCTCGGAAGCGCAGAAATTTCAGCCGATCGCGAAGAGCAAACCACCCAGGTTCGCACCTCCGTAGAGACCATTCGGCCGGCAGACATCAAGCGCATTCCGAGCTTTGGTGGGGCCCCCGATTTGGTCCAAGCCCTTCAAGTGCTTCCTGGCTTTGTCTCCACGGGGGACCAAGGTGGTCAACTCTACATCCGTGGAGGTTCGCCCATCCAAAACAAGGTGTTGCTTGACGGAATGCTCGTGTACAATGCATTCCATAGCATCGGATTGTTCAGTGTCTTTGATTCAGATGCCCTCGCCAATGCGGACGTGTACACAGGTGCATTTTCTGCCAAATATGGCGGACGAATCAGCTCAGTCATGGACATCCGGACGCGCGATGGCAACATGAGGGAGACGGAGGGAAAGGTTGGGGCGAGCCCCTTCGGCGCCAAGTTGCTTGTTCACGGTCCGTTGCGTGCGATGAAGGAAGACCGAACTGGTGGAATCAGCTACCTCATGAGCATCAAGCACAGCTACCTAGAGCAAAGCTCTCAACTCTTCTATCCATACATCGACGATGGAAGACTTCCTTTTGGATTCACGGATGGCTATGGCAAGTTGACCTTTGGTGGGGGGGATGGATCGAAGTTCAACCTCTTTGGTTTTGGTTTCAACGACCAAGCAAGCGTCCTGGATGACAGCACGGGTACGCCTTTTGCCCAGTACGGATGGCGAAACGTGGGAGGTGGAGGAACCTTCACCGTGGTGCCGCCTGGAAGTTCTGTGCTGATGAATGGCCATTTCGCAATGAGCAATTACCGCATCAACTTTGAGGAGGCGGGATCCCCAGACCGGTACAGTGAAGTGCAAGGATTCAATTTTGGGTTGGACTTCAAGTACGTGTTGGGAGAGGACAACGTGGAGTACGGTTTGGAGGTGGTGGGCATGCGGACCGACTTCCAAACATTCAATTCTCTTCAAGTCGCCGTGGAGCAGCAAGAGAACACCACGGAACTCGGGGGATACCTTGATTACACCATCAAACGCAACGCGTGGATTGTTCAGCCCAGTTTGCGGATGCAGTACTACAGTTCACTGGCGCGGATTCGGCCTGAGCCACGGATTGGTGTGAAGTACAAGGCGACGGAGCGGCTTCGGTTGAAGGCTGCGGCGGGCATGTACTCGCAAAATGTCATTTCGGCCAACTCCGACCGAGATGTTGTGAATTTGTTTTACGGGTTTCTGGCGGGACCCCAAAACTTGCAAGACGAAATCAGGATGCCGGATGGAGAGGAGCGAGACATTCGACACAGCTTGCAGACGGCCAATCACGTTGTGGCTGGGTTTGAATTTGACTTGACAGAGCGTTTGAACATCAACACGGAGGGTTACGTGAAGCACTTCACGCAGCTCACCAATTTCAACCGCAACAAGCTGTTCCCGGACAACACGACCTACGCTAATGAGCCTGATGCTTTCAAAAAGGACTTTATCGTGGAGACGGGACGCGCGGTGGGTGCAGATGTGGTGGTCAAATATGAGGAGCGCGAAACGTATCTCTGGTTTGTTTACGGGTTGGGCGATGTAGATCGATGGGATGGGGTGCGTTGGTACGACCCAGTGTTTGATCGTCGGCACAACGTCAACTTGGTGGCCAGCCAAGGCTTCGACCAAGGAAAGTGGATGGTGTCGGCTCGTTGGAACCTCGGTTCAGGATTGCCGTTCACCCAGAGCCAGGGATATTATCAATCGCCGGGAACGGGGGGAGGAATCGACGGGGATTACCTGAATGCCAATCCCAACCAGGTCAGCATTTATCTCGCCGGATTGAATGAGGGGCGCTTGCCTGCCTACCATCGTCTGGATGTGAGTGTCAAACGCACGTGGCAGGACGTGGCTGGAGGCGAGATGGAATTGTCCATGGGCATCACCAACTTGTACGACCGTGACAACATCTTTTACATCAACAGAATCACGGGTCAACGCAAAAATCAATTGCCATTCCTGCCTTCCATTGGTTTGGATTGGGCCTTTTGAGTGACGTCAGCCAGAGTTGATGTAGCCTGAGCGTCATTCGCAGATAGGGCCGTGGGTGGCAACGGATTCCAGAAATCCTACAAGGCGCTCCTTTTGGTCCATTCCGACACCTTCCGACACCTTCCGTTCCTTACTCAAACGGCGAGGGCCCTCATCAAACAGCGTGTGCTTCCAACAAGCGCGTGGCTTGACCAAGGGCTTCTGATGTGATCGAATCTCCGCTCAACATGCGGGCGATTACGTGGATTCTTTCCTCGGATGTCAATCCTTTCACATGAACGTGCGTCGTGGCGCCATCTGTCGTTTTGGAAACTTCCCAATGATGGTCGGCCAATGAAGCCACCTGGGGTAGATGGGTTACGGCAATCACCTGCATGGTTCCCGCAGACGAGGCAATGGCTTTCATGGATCGCCCCATGTGGCTGGCGACGTCACCACTGACGCCCGTGTCAATCTCATCCAACACCAGCACAGGAGTATGGAGTGCATCAGCTGTGGTGCGTTTCATGGCCAGCCCAAACCGCGATTTCTCCCCACCGCTTGCCACTTTGTGCATGGGTTGAAGTGCGGATCCTGGGTTGGAGGCGAACAGCAAAGAAGGTTCGTCAGCCCCGAGCATGTCTGGCGTGCATGGAGTCATCACCCATTCGAGTTGGGCATGGGGCATTTTCAACTGAGCCAGCCTAGGAAGGAGATTGTCAAGAAGCAAACTTCCCGCGGCCTGTCTGGCTTTCCGCAAACGCATGGCTTGCGTGTCACGCTCGAGACGTGCGGTTTCTTCGCGGCGAATCACCTCTTCCAAGTTGGCCTCCAGATCGTCCAAGGCCTCCAGTTGTTGTCGCAACGATTGGTTCAGAAGCACCAACGATTGGATGTCATCAACGCCGTGCCTTTTCATGGCTTGCATCACCCGATCATGCTTCGTCTGCAATTGATGCAGGCGTTCGGGGTTGGGGGCCTTGTCTTCAGTCAGCTGCAGCAGCGTTTCAGACACATCATGCATTTCAATGCGCACACTTTCCACCCGGTCAAGCAACTCCCTGGCCTCCGAATCCCATTGGGCGGCGACTTGAAGTTTTCGGCGAACCTGGTCGAGCGATCCGAGCAAACCTCGCGATTCGTCATCGCAAAGGGAAGCCGCGTGAGAAAGGGCATCTGTGATGTCCGCTGCGTGGGTCAACACATGCAATTCTTCGGTGAGCTCCGGCCAATCCAAGGACTCCAAGTGAAGGCTTTCGATGGCTTGAACTTGGTGTTGGAGATAGGAGAGGTCTCCTTGCGGCGATTGCCGCAATACCTTCAAATGGGCGAGGTGATCAAACGCTTCTTGCCAATGCTTTTGCGCACGGTGATAGGCCTCGAGAACCTCGTGGTGACCTCCCACTGAATCCAAGACCTTGCACAACGTGTCGCGCTGAAACTGCTCTCCCAAATCATCCTGACCATGCAGGTCGACCATGTGTGCGCCAAACTCCTTCAACTGAGTGGCCGTGGCCAGGGCATCGTTGATGAATGCGCGCGATCGACCGTTCCGCAGCACTTCTCTGCGAACCACAACAGGTTGAGTGGTGGGGAGGCCATGGGTCTTCAGCCATTCCACGAGGTGGCCCGCATCAAAATCTCCTTCGACAGTTGCACGGTCCCCATGCAGACCCACGGCGGCACTCTCGGCGCGCGCTCCGAGCAGCAAACCCAACGCCCCGAGCAAAATGGATTTTCCCGATCCAGTTTCCCCCGTGAACACATGAAAACCCTTCTCAAACTCCAATTCAACATGCGCAATCAGCGCGTGATTGTGGACTTCCAGCCTCCTTAACATCAGCCCAAACGTTGGTCGTAAGATTGGATGTTCCCTGGGTCCATCTGCTTCAGGATGGGGAGCAACCTCACCCGTTCTGCTTCTGGTGCTGGTTCAAATACGTCGATGATTTCGTCGCTCTTGGCTGAGAAAAAAATCTGGATGTTGTATGATCCAGGTCGAATGCGGTTGGTGGACCTCATGTCAATGATGGCTTCTGCCATGGTAAGTCGTGCTCCTTCGATGTCTGAGAACAGCATGTCCATGCCCTTGCGGTGGTAGTTGTACAGGCATGTGCGGACGGGCCTAAACGTTTGGCTCAAATGGTTTTCAACCAACCAATACCGATTTTGACGACTCTGGGATGCCCGCCATCCTGTTTCGCCCGCATTTTGGGCATTGGCAACAATAGCTTGGGCCTGGAGGAAATAGGGCGTGCCGCCTTCCATCCCAAACGTATCGTAATCCATGCCGAGGATGATGTACGAATAATAGGCGAGCAACGAGGACAGGTTGTCTCGGTGTTGCCCAGGGTTGAATAAGATGGCGCTGTTGTCCAACCATTCAAACTGGATGTCACCATCGTTGACAAGGAGCACAGGGGTGTTGTAGTCCGCGTTGAACACAGGACGTGAACTTTGCACCTGAAGGCTACCCTTGAACACGGTGGAGCCAACCACCTCACTGATGGTTAATTGCATGGTGCATTCGATGCGCTCTTCGAATTCAAAATTGTGGTCCGTCCAACGCCGGCCATTCAGAAATTCGCGGATGGCTTCTTCCAAGGCATCAAACCGAGATGCATCCACGTTGCTGATCTGCGGTGCAATGACTGTGACGGTGCAATTCAGCTCTTGGGAATCAGCGGTCAAGGACACAGTGCAGAGCATCACACACAGAGTCAGGTGAGCAAGTGAGAAGAGACGTGGAAGCGCGGTAGGAGAGATCATGGACGGGATTTCGGGGTCCAAAGCGCGATGAGGTCAATGGCGACATCGCGTTTGGATTTCAACTCAAATCTAACGCAATTCCCACCCCTTTCGTGTACCGTGACTTTGTTGGTGTCATGCGCAAATCCAGCACCGTCGTCAGCCAACGTATTGAGGACAATGGCGTCCAGATTTTTGCGTTCCAATTTCGACAAAGCGCTCGAGGTCCCATCCCCCGTTTCGAGGGCGAATCCGACCAGCCTTTGATGGGCTTGTTTGGTTTGTCCCATGCGAAAGAGGATGTCCGGGTTTTCCACGAGTTGGATGGCTTGGGGCACGTCCCCGCGATGCCATTTGGCAAGGGAGGTTTCGGAGGGCCTGAAATCGGCCACGGCCGCACACGCAATCCCCAGGTCCATGGAAGGCCAGCGCGCTTGCACTTCTCGATCCATGTCTAGGGCTGTTTCTACGTCCTTGCGAAAGGCAACCCTTGGAGGGGTCGGCAACGCCACAGGCCCTGCAATCAAGTGGACCTCTGCTCCTTGGTTGGCGAGGACTTCAGCCAAGGCAAACCCCATTTTCCCGGAACTTCGGTTTCCCAAGAAGCGAACCGCGTCCAGGGGTTCTTGCGTAGGCCCAGCCGTGATGAGGACTTTGTGGCCATACCAAGGGAGGTTGGTCTTGAACCATTGTTCCACGTGGTCCGCGATGTCTTCCGGTTCTGCCATCCGTCCACGTCCGACCAAGCCACTTGCAAGGGGGCCTTCCGTCGGATCAATCACCATGACCCCACGAGAGGCGAGTGTTTCCAAGTTTTGCTGGGTGGACGCATGGGTGTACATGTCAAGATCCATGGCTGGCGCCACAGCCACCGGACAGCGTGCACTCAGCAGAACCGCGAGCAACAAATTGTCGCATTGTCCGTGCACCATGGCAGCCAAGGTGTTGGCTGTGGCGGGGGCCACCAGAATGAGATCCCCCCAAATTCCAAGTTCAACGTGATTCGTCCATGTACCCGACGCGACATCTTCGGTGAAATCCGAGTGGACAGGACGATCCACCAGGGTCGCCAGCGTCAAAGGTGTGATGAATTCCGTCGCCCCGGGTGTCATCACGACGCGCACCTCAGCGCCACGGCGGCGCAGCTCCCTGGCCAGGACGGCTGACTTGTACGCCGCAATGCTTCCGGTGATTCCGAGAACGATGCGGCGGCCAGTCAATGGCATCGAAACAAGCGATTAAGCCTCGGAAGAACTTCCCAACTGGGGAGTGTCTTGTTGCGGCACGATGTGCAATGAGTCGTCTTGCAACTCCTTGATCGCAATGCTGTGCGGCTTGGGAAGACGCTCGTAAAACTTCGAAATCTCAATCTGCTCGCGGTTTTCGAAGACTTCCTCCAACGAGTCTGTCGGAATGACAAACTCTTCCAATTTTTCAGCGAGCTCAGATTTCAAGCTCAAGGCCACTTGGTTACTACGCTTGGACAAAGCGACAATCGTTTCGAAGATGTTGCCCGTTCCGTGTGATTCCAAATCGTGCGTGTCACGAGTTTCTGTGGTGCGCTCAGCCTTGATGCTCTTGAAGTTGGTGCTCATCCTTCAGCGGTTTGTTTGCGTGTTGTTTTCCGTTTCCTCGAGTTCGGCAATGGCTTGGACGGACGCATCGTACAACTTTTGTGCCTGTCCCATCCGATTGCTTTCCGGATAACGGGATGCAAAGGTATGAAAAGCTTGAATAGCATTGTTGTAGCGTTCAAACTTCCTTCGCTCTGTGCTCAAGGAGGCATACCTGAAGTGGCTGTCAATGATCAAATAGTAGAGCTCTTCGGTGTAGGGCGAACCAGGGTAGTCATCGATGGCGTGCTTCATGGCCAAGGTCGCACTTTCGTAATTCCCAGTTTTGTGATAGAGTTTGGCATTCTCAAAGGCCTTGAGCTCAAGCTTCAATCGCAAGGCATCCACCATGGACTGGCTGCTGTCACGCAGTGCACTCGAAGGATACCGATCCATGAACAACTGAAGTTCATCCATGGCAGACTTGGTGTCTGTTTGGTCCAACGAAGCTTCGGGAGAGAGATAATAAGAGCACAGGGCTGCTCGGAACATGGCTTCCTCCACGCGCGGGTCGTTGGGAAAGGTTTTGGCGAAGGTTTGGAAATAATATCGGCTGAGGTAAAAGTCGTTGACGCAGTCGTGGGTCAGCGCACGTTGCCAATGAACCTCCGGTGCCTGTTCCGTGCCACGGGTCAACCGCATCAATTCATCGAACAGAGGCAGTGCTTTGAAGCAATTGCCAGAATCCAAGGCGGCTGAGGCGTAATCCATCTTCAACTGCATGTCGTCCGATTTGAGAACCTGGTTGTACTCAGAGCACTGGGTCAAGGAGGACAGCGTCAAAGCACACAGGAAGGCCAAGGAGAGAGAATGAGTTGGAGTCATGCGTAGGTGACGTGGGTGACGTGCTCGATGGAATCCATGCGAAAGTACAACGCATGCACCGCCCCTTGGTGAAAACTGTGTGAACACAAAGGCTATGACCACCCTTCCGTGAGATAGGTTTGCGCTTTGTACATTTGCACCTTCTAAATCTCTGATTTTTGGACATTTTTGATCGAATCCGTCAGGAGCGCGGCCCGTTGGGTCAGCATGCTCGCGACAGCCATGGTTACTTCACCTTCCCCAAGCTCGAAGGAGAAATTAGCAACCGCATGACATTTCGAGGGAAGGAGCTCCTTGTCTGGAGCATCAACAATTACCTCGGACTTGCCAACCATCCGGAAATCCGCAAAGTCGATGCCGAGGCCGCAGCAGAGTGGGGCATGGGGTATCCCATGGGCGCCCGCATGATGTCCGGCCAAACCTCCCAGCACGAGGCCTTGGAGCGGGAACTTGCTGATTTCATGCAAAAGGAGGACGCCTTCCTTCTGAATTTTGGCTATCAGGGTTGCCAATCGGCCATCGAGGCCTTGGTCTCACGTCATGATGTCATCGTGTACGACAGTGAGTCCCATGCGTGCATGGTGGATGGTGTTCGCCTTCACCAGGGAAAGCGCTTTGTGTTCCAGCACAACGACATGGAGAGTTTTGAGAAGCAGCTCAAACGCGCCAAAAACTTGACCGAGCAAACAGGCGGAGGCATTCTCGTTGTCACTGAAGGTGTCTTTGGCATGGCCGGAGACCAAGGCAAGCTGGCAGAGATCTGCAAGTTCAAGAATGAATACAAGTTTCGCTTGTTTGTGGATGATGCCCACGGCTTTGGTACGGTGGGAGAAAACGGCCGAGGAGCGGGAGACTTGCAGGGATGTCACGATCAAATCGACGTGTATTTCGGGACGTTTGCCAAAGCCATGGCCACCATCGGAGCGTTTGTCACGGGTGATGAAGACGTCATCGAGTATCTCCGGTACAACATGCGCTCTCAGACATTTGCCAAGTCTCTGCCTATGCCACTTGTGGTAGGCGCGCGCAAGCGATTGGAAATGCTTCGCACCCAACCTGAGCACAAAGCCAATCTTTGGAAGATTGCCACGGCGCTTCAAGAGGGGCTTCGGGCCGAAGGGTTTGACTTGGGAGTCACCAATTCATGTGTCACGCCAGTCTTTCTGCACGGGGGATTGGGGGAGGCAACCAATTTGACCTTGGATCTCCGCGAGAATTATGGAATTTTCTGTTCCATTGTGGTATATCCGGTGGTCCCCAAGGACACGATCATGCTTCGATTGATTCCCACGGCTGTCCACACGCTTGAGGACGTTCAATACACCATTGAGACATTCAAGAAAGTCAAGGATAAGTTGTTCGCAGGCGAATACAAGAGCGAGAAAATCGCTTCGTGGGCTTGACACGCGCATGCGGGTCTTCCTCGAGCTGACATACGACGGCACCCGCTACCACGGGTGGCAACGACAGCCCCAAGCCATCACCGTTCAAGAGGTGCTGGAAGATGCCATGGCCCGCCTGTTTGGTGGGCCATGTCCTGTCATGGGATGTGGGCGAACGGATGCAGGCGTTCATGCGCGTTATTACGTGGCCCATGCGCAAGTGCCCGTGGACGCCGTGGGGTCGCGGGTCTCTACATGGGGCGAGGCGGTGCTGAAATTGAATGGCATGCTTCCGCCAGACATCGCCATCCTTGACATTCAGGAGGTGGGCGAGAAGGCTCATGCCAGATTCGATGCGGTGGAGAGGGGCTACATCTATTTGCTTCATGGCGAAAAGGACCCCTTCCTTGAGGGAAAATCCACCCGCATCCGAGGGGTACTCGATGTGGACGCCATTCAAAAGGCCTGCGCTTTTCTCGTTCAACAAGGCGATTTTGC
>JBEARC010000087.1:0-4142 GCA_041163465.1 Bacteroidota bacterium
GGGTTTGGCCTTGGGGGCGACGGATGGGTGTGCCGCTCAGGACGATGCTCGACGCGCGGCCGTGGTAGCCCACTGGCATGTGCTTCCAGTTGGGGAGCAGAGCGTTGTCGGGATCACGGAACATCTTGCCCACATTGCGGGCGTGGTCCTCGCTGGAGTAGAAGTCGGTGTAGTCGCCCACCTCGACCGGCATGTGCATGGTGACGGATGCCGCGGGGACGAGGCATGCCGCGCGTGATTCGGAGTCGTCACGCAAGGCGGGGTTGTCCGTCGACAACAGGGACTGCACGCGCTCGCGCAGGGCGACCGTCGTGGGCTTGCCCAGCCGCATCAATGGGTTGAGCACCCTCGCCGTGAGCACCGCCTGATTCAATCCCAAGCCCTCAAGGTGGCCTTGGCTGTGCAAGGCACCCAGGTCCACAACCACATCCCCAATGCGCATGCCGGGGCGCGGCGTGCCTTGGGGTGTGGAGAAGATGCCATAGGGCAGGTTGGCAAGCGGGAAGTCATGGCCCGCAGGCACGTCGATCCAGGAGGTCAGAGAGGCGTCGGTCATGACGCGAAATTAGGGCACCCGGCGCCGAGGGAGGTTGGCGTGGGATTGTCGAACTTTGACACCATGGAATTTGACCTTGAAGCGGAAAAGCAAGAGATCCTCCGGCGCTACCGGGGCTTGCTTCGCGCGGCCAAAAACTCCAAAAAACGCGCGGAGCGCAAAGCGATCCGCACCGCCTTCGACGTGGCCCTCGAAGCCCACAAGGACATCCGTCGAAAGAGCGGCGAACCCTACATCTACCACCCCATCGCCGTGGCCCGCATCGTGGCCGAAGAGATGGGCTTGGGGACGACCGGCATCGTGTGCGCGCTCCTGCACGACACCGTCGAAGACACCTACCTGACATTGGAGGACGTCGAGCGGATGTTTGGCCCCAAAGAGCGGGCCATTGTGGACGGCCTGACCAAGATGAGCGGCGTCTTTGAGCCAGGGACGAGTGCACAGGCCGAGAACTTCCGCAAGATGCTGCTCACGTTGAGCGACGACGTTCGGGTGATCCTGATCAAACTCGCGGACCGCCTCGACAACATGCGTACGCTCGAGCACATGCGGCCCGACAAGCAGCAGAAAATCGCCTCCGAGACCCTGTACATGTATGCGCCGTTGGCCCACCGTTTGGGCTTGTACAGCATCAAGACGGAGCTTGAAGACTTGAGCCTCAAATACAAGGAGCCCGAGGACTACGCTGAAATCAGCGCTCGCCTGCGCAAGACCCAGGCAGTGCGTACACGCTTCATCAACACATTTGTCGTTCCCATCCGGCAATCCCTCGATGAGGCGGGCATCACCTACAACATCATGGGACGGCCCAAGAGCGTCTTCAGCATTTGGAACAAGATGCAGACGAAGAAGGTGAGCTTTGAGGAGGTGTACGACGTCTTTGCCATCCGCATCATCCTCGACACGGATGAGGCCCATGAAAAGTCCGACATCTGGCGAACGTACAGCATCGTCACCGACTACTACCAGCCCAACCCGGACCGCCTGCGCGACTGGATCAGCCTGCCCAAGGCCAATGGGTACGAGTCGCTGCACACCACGGTGATGTCTCCCACGGGCAAGTGGGTGGAGGTCCAAATCCGAAGCCGCCGCATGGACGACATGGCCGAGCGCGGCTTGGCTGCCCACTGGCGATACAAAGCAGAAGGCGGATCGGAGGAGAGCGACGCGGCCCTGAGTCCCAAGCAACGTGCCGAAGCCATCGCCGCCAAGGGTGGGGACAAAATCGATGCGTGGTTGGGCCAAATCCGTGAAATCCTCGAAGGTGGCGAAGCGGACGCTTTGAGTTTCATCGACGAGTTCAAGCTCAACCTCTTTTCCGACGAGGTCTACGTCTTCACCCCCAACGGCGAGCTCATCACCTTGCCTTCAGGTGCCACGCCCTTGGACTTTGCCTTCCGCATCCACACCAAGGTGGGTTCGCAATGCATCGGGGCCAAAGTCAACCACAAGTTGGTGCCGCTGAGTGAGCCCTTGACAAGCGGGGATCAGGTGGAGATCATCACCTCGCGCAAGCAGGCGCCCAAGGAGGATTGGCTGCAGTATGTGGTCACGGCGAGCGCCCGGTCCAAAATCCGCCACGCCCTCAAGGAGGAGGAGCGCAAGCAGGCTTTGGAGGGTCGGGAGAAGCTGCGGAAGTGGTTCCGCCGCGTGGGGGTCGAGGGCACAGACGACAACGTCGCGGGCATGCTGCGCAAGTTCAAGGTGGACTCCGCCCACGAACTTCATCACCGCATCGCCATCGGGCGGATCGACTTGGACCGCGTGGGGGGATACACCGCCAAGGGCGGGAAGCTCGATTGGGCTCGGGGGGCTGAACCCTTGCCGTCCAAGAAGGCCAAGGTCGCACCCGAAGCCGAGGCGGCGAGCCTTCATTCGCTCAGAGAACAGGCCGGCGAGGGCTTGCTCATTGGGGACGGACGCCAAACCCTCGACTATTCCCTCGCCGCCTGTTGCAACCCCATCCCCGGCGACGACGTCTTCGGCTT
The DNA here is from genome assembly GCA_041163465.1 of Bacteroidota bacterium. GTDB lineage: Bacteria > Bacteroidota > Bacteroidia > Flavobacteriales_D > Sanyastnellaceae > UBA11663. Next base: position 2,545 of record JBEARC010000087.1, read on the forward strand.
CATCACGGTCTCGGGAGGCATCAAGATTCATCGACGGAGCTGCCCCAATGCGACCAACCTGTTGTCTCGGTATGCGTACCGCGTGATGAAGGCCGATTGGGCGAGCCGCGCGGCCGCCCAGTTTGAAGTCAGCGTGGGATTCACCGGCATTGACGACGTGGGTTTGGTGCATGCCGTGACCAATGTCATCTCCGCCGACATGCGCGTGGACATGCGCGCTGTGAGTTTTGAGTCCAAAGACGGCATCTTCGAAGGCAAAGTCCGGGTGGTGGTCAGCGACACCGACCACCTCCACGCCTTGATCACCAAACTCGAGGCCGTCCCCGGCGTCCACACCGTGGAAAGGCTCCAGGAAGAAGGATGACCCACCCCACCCATCCAGGCCCCTCACCCCTCCTTGCCCGGTTCCTTGGGTGCAGCCTTGCACTGCTTGGGGCCTCCCTCCTTCCCTCGGTGTTCCTCGCCCAAACCGTCGACATTCTCTCTGCATCCCACATCTCACGCAACCCCGACATCACCACGGCCCAGCGCTTTGTGGGGGATGTGATGATGTCGCACAAGGACGCCGTGCTGAGCTGTGATTCGGCGTGGCGGTTTGACGACGGCGTGGTGGAAATCTTCGGCCACGTCCGCATGAACCAACCTCCGTCCACCACCCTGCAAGCCGAGTACCTCCGCCTTCGGCCCAACGAGGAATGGGCCGATGCGCGCGGAGAGGTGGTGATGACACACGACAGAGGGCGGCTTCAGGCGCCGGAGCTGGGCTACCACATCGGGGCACGGATGGCCCGGTACCGCCAAGGGGCGACCATCGAGCAAGAAGGTTGGCGGGTGGAAAGCCAAACAGGCCTGTACAACGCTCCCCACGATCGGTTGGAACTCGGAGGGGCGGTTCGGGCGGTTCGGGACCTCGACACGTTGCGGAGCGACTCCCTCCACTGGCTCCGTGCGGAGGACCGCTACCTCTTCTTAGGTCCCACCTCATGGCACAACAACCAAGGATTCTTTGCCTGCATGCGCGGCGATGTGGTGATGGACGACGCCGAAGAACAACCCACGGGATGGCTCGCGGGCGAGGTCCGCGTGCAAGATGGAGACAACACGGTGTCGGCCGACAGTCTTCGGTGGGACGAGGAAGGGAGCGAGACCTGGGGTGAGGTCCGACTCACCGACCCCGAGGTGGTGGTGGAGGGCTCCCATGCCCGTCGCGCCAGCCGAGACAGCACGGACATGGTTTGGGGTCATCCCGCTCGCCTTACCCAAACCTCTTCCGGGGACACCTTGCAAATCGAGGCTTTGCACCTGTGGAAGCGAGGCGAGCTCCTCAAGGCACGGGACTCGGTCCAATTCACGCAAGGCCAAATCCGCGGTCAGGGCGACTCCCTCACCTGGCGCGGAAGCGACCCCAACCCCACCGGATCCTCCAACGACAAGCCCTCCAACGACAGGCCCTCCACCACGACGAACGCCGGACGTCTCGACCTGTGGGGCACCCCCCGCCTGTGGGTCAACGACGATGCCTTGGAAGGTGACACCATGCGCCTGTTCTTGACCAACCGACAACCCACCCTGCTGGAGTTGAGGGGGCATGCCGTGGT
>JBEARC010000088.1:0-9917 GCA_041163465.1 Bacteroidota bacterium
GGGGTGGCGCCACAGGTTCACGTGATCACCAACCCCGTGAGAGGGGGCCAAAAAAAGGCGCCAACTTGGGCGCCTTTTGATTTCGAGGATGTTGAATCAATCAACGAAATTCCCATGTGTAGGTTCCTCCACACTCCGTTTCGATGGTTGTGGTTTGCTCCGTGCAAAGGGTAATCAAAGGAAGGTCTGCTTTGATGGTGTAGGAGCCAGCATCCAAGAGCACAACCACAGAATCCCCAGGAACGTCTTCGATGAAGGTGGCTCCAAGGTCATACGCAACAACCTCACCATCCACTTCAATGTTGGGCGTGCAGGCAGTGTAGTTGTACACTGTCAAGGTCGCCTTGTTTCCTTCTTCGCAAGAAAGAGGCTCTTCGCAGCCCGTGAAGGCAGCGGCAGCGGCCACAAAGGCCACCATGGTTCCAAATTTCTTCATCTGTTCAATGATTTACAATTTGGCGCGAAGATACAGAGTCAGGTGCGGCAATCCGTATTAAAAGTTGTCGCCGTCGATGAGGCGTCCCAAATTGCCAAGGGGGCTTCGCTCCCCACGAGCCTTTCCGCCTTGCGATGGTGCCAACCTCAAAATCCTATCGGCCAGTCGGCTGAAGGGCAGCGTTTGCAAATACACGGTTCCCGTACCCCTCAAAGTGGCCAGGAATAGCCCTTCACCGCCAAACATCATAGAGCGTAAGCCTCCCGCAGCTTCGATGTTGTAATCAATCCCGGAGGTGAAGGCAACAATGCAACCAGTGTCCACACGCAGGGTTTCGCCTTGGAGATGGCGCTCGACAACGGTACCTCCAGCGTGGAGAAAGGCCAAGCCATCTCCTTGAAGTTTTTGGAGGATGAACCCTTCACCACCAAAAAATCCAGTACCCAGCCTGCGGTTGAAGGCGATGGACACCGAGGTGCCTTTGGCGGCGCACAAAAAGGCATCTTTTTGACACAACAAGGTGCCACCGCGATGGCCCAAGTGAACGGGCATGATTTTCCCGGGGTAGGGCGAAGCAAAGGCGACTTTGCGTTTGGCCACACCCACGTTGGTGAAATGGGTCATGAACAGCGATTCTCCTGTCAAGAGTCGCTTGCCCATGTTCATCAGACCACCCAAAAATCCGGAGGAGGCCGCCGATCCATCACCCATGCGGGCTTCAAAGGTGATGTCTTGTTCCATCCAGTTCATCGCGCCTGCTTCAGCGATGACGGTTTCTTGGGGATCCAATTCAATTTCGACAGCTTGAAGGTCGTCGCCGTGGATGGTGAAATCGATGTCGTGACTGGTCATGTCCAGAGTGATTTGATGTGTTTGGTCATGGAAGAGAAAGGGCAAGATCGGTGCTGAGCATCATCGGCAAAGGCGTCAGTTGCCAAAAGCCTGTGCGTATCCTTGGTCTTGGACCCAAACGTCATACCCTGAACTTTCACAGGTTGTTGGTAGAAGAAATTGGTGTGTGTGACCACTGCATTCGAAAAGTGACGATGAAATTGGGGGGTCAAACTTCCGGACATGGGCGGCGTGAGCCACGACCAATCACCGGGCACTTCGCGGCCCTGTCGCTGCTCAGCTTGGCACCATTGTTCAAAGGCTCTCCCGAGTTCATGGTGATCCCCAAGGGTCACACCCGCTTTGTCAAAGCTGTGTAACAGTGCCTGATTCAAGCGAACCAAGGCTTCGTCCTTCCACAAGGTTCTGTTGGCGTCTGTCGGGATTTGACATGCCGATGCCCAGGTTTCAAGCATGTTGTATCTGTCGGGATCGGTCAAGTTCCGGGCTGCGATTTCGGTTCCGAGGTAGTGACCATTGAATGGCGCCAGGGGATATACAATTCCCCCAATTTTCAAAGCCATGTCCGCCAGGATAGGCACGGCATACCAGCGCAATCCAAGCGATGCCGTGGCCGGAAAATCAGGGTGGGAAATCGAAACTTCGTTCACAGAGAGCACACCTGATTGAAAGGGGTCCACGGGAGGTAATGGCTCTTCGTCCCGCAAAAGCACCCATGGAAGCGGCGTCCAAGGGCTGGCTTCCGCTTTCCATCCCTTCTCAAGACAATATTTCGTGAACTCCACGCTGTCTGGGTCCCCAATCACGCTTCCATCTTGTTGCGCAAACCCGGCGTAACGGATCAGCTGGTGGTTCAGCATCCGCCACGGATGTGGCTGGCCAGGTCTTGAGGGCGGAAAGATGGTGATGACATTGGCGATTTTCCCACCATTGAAGGCCAGGTTGGCATGCTTTTTCAGATGAGAAAATGCTTCGTCCGCTGACTCGCATTGGCGCGCGTCGTGGACTTGCAAGGTTCTCCAAAAATGCCGACCCACACATCGGTTGGAATGTCTCCATGCCAACCTTGATCCAAACATCAACTCTTTGTAAGTGTGAGTATAAGAGCCTGTTGATTCAATTTCTTGTTTCACAGAATTCCAGCGTGTATGCAGGTCCGGAATCCAAGCGCCAGCCACAGAATCTTGGGCCATCTCATCAAGGAAAGCACGTGCCTCCTTTTTCAACGTCTCCATTCCTCGGATGCCCGCGAAGGGAGATGGCGGCACGAGGTGGAAAGGCGACGTTGGAGCGCTGGAGAAATTCACGGGGCGAAGTTAAGGCGCGGATTGGAGGATGAACAGGCATTCACGACCTTTGGCAAGATGACAAACGCGACGGCTTCGGGTACACGGATTAACAAATTCCTGAGCGAAGTAGGGCATTGCTCGCGCAGAGCGGCCGATGCACTGCTTGAACAGGGAAGAGTGACCTTGAATGGCGTCGTGCCTGAATTGGGAACCCGTGTTTATCCAGGAGATGTTGTGGCTGTCGATGGCGTGGAGGTAGCCACGGCAGATCAGGAACGAATCGTGTTGGCCTACCACAAGCCAGTGGGCATCGTGTGCACCACAGACACGAGAAGAGAAAAGGACAACATCATTGATGCCATCAATTTTCCATCGAGGATTTATCCCGTGGGAAGGCTCGACAAGATGAGTGAGGGCTTGATTTTTTTGACCAACGATGGCGACATCGTCAACGACATTCTTCGGGCTAGGTACGGCCATGAGAAAGAATATCGGGTGACCGTCAACCGACCAATCACGCCAGAATTCATCCGGCAGATGGCGTCAGGGGTGGAGATTTTGGACACCGTGACGATGCCATGCGAAGTTCAAGCCCTGGGCACCCAGTCCTTTCAAATCGTTTTGAAACAAGGCATGAACCGTCAAATTCGACGCATGTGCGAGGCCCTGGGATACCGAGTTCGACGCCTGAAACGCGTACGCATCATGAACGTCGAACTCGGTGACTTGCCCGTGGGGTCCTACCGAGCACTCGATGACGTGGAATTGCGCCAAATCAGAGAAATGACGCAGGAGGCGAAGTCCTGAGTGCTTGACAAAATTCAGGAGATTTGGGCGTGTGGTTGGTCCCTAACGATACATGGTAAAATCCAATCCCAGCGCTTCTGATTTTTTCTGATAGTCAGCAAGAATGTCTTGGACATCAGGATCGAGGGTGTGGGTTTCTCGCGCATCGACCTCAATGTGGTAATCCTCAGGAATGTCTGCCAAGGCTTGACGAATGCCGGCTTTGTGAAGGAAAGTGACGTCTTTCCCAAGAGTGAGTCGGTACACCTTGGCCTCATCGTTGCGCTCAACACCTTCCAACGGACGCTTGTAGTGATCCCATAGAATCGCCACAATGGAGGTGGCCAAGCCAATGCCAATGCCCGTCAACAAATCCGTGACAACGATGGCCACCACCGTGACAACGAAAGGAATGAACTGACGCCCACCGTGCTTGGCCATGCGAACAAACGTCGCAGGTTTGGCCAATTTGTAGCCGACCACCAATAAGATTGCAGCAAGGCTTGCTAGGGGGATAAGGTTGAGCAGATTGGGGATGGCAAACACAGCGAGGAGGAGCCAAAACCCATGAACAATTGCGGAAAGCTTGGTTGTTCCTCCGCTTTGGATGTTGGCAGAGCTGCGCACAATGACTTGTGTGATGGGCAGACCACCGAGAAACCCAGAAAGGAGGTTGCCTGCGCCTTGCGCGAACAATTCTCGGTTGGTCGGAGTCACGCGTTGATGAGGGTCCAGCTTGTCTGTCGCCTCGACGCAAAGCAGGGTTTCAAGAGAGGCCACGATGGCCAAGGTGATGCCCAAAGTCCAAACGTCACCTCGCCCCAGAGCAGAGAAATCGGGCATGTTCCACAACGTGTCGAATCCTTGGCTTCCTGTCAACATGGGGATTTGCACCATGTGGTCAGGAGACAACTCCCATGCCGTGCCTTGGGTTATGAGATGGATGGCTACTCCGATTCCCACGGCCCACAATGAGGCGGGAAGAAACTGACTCCAGCCTTGTCGCTTCATGAACTGCGTTTCCCATAGAATCAAAAGGGCCAGACCAATGAACGAAACCAAAATGGCTGTGGGTTGAAAGGAGTCGAGCATGAGCATCAAGTCCGAGGCCGTGTTGTGCGTGGCATCCGTGGCAAACTGAAGTGACCCCTCTGGTTCCTCATCAAAGCCCACTGCGTGAGGGAGTTGCTTGAGAACAATGATAATGCCAATGGCTGCGAGCATGCCTTGAATCACCGCCGAAGGGAAGTACAAGCCAATCACACCTGCCCGAAGCAGACCAAGAACGACCTGCACCAATCCGCCAATCATCACGGCAACTGCAAACATCTCGAGTGATGGAAGGCTTTCGATGCCATTGAGCACGATGACGGCCAAACCTGCAGCAGGTCCACTGACGCCGAGGGGTGAGCCACTGATTGAACCGACAACAAGGCCTCCCACGATGCCGGCAATCAATCCGGCAAGGGGAGGTGCTCCTGAGGCCAAGGCAATTCCCAGACACAAAGGCAGAGCAACAAGAAAAACGACAATAGAAGCGGGCAAGTCACGCCCAAGATTTTGAAACATGAGAAAGATGTTGAATCACAAAACAAGACAATGGCCTGAACCGACGTCAAGCAAAACCTGCCTTATGCTTCTGGGGGATCCAACAATGGTCGGGCGTCCAAACGCTCCAACAGGAAGACATTGTGCCACTGTCCCACATGCCAATTCTCGAAAGAGGCATGCAAGTACATGCTTCCAAGGAGAAGGGACTCATCCCATTCGATTTGCCATTCTTCACCCTCAGTCTCGTTCTCATGTTGTTCGCACTCCAACGCACATGGCCCCAAGTCTCTGGAGATGTTCATCCAAGGGATGACCAAAAGCGCCAGCCAAAGCGTGAGGCTAGCGCAGGGAGAAATCCTCGTAAACACCTGAGAATCCATCAAACAGTCAGGGTTGAGACACGAATTCCACCTCGCCTTTGGCGACATTGTATACACCACCTGTGATGACAATGCGCCCATCCTGTTCTAAACCCGCCAAGATGTCGCTCTGTTCACGGAGGGTTTGGCACATCACGCTCACGTTTTCAGCCACACAGGCATTGAGGTTTTCGACAGACCCTTCGGTGCCACGATCGCGTTGAACAGTTTCCACGGCCGGTTTGATTTTGGCCAACAATGCGGTGATGTTTCCGTCTTTCACATCATTCCAAGCAGCACCTACGGCACCGCATGACGTATGCCCCAACACCAAAATCACCTTCGTTCCAGCGTACTTGCAGGCGTATTCGAGTGAACCGAGCACGTCTTCGTTCACCACGTTTCCGGCCACCCGCGCGACAAACAGATCCCCGATTTGGGCGTCAAACACTTGCTCGATGGGTGCCCGGCTATCAATGCATCCCAACACAGCAGCATAGGGGAATTGCCCATGCGCTGCTCCCTCGAGCATGGACTGCCGATCACGTGAGCGAGGGTTTTGGTTTTTGAACCGTTCATGACCCTCTACCAGCCATGCAAAGGCTTCACGGCTGGTGAGGTCGTGTTGGATCTCTTTTGTGACGGTTCCAGAAACGTCAGAAAATGACGGGGATTTCATGCGACTTACAGGAGATTTGGCATTAAAGATAGACGAGAAAGGTCGAATGGGTGGAATGGGTTGACGCGGCCTGTCGTATTCAAGATTTCTTCAATCCAATCGGTTGATTTTGATCCAATGAAAGCCACCATCTTCTCTCATCTTGAGACACACTTGAATCAACAGGTTGTCGAGGCGAATCAGCGTTTGGATTCGTTGAAGGAGGCGCTTGAATCAGAGGCCAAAAGCACCGCGGGCGACAAGCATGAAACGGGCCGCGCAATGATTCATCAGGAAATGGCTCAGGTTCAGGATACCTTGAACCGCGTGGCGCGGCTCCAGACAGAACTTCTTCGAATGATTCAATCAGGAGGGATTCCACGTCGCGTTGCGAGTGGCGTCTTGATTGAAACGGATGGGCCCTGGATATTGCTGGGATTGGGTTTGGGCCGGTTGGTCGTGAATGGCCGAGACGTCTTGGCTGTGAGTGCCGAGGCTCCCTTGGCGCGTCAATTGCAAGGCGCCGTGGTAGGGGATGAGGTGCGGGTAGGCATGAAGACGTGGGTCATTCGTCACTTGCACTGACACGTGGGTTCAAGATCTGGAATCCAAGCTGGATTTCGGAAAACCGCTTCGGCTGTTCAGGAACGAAATTCACCTGCAGAGGCTGGCCTGGTAGCACGGCCATGCCATTGTCGGAAAAGTGACCGGGGACAGAAGCGGTCAATCGAAGAACCGGGAGATAGGTGTCCGTCTCAATCATCCACGCGTGTTCGCGAGGAGTGATTGTGACATTGGCTGGCAACAAGGCAACATCCGCAGGGGCTTGCCACAGGGAGGAAGCGCGGACGACTTCCTGACGATCAGTTGTCTCGAGGGACCAGGTCAACACCGTTTCTTTTGGTCGGTCGTGCCAAGCATCAAGCGGCCCAAGACTATACGTCCCATCGTGGTGTGCTTGGACACGAATTGCTTGGTCCATGCGCTTGAGAACAATCCCCTTGAAGTCTTGAACTTCCACGTGCAAGAATCCTTCCAAAGGAAGGGGTGATTCATTGAAAACGGTGAAGCAAAGCGAATCTGTGCGTTGCCGCATCCACAACGCAGTACGGGGAGCGTTGGCGCGACGCGCTGCGTAGTGCCCAAGTTTCCAGCGCCCCGCATCATCGATGGTCGACCAAGAAACGGCAGGCCAAACGTCATTCAAGGACCAGTACAACGACCCAGCGTAGCGCCCACCGCTGGAGCGATGGCGTTCCAAGGCCTGTCTCAGGCATTCGGCCTGCATGGCTTGGCTGCGAAAAATCCAGTCCTCGAGGTTCTCTGGTTCGCTTGCACCCACGGATTGGGTCATGAAATGGTTCATCATGTCCCAACCGTCAAATCCCGGTTCCAGCCAATCCATCTTGCTTCGCTGCCGGTATTGCAAAGCCTCGTCTTGAAAGTGGTTCACACCGACTTCGCGAAGGGTGTGCTCTTCAGGAAGGCTTTGGACACCGAATTCACTCACGAAGCGACCGTTGTTGCGGCTGTAATAGCTAAAATCTTCGAGACCAAACCACACATCCCATGCGTGTTCGTCTCCCGACCTTGGGTCCAAGGTCGGGGAGGTGGGGTGATACATGGTGGAGCTCCCGCGGGCGACTTCCTCAGCAAGGATGTGATGAAACACGTGATTGTAGGCATTCGAGAGTCGGGTGCTGTCCTGACCATGAAGGTCATACAATTCTTGCCAACCCCATTGATGCCAAGCCCGCTTCACCTCGTTGTTCCCACACCACAAAACCAAGGATGGTCGATGGCGCAGCCTTCGAACCTGTTCGCGGGCTTCCATTCGCACGTTGTCGAAAAAGGCGGAGTCGTCGGGAACCATGTTGCAAGCGAACATGAAATCTTGCCAAACGAGAAGTCCATTCTCGTCACAGGCGTCGAAGAAGGCATCTGGTGGATACACTCCGCCGCCCCACACCCGGACCATGTTCATGTTTGCAGCGAGAGACCAATCGACAAGTTCAGACCATTTCTCGGAGGAATATCCATGGTGAAAACCCGGTGGGACCACATTGGCTCCTCGGGCTTGAATGGCGACACCATTGATGACCAGCTGAAAGGAAGTGCCCCAAGAGTCGGGAAGCTGCAACCATTCCACAGTTCGAATGCCCAGCGTGTGCTCCTCCTGAATTCCTGAAGCGCTATGCCGCCAATGGCACGTGTACAGCGGCTGTTTTCCGAAATTCACGGGCCACCACAGTTTGGGTTTGGGAACCACAAGGGTGTCACCTTTCCATGCATAGGACACTTGGTGCCCGTCTAAAGTCAAGGCCAAATCCCATCCTTGGTGACCTCGGACAACGATTCGACCAACCTCGGCGTCGGCATGAACCACATGGCAGGAGGGGGCAGGATGAAGACGGCGATCCGAGCTTGTTCCGCTGTGGACCAAGTGTACGGGCAAGGGAATGCCTGGACCGGCCAAACGGGGCCCCCAATCCCAACCAAATTGATACCCTGCCTTTCGTGTCATCGGGCTCGATTGTTTCCCTATGGGACGGAGCTCATTGCCAGCTGGAATGACAACCCCATGGTGGTCGAGACGATTTTGTCCCACGACAGCCACAGGGTCGAAGATGACTTCCAACGTGTGGACCCCATCCTCCAGCAAGAATGGCGCGGTGGTCCAAGCCCTGAATGCGTTGTCCGCCTTCAGCAAGGTTTCCCCATCCAAGACCACCCGTGCATACGTGTCCAGTCCTTCAAAGGTCAATCTCAGGCTGTCACGCGTTGACCAGTTCGCTGGTCGTTGAAGCTGGGTGCGATAGATCCATGTTTCCTCCTCCACCCATTGAACGTCCCTTTCTTGGGTCCCCCAATCGGGGTCAACGGCCAAGCCTGCCAACACCAAGTCGGGTAGAACGTGGCCAGGAACCCGGGCCGGCACGTTGTCAAGCCTTCCGGAAGCAGTTGAGATTGTCCAAGCGAGGTCGCTCAGGTTGAGCTCAGCACCCGAGGGCGGGACAGGTTCGGAAGTTTGGCATCCCCCGAGAATTGCAACCATGAGAAACCAGCCCCAACGCATGGCATCTCCACTCAAAAAGAGAACGGTGTTTGGCGGATGATTCGCGTTTCAAATGGATTCAGCACCAACACGGGAATTTCCGCTTCATTGGTGATGATTTGTTGTTCGTACGATTGTCCAAAAATCCCCATCAAACTCTTCTCATGCAGGTTCATAATACTGATGAGGTCAGCTTCAATGCTCGCAGCATAGCGAATGACATCCTTCACAAAGGCACTTGAGCTGTGCTCGCTGATTTTGGTTGTGTATTGAATGCCTTTTTCTTCGAAGTAGTCCGAAGCGAATTCAATGTTTCTTCTCAGCTGATTTGCCAAGAACTCATCTTCTTCCGCGGGCGAAATGATGTGAACGCGCCCCTTGAAATAGGCAGCCATTTCAGAAACAATCGCCAACTTTTGCTTCGTGTCTTGGTGCAAATCCAAAGGCACCACAATGTCATCGTATCCAGTGGGTCGGATGGCTCTTGTTTGCGTGATAATCACAGGAACAGAGCATTGACGAACAATCTTCAGCGCACGGCCTCCCGTGATGAATTGCATGCCCTTGAGGCCGTGGGTACCCATGATCACCAGATTGGCCTCTTTTTCCACAGAGACGTCGTCGATGTCGTCAAACACGCTTCCGATCCGAATGGACGTGGTGATGATTCCGTCAAAACCCTCTTGCGCCGCCTTCGAAAATGCCAAAAGCCGTTCCTTGGCTTCGCCGAATTCTCGCTTCTGGCTGACGATGTGCAACAAGTGAATTTCACTGCTAAATGCATTGCCCACAGCCTTGGCGTGGTTGAGCGCCGTGTCAGACACGGGCGTGAAATCGATGGGTACGAGGATGCGATGAGTAGACATGGGGCAAAAGTAAGTGCAGGAAGGGTCTGATGTGATGATTCATGTGTCGTCGTTCCGCACTACAT
>JBEARC010000089.1:0-3968 GCA_041163465.1 Bacteroidota bacterium
CCTCGAGAAGCGCGGAAAGCTCACGATTTCAGGCAAGAAACTCAAGCAGTTCATCGGCCACGTGCTGAAGATCAAAAACCAAATCTCCGAGAACCTCTACATCTTCGACTCGCCCGACATCACCTGGGAAAACGAGGCGCTGAACAAGCTTAACGCGTCGCTGAAGCAGACGTTTGACCTCAAGGACCGCTACCGGTACATCCACGAACGCGTGGGCATTCTGAAAGAAGACCTCGAACTGTTCAAGGACATCATGGACCACCGCGAAAGCAGCAAGCTTGAGTGGATCATCATCCTGCTCATTCTCGTCGAGGTTGTGGACGTCTTTGCCATCCGCATCCTGGAGTTGTTCTGAGGTTCAGGTCCATGCAAGGCGCGCTACCTTGAAGCCCAAACCTCATTCCATGCGTTCTCCCCTCTTGTTGCTGTTGGCCGGCGGTGTTGCGGCAGGCAGCATGATGTTCAGCCCTGACGACGCGGGCCACCCGTCGCACGTCGCGCCTGCAGACGTGGCAGCGAGCGCAGACCCAGGCTCGGGTGCGACACCCGAAGCGTATACCCAATGGTGCGCGAGCTGCCACGGCCCCGACGGCCGGGACTTCGTGGCCCGAACGTGGAAGCTCGGCAGCACTTCTGAAGACGTGACGCGCGTGATTCGGAAGGGATACCCCCTGCTGGGCATGCCCGGGTACGGGGAGGTGCTCGGAGACGAGGACATCGTGGCCTTGACCGACTACGTGCTAGAACAAGCGGCGACGGAACGTGGATTCAGGCCCGAGGCGCCCACGACCACGGTGACGGACGACCTGACTGTCCGCGCCAACGTCGTGATGGAAGGACTGGAAACGCCCTGGGGCATGGACTTCGTGGACGACACGACCCTGCTCGTGACGGAACGGGAGGGGCGGATTTGGCTCTGGGAGGCCGGCAAAGTGAAGCCCGTGGCGGGCGCCCCGACCGACATCCACGTTCGCGGCCAAGGCGGCCTGCTCGACGTCATGCACTGGGTGGACCCCCAAGACGGGCAGGCATGGGTCTACCTCACGTACAGCAAAAACGAGCCTGGAGACGACACACGCTCGGCAACGGCCCTCGTGCGTGGCCGCTGGATCCCCGACGGCCCGGCCTTGGGTCCGCTCGAGAATTTGTTCGTGGCCGAGCCCTACGAAAGCACCCACCACCATTACGGCAGCCGGGTCGCCGTTGGCGGCGACGGAAAGCTCTACCTGACGTGCGGGGAGCGCGGGATGCGCGACGTCCACCCCCAAACCCTCGCCACCTCCCCCGGCAAAGTCCACCGATTCAACCCGGACGGGAGCGTGCCGGAAGACAACCCGTTCGTTCAGGAGCCAGGCGCCGTGCCGTCCATTTGGTCGTGGGGGCACCGCAACCCGCAAGGCTTGGCCGTGCATCCCGAGACGGGCGCGGTTTGGACCCACGAACACGGCCCCAAAGGCGGCGACGAAATCAACCTGCCGGAGCGGGGCAAGAACTACGGGTGGCCTGTCATCACGTTTGGGAAGAACTACACCGGCACGAGCATCACCCGCGACACCGCAATGGCCGGCATGGAACAGCCCCTCTACTATTGGCTTCCCTCCATCGGAGCGTGCGGGCTCGAAATCGTGCACGGCGGTGACTGGCCTGAAGGATGGCAAGGAGACCTCTTGGCAGGGTCGCTGAGTTTCGAGTACCTCGAGCGCCTGCACCTCGAAAACGACCGGGTCGTCCACCGCGATCGACTGCTCGAAGGGGTGGGCAGGGTGCGGGACATCGCGCGCAACAGCCGCGGGGAGGTGTTTGTGGCTGTCGAAGGCGCCGGCAAGGTGTTCCACCTCGTTCCCGTGGCTCAGGATTGAGTCTTCCCGTGGTTCAAGGGAGGAATTTCTCGGAATTCCCCTACTTTAACTGCATGAACGTCAACACCCAAGCATCCCTTTCCCCCTGGCGGTTCCTCAAATACGCTTCCGCCTTCACCATTCCACTCATGGTGGCCTTGTCGTTTCTGGCGGAAGGTGCTTGGACGTGGATTGCGATTGGGTACGGGTTTGGGTTGCTTCCCTTGTTGGAGTTGGTGCTGCCTTCTTCCGCTGCAAATTTGACGGAGGCGGAGCGTGAAGTGGTCGAAAAAGACCGGGTCTACGACGTGCTGCTGTGGTCCATGGTGGTCATCCAATACGGCCTTCTTGGCTGGTTCCTCTTCGAACTGAATGCTGGCACGCGGGAGTTGTGGTCCTTGGAGTGGTGGGGGTTTGTGCTTGCGATGGGCTTCTCGTGCAGCATCCTCGGCATCAACGTGGCCCACGAGCTTGGACATCGCCCCGAAAAGCACAACCAACTGCTCTCCCAAGCGCTGCTGGTGACGTCGTTGTACACCCACTTTTTCATCGAGCACAACCAAGGCCACCACAAGAACGTCGCCACCAAAGAGGACCCAGGAACCGCGCGGCGCAACGAGTGGCTCCAGCTGTTTTGGTTCCGAGCTGTCTTTGTGGCTTGGTGGTCGGCGTGGCAAATTGAAGCGAAGAACCTGCGCCGCCGTGGACTGAGCCCGTGGCATCCCTCCAACGTGTTTCTGCGCTTGCAGGCCTTGCAATGGGGGCTCTTGGCGGCCGTCTGGATGACCTTGGGGTGGCACGTTGGCGTCGCGTGGCTGATTGCCGGGTTGTTTGGGGGATTTCTGCTGGAGGTTGTCAACTACGTGGAACACTACGGCCTGGAACGCAACCGGGTCAACGAACACCGCTACGAACGCGTCATGCCTCACCACAGCTGGAACAGCAACCACCCCTTGGGACGGTTGATGCTGTTTGAGCTCACCCGGCATTCGGACCACCACCACCAACCTGCGAAGCCGTACCAAATCTTGGACTCCATCGACGACGCGCCCCAACTGCCCACGGGCTATCCCGGCATGATGTTGCTAAGCCTGATTCCCCCGCTGTACTTCGCGGTCATGAATCCGCGCGTCGACGCACTCGCCAAACAACACAGAGCCTAATCTGGAACTTTCTCGCGATCATGGTGTTATAACACCATGATTGCTGCACGGCTCGCCACTTTTGCCCAACGCATTCTGCACCCGATCGTCCGAAAACGGGTTGAGCATGGCTTGGTTGGCGTGGCTTTGACCATGTTTGGTCTCCATCTGGCACTCTTCGGAGTGCAACACCTTTGGAATGTGGGATTGCCAGAGAGCCTGTTTTCGCACCCGCTCCAAACCCTATACACTCCCTTCTCTGTGATTCTCATCGCCGAGGTCTACCTGCTGGTGTACTACCTGCCGACATCCTTCGCACGTTCGCTGGGCAAGCAAGTGGAAATTGTGGCGCTCATTGAGATTCGGTCGGTCTTCAAAGACCTCGACACGACGTCGAATTGGCCCTGGGAGGCAGTGTTTTTTCCGCACATGCTGGCTGCGCTGGTCTTGGGCGGCATGTTGGTGCTTTTCTACCACCTCCTTCCTCGAAGGCAAGCCCGAATCGAAGAGTCGGAGCTGCAGCATTTCGTCGGGTTCAAAACCGCCTTAGCGGGGCTTCTCGCCCTGGTGTTTGTTTTCCTAAGCGTGCAAGCGTTGGGGTCGTGGGTTTGGGAGTTGGTCGCCGCTCCGGAGCACCTCCATTCGGACCTGAATGACATTTTCTACAACGAATTCTTTACGGCCCTGATTTTGGTGGACGTGCTTCTGCTGGTCGTATCGTTTCGCTACCTCGACGACTTCGGGCTTGTGTTGCGCAATTCGGGGTTTGTTGTGGCTACCATCCTGCTTCGACGCGCTTTGGGCATCGAACCGTGGCACGCACTCGCCTACGAGACCACCGCTGCTTTGTTGGCCGTTGGCATGCTTCTGCTGCAACGCGGTCTGAATGCCCGAAGCTCGGAACAGTTCCTTCCAGATTGACGCATGGACACGCGGGACCTACGTACCTTGACTGCATGAATCGTCTTCCGTTCATCCTTGTTTGCGC
>JBEARC010000090.1:0-20246 GCA_041163465.1 Bacteroidota bacterium
GAATTGGGCGGTTCCCGGCGCCAGTTGGGCAGCATGTTCCTCAGCCCACGCCAGGTCATGGCTGTTGACGACCACGACCTTCAATTCATCGGCCATGCGATACCACTCGGGGCGGCAGGGCTTGAATTTCTTCGGACTGAGCGTGATCCAATCCCAGCTTCCACTCGGCGGGTGTGCGCCGCTTGTTTCCAGGTGGGTGTCCAAACCCGCAGCCTGAAGCGCTTCGGTCAACGGACCAAGGTCGTGCATACACGGTTCCCCTCCGGTCACCACCACGCGCGGCATGCCAGAAGCCACGGCCTCATCCACAAGGGCATCCACCGCCACGGCAGGGTGAGCCTCCATCGGCCAACTCTCCTTCACATCACACCACGAGCAACCCACGTCGCAGCCACCCAATCGGATGAACCACGATGCATGGCCCGTCCAAGCGCCCTCCCCTTGCAAGGTTGGAAAACGCTCCATCACAGGGTATGTCCGCATGGAAGTCATCCTTGAATTCAGTCGATCAGCTTGGCGTCGAGGTCAAACGCCGAGGCACCCGTGATTTCTGCCGTCACAAAGTCACCCACGCGAAGGTGTCCCTCATGCGCAATGCGCACTTCGTTGTCGACATCGGGGCTGTCGTATTGGGTTCGTCCCACCCAAAGACCGTCCTCGTGGCGGTCAATCAAGACCCGCTCGACGTTTCCAATGCGCGCAACATTCAATTCCTCGCTGATGCCCGCCTGGATGTCCATGATGCGCTCGACCCGCGCACGTTTGACATCCTCTGGCACGTCGTCCGTCATGGTGTACGCATGGGTGTTTTCCTCGTGGCTGTAGGTAAAGCAACCCAAGCGGTCGAAGCGCATCCGCTCCACCCAACGCTGGAGATGCTCAAAATGCGCTTCTGTCTCACCCGGGAACCCACAAATGAGGGTGGTCCGAATGGCAATGTCCGGAACGCGTTGACGGATGGCGTCGATGAGTGCATCCGTTTTGGCCTCCGTGATCCCACGGCGCATGGCTTTGAGCATGTCATCCGTCCCATGCTGCAAAGGCATGTCGAGGTAATTGCATACGTTGCTTCGTTCAGCCATGACGTCGAGCACGTCCATGGGAAACCCGCTCGGAAAGGCGTAGTGCAGACGGATCCACGCGATGCCCTCCACATCGCTGAGGCGCCGGACAAGCTCAGCAAGCTTTCGCTCCCGATACAAGTCCAAACCGTAGTACGTCAAATCCTGCGCAATGAGAATCAATTCCGACACACCCTGTGCCGCCAACCCCCGCGCCTGATTCACCAAATCCTCCATGGGGGTGGATCGGTGCTTGCCGCGCATCAACGGAATGGCGCAAAACGCACAAGGCCGGTCGCAACCCTCCGCGATTTTCAAGTAGGCGTAATGGGCTGGTGTGGTCAGCAGACGCTCTCCGACAAGCTCCTTCTTGTAATCGGCGCGAAGGGTCTTGAGGAGACGTGGCAAATCACGGGTTCCGAACCACGCATCGACCTCGGGAATCCCCTCAGCAAGCTCGTCCTTGTAGCGCTCGGAGAGGCATCCCGTCACGTACACGCGGTCGACTTGACCATCCGTTTTGGCTTGGGCAAAACGACAAATGGTGTCGATGCTCTCTTGTTTGGCAGCCTCAATGAATCCGCATGTATTCACGATCACGATGCCCGAATCATCCTGGCGGCTTTCGTGTTCCACTTCGAAGTCATTGGCGCGGAGCTGGGCCATCATCACTTCGCTGTCAAAGAGGTTTTTGGCGCAACCGAGCGTCACGACATTGACCTTTCTCGGTTTGAAGGAGCGTGCTCTCATGATTCAGATTCCAAGGATGTTGGCAACAAACTATCCACGAATTCCATGGGGTGGAAATCCTGCAAGTCCTCCATTTTTTCGCCCACCCCAATGAATCGCACGGGCACCTTCATTTGGTCTGAAATTGCCAACACCACGCCACCCTTCGCCGTGCCATCCAGCTTCGTCAGAACCAGTCCAGTCACGTCGGTGACTTCGGAAAACCGCTTGGCTTGCTCAAGCGCATTTTGGCCCGTGGAGCCGTCGAGCACCAGCCACACCTCGTGGGGAGCCTCGGGAATGACCTTGGACATGACGCGCTTGATTTTCCCAAGCTCGTTCATCAAATTGACCTTGTTGTGAAGGCGTCCGGCTGTATCGATGAGGACCAAATCCATGTGCTGGGCCACCGCACTTTGCAAGGTGTCAAACGCCACGGCTGCAGGATCCGACCCCATGCCTTGAGCCACCACGGGCACACCCACGCGCTCCCCCCACACTTTCAATTGATCGACGGCCGCCGCACGAAAAGTATCGGCCGCCCCGAGCATGACTTTCAAACCTTGCTTGGAATACCGGTGCGCCAGTTTGGCAATGCTCGTGGTTTTCCCCACCCCGTTGACTCCCACAATCATGATGACATGAGGAGACGCTGAACCTCGCGGCACTTCATAGGCCATCGATGCATCCATCCGGGCCCCAGCATTCTTGGCAATCAACCCAAGGACCTCCTCTCGCAGCATGGTCATGAGTTCTGCCTGATCCACATAGGCTTCCCACGTCGCCCGCTTGCGCAAGCGGCCCAGGATGGCCTCAGTGGTATCGATGCCAAGGTCGGAGGACACCAACGCCTCTTCCAAATCATCAAGCAAGTGGTCATCAATGCGGCGACGCCCTGTGAACACGCGCGAAATCCTCTCTACGAAGGACTGCTTGGACTTGGCCAAACCTTGGTCAAGCGAGTCCTTTTTTTCTTTTCCAAAAAGTCGATTGAAGAATCCCATCGAATCTGTGTGAGGATTTCGGACAAAACAATGGGCCGGATTCACGAGGAAACCAGCCCATCTGTATGCGAATTGATGGTGTGACGCGTCCTCAGTTCTTGGCGAACCAATTGTTCACTTCGTCGTTGTGAACCACCTCTTCTTTGAAGGTGTATGCGCCAGACTTTTCACTACGCACCATCTTGATGACTTTGGTGTGCTGACGACCACCTCCGGTCTGCAGCGATGCCACTGTTTTCTTTGCCATGGTTGCTGAATTTCAGGGTGTTAGCCGTTATTACTTAATTTCCTTGTGCACCGTGTACTTGCGAAGTACAGGGTTGAACTTTTTCATCTCCATGCGGTCTGGAGTGTTCTTTCGGTTCTTTGTCGTGACGTAGCGTGACGTACCGGGCATGCCTGAGTCCTTGTGCTCTGTGCATTCCATAATCACCTGAACGCGGTTACCTTTCTTCGCCATGGTTTCAAGAATTGGAGGGCAAAGATAACGAATTCGCACGATTGGAACAACGCCCTTTTTCACAGTCGTTGGTGAAGAAGGATTTTGTCGACGCAATTCCCGCGGATGCAGGGCGTTTAGCTTCGTAGATCTATGGCAAAGAACGTTCTGTTGTCCGAAGTCAAATCGGACGCCCCTCCCTCAGCAAAGCGATCGAAATCTCGAAAGGCCCAGCGCACCTCTGGCAACGATGATTCCACGTCGTCTTGGCATGCCCCCGATTGGTTGACATGGCCTGGGGCGGCATGGATGCGAGAAACTTGGGCAGACGAGCGAACCCGAACCGTCACCGGTCTGGCAACTTTGGGAGTTTCCTTGATTTTTGCCTTGTCCATCCTTTCATCCCTGTTCACAGGGGCCCTGGACATCCGACTCATCCAACAGTCGCTTGAGGTGGGAGATGCCGAATCGTACCACAACATGCTGGGAAGCGTTGGTGCGCACATTGGCTACTGGCTGGCCCATCAAGGCTTGGGCATCGGCGCCCTGATTGTCCCTCTGTTTGCTGCCATTTTTGGGCTTCGTTGGATGACAGACCGCGACATTGCACCCCTGGGAAAGACGTTTCGTTTGGGGACGTTTCTGGCGATGTTTGTGCCATGGGCACTGGCCTTTTTGAGCCACGAGAAAATTGAGGGAACCCAGCGTTACTTCACGTCCTTGGACGATCATTTGGTGGGCGCATCCGGTCTTTGGCTGCTCAACCAAGGCATGCACTACCTCAGCTCATGGGGTTGCGCGATGGTCCTTGGATTCACGGTCGTGGGTCTTCTTGCTTACAACACACCCCAGCTTTGGAGGCGTTTCACTGGTTTGATGGGACGGTGGTTCCGGAGCGCTGAGGAAGTGATGATTGATGAAGACGCGGCGGATGAAGATTGGATGGAACAGGGCCAGGCGGATTCCAACAATGCTTCGCGTTCTTCGGCCTCCAACACCCTGGTCAATCGCGACTTTGGCACCCCCTATGCGAATGACCCTCAGGCGGAGACCTCGTTGGTTGGCAATCAAGGGGAGGAAGACGATGACGTTCCTTTTGAGGTTCGTGAAACGGCGCCCCCCGTTCCTTCCCCCTCCCCTACCCCAGCGGCCGAGGCGACAGGGGCTGAACGGGGGTCTGACATGGCGGGTGAGTCCAATGCGGAGGACTCCTCATCGGAACGAGCAAACGCGGGGAGTGATCTTGAAGACGCTGTCACAGCATCCGCCAGCGGCGAGGAGCTCGCCGACGACGAGGTGCCATTCACGTCAGGCCCGACAGGTGCGAATCGCCGTGAGGGCATGGAGCTTGGTGTAGAAATGGACGCGGCGGACGAAGAAGCGGGCGACGATGTGGAGTTTGAAGTGAAGAGCATGGTGGAGGAGGACATCCTCACCAGTGAACAACTGGATGATCTGACGAAAGAGTTTGGGGAGTTTGACCCCACCCTGGAACTCGGCAACTTCCAGCTTCCGAGCATTGACAAGCTGCTGAATCACGGGGACGGGAAGCACCGCGTGACGGACAACGAACTCACGCAAAACAAGGAAAACATCCTGCGAACCCTGGCCAACTTCAACATCGAAGTGAGCAAAATCACGGCCGAAGTCGGTCCCACCGTGACCCTGTACGAGATTGTCCCGGCACCCGGCATCAGGATCAGCAAAATCAAGAACCTCGAAGACGACATCGCCTTGAGTTTGTCCGCCCTCGGCATTCGAATCATCGCGCCCATCCCGGGCAAGGGAACCATCGGCATCGAGGTCCCCAACAACAACCCCGATGTGGTGAGCATGAAAACGCTCATTGCCAGTGACAAATTCCAAAATTCCGACGCTGCCCTGCCGGTTGCATTGGGAAAGACCATCAGCAACGAGACCTACGTCTTTGATTTGGCCAAAATGCCTCACCTTCTGATGGCAGGAGCCACGGGACAAGGAAAGTCCGTCGGATTGAACGCCATGCTCGTCAGCATGCTCTACCGTCGCCACCCGTCGCAGTTGAAGTTTGTGCTGGTGGATCCCAAGAAAGTTGAGCTCACGCTGTACAACAAAATCGTGCGCCACTACCTCGCCCAACTTCCGGACAGCGAGGATTCGATCATCACAGAC
This sequence comes from Bacteroidota bacterium, assembly GCA_041163465.1. GTDB lineage: Bacteria > Bacteroidota > Bacteroidia > Flavobacteriales_D > Sanyastnellaceae > UBA11663. The sequence continues at coordinate 5,385 of JBEARC010000090.1, forward strand.
ACCTCCAAGGTGGTGTCCACATTGAACAGCCTATGCGTGGAAATGGACCAGCGATACGAGTTGCTCAAGGCTGCCCAATGCCGCAACATCAAGGAATACAACGCGAAGTTTTCCAAGCGCAAGATCATCCCTGGACTGGCCGATGGACATCCCGACAATGGCAAGGACGCCCACCGGTTGGGACACCACTACATGCCCTACATCGTGCTTGTCGTGGATGAGTTTGCCGATTTGATCATGACGGCAGGAAAAGAGGTGGAAACACCCATTGCGCGTTTGGCCCAGCTCGCACGGGCCATTGGAATTCACCTGATCATTGCCACGCAAAGGCCCTCGGTGAACATCATCACGGGCACCATCAAGGCCAACTTCCCTGCGCGCGTTGCCTTCCGCGTGACCTCAAAAATTGACTCCCGCACCATTCTCGATGCAGGAGGTGCCGACCAATTGATTGGGCGCGGCGACATGCTGATGAGCACAGGCAACGACTTGATTCGCTTGCAATGCGGTTTTGTAGACACACCGGAAGTGGAGGACATCTGCGAATTCATTGGGTCGCAAAAAGGGTATCCCACAGCGTTTGAGCTCCCTCCCCCTCCTGCCGAAGCCAATGACAACAATGGGCCCATCGACGACGACGAGCGCGATCCCATGTTTGAGGATGCCGCCCGCGTGCTTGTGATACACCAACAAGGCTCCACCTCCTTGCTGCAGCGCAAGCTCAAACTGGGGTACAACCGGGCGGGACGTTTGATCGATCAATTGGAGTCTGCTGGCATCATTGGACCTTTCGAAGGAAGCAAGGCGCGCAAGGTGTTGGTGCCCGATGAAGCAAGTTTGGAACAGATGTTGCAGGGAAGCAGCGATTCCACTGACTAATTTTGCACCATGCGCGCATTCCATACCCTCGCCCTCGCGGCCCTTTTCATGTTGACTCACAGCCTTTTGGCACAAGATGCCGACGCGCTTCTCACCCAATTGAGCAACAAAGCCAAGACCTATGATGCGTGCCAAATCAGCTACACGAGCACCTTGGTGGATCTGAAAAACGACTTTGAGCTGAGTCAAGAGGGCGTTGTTGAGATGCAAGGAGATCAGTTCCATCTCGATTTGGGCGACTATGTGATCTATTCAGATGGTCAAACCGTGTGGACGTTTGAGCCCGAGATGAACGACTGCTACGTCGACGATGCCCAAACCATGCGCGAAGAGGGCATGGACCCCACGAAACTGTTCACGGTGTGGGAAGAGGACTTCCGTCGTGAATGGATGGGACGGGCTTCTGTCGCCGGAAAAGATTGCGCGCATGTCAACTTGTACGCTTCTGCTGACAAGCCGTATCACACCCTCCAACTTTTTGTCGACGACAAGGCCCTCGAGATTGTGCGTGTGGTGATGAAGGGACGGGAAGGAAGCGACGTCACCTACACCGTCACCTCCTTCTCCACGGAACTCAAGGTTAGACCTGGCATGTTCACCTTCCCCAAGGACCAACACCCGGGGGTCAACTTCATCGACAACCGGCTCTGAACCGAAGCGGGTCAGAGATTGACCCAATCCACATCCTTCTTCAGCCATGAAAGGGTCTCGCGCTCCTGAGGACCCGGCTGTTGGTTGTACGTCCATCTCACCTCGGGAGGCAGACTCATGAGAATGCTCTCGGTTCTTCCTTGAGAAACAAGGCCAAACCGCGTTCCGCGGTCCCACACCAGATTGAATTCGGCGTAACGTCCACGGCGGTGCAGCTGCCAATCGCGATGTTCATCCGTGAAAGGTCGATCCATGGCTGCTTCCACCAAGGGCAAATAGGCCGGCAAAAATGCGTTTCCAAGAGCCAAAACGAAGGCCCACAAGGAATCCCAGTCCACGTTGCCCTCGCGACCGAGATGGTCAAAAAAGACCCCTCCTACCCCCCGTGTTTCCCCTCGATGGGGCAAGAAAAAGTAGTCGTCTGCCTCGCGTTTGAACTGGTTGTAATCTGCAACTTCGTGCGCCTCGCACACATCGCGAAGCACCCTGTGGAAGGCCGCTGCATCCCTCGGAACCACGTAATGCGGCGTCAGGTCAATGCCTCCACCAAACCACTGGATTCCATCCGACAACGCAAAATGGCGCACATTCATGTGCACAATGGGAACCCAAGGATTTCTCGGATGAAGCACCAGGCTTACCCCTGAGGCCATGAAGTTGGATGCCGTGGTTCCCAGTTGCTCTGCCAGTCCGTGCGAAACCTCTCCATGCACATCACTGAAATTCACACCGCCACGCTCCCACACGGCCCCATCGGACAACACGCGCGTCCGCCCTCCGCCACCGCCGGGACGTTCCCAAGCATCCTCGACAAACGCGGAACCGTCGCATGTCTGTTCAAGGCGGACAAGCCCTTCACAGATGTCGTCCTGCAATGCGCGAAATCCGGCCACGATGTCCTCCCTCCATGTCAATTGGGCATCCATCACACTCACTCTTCGGGAAACAAGTGCTGGTATTTCAAGGGCACAGGCAGCTCCTCTCCATCTCCGTCAAAAAACTTCCGGGGAACAAACGGTGCCAACTCGGGCAAGGTGTCCGTCGGCAACCACGCCATGTCCACAAACCGACGCATCGTCCAATCCCCGTTGTGCCAAGCGCCACCACCCTCGGGTCGTACCCATTGAAAGTCGTGGGCCATGGGGTGAACAAATCCCGCCACCCACGGATGGCGACGCACCATCGCATTCACCAAGGCATCATGCGCCAGGACTGCATATTTTCCCGGTTCAGTCCCAAACGCCACGCGGTAGGCCATCCAGGAACTGCGCGCCAACGAATCAGCCAGGTTGGGCGTTCCTTGGCTCGGAACGCACAGCCGCCACTTGGCCATGAGGTCTCCCTCCATGAATGGGAAATCGGCCACCTCTGGGTGACCAAAAACCACAATGTCCGAGCTGTCGTTCATCTGAAGCTCCGTTTGCAAGGCAGCCCACATTGAACGAGAGGCTCGTCCCGAGACCGACACAATGACATTGCGCTCGTAGGGCGTCACATGGTCGGACAATGCGCCAACCGACCTTGGAGAACCCTCTACCACCACAAGGCCTCTGAACTTCAGAGAGTCCGCGGGCAGAAGGCATTTGGCCCTCTGGGCTTCGTTGAATCGATGGGTAAAATGCGCCTCGAGGGCAGCATCGCTCGAACCTGTGCGCAGCATCACCACGTGGTCGGTGTCGTGCTGAGCAAGGATGTAATCTGCGAGAAGGTCGATTGCCACGTCATCCGAAGCAACACAATGGCGTGTGTTCAGATTCCCGTGGATGTCGTGGGATGGCTGTTCCGTGAGCAACAACTGTTCCACACCGAATCGATCGACCTTGCCTGCAACGAGCGTCAGGCTCTCTCGCATCAATGGCCCCATGACGAGGGAAGAATTGGCAATGTCCACGTTTCCAATCCGCAAGGATCCCGTCGAATCTGGCAATTCATCCACCACCTTCACACGGAGATTCAGGCCGGTCTGAACGAGCGCCTCCGCGGCAATGTGAATGCCATGCAGGTGCTCCAGGGCAATGTCCCGCAATCGCTGGTCTTTGGGAGACAATGTGCCTCCTAGGATGGTGTCGGCATCCAAGCCAAACGGCAGCATCACCAAGATCTGCTCAACATCCCAGGGCATGTGCCTGGCGCTGACCGAATCGCCGAGGTTCACATGCCATGCGCCATGGAGTGAATCTGCGGCGGTCGTCCGCTTGGCGGCATTGTGGGATTCGGATGCTTGGACGTCCCTAGAATCTTGAGACCACAAAGGAAGGGACGTGCACAGCGTCATGCCGAGGGCCCAAACCCATGAAAGATTCTTGGCTGTCATTCCCATTCGATCGTGGCGGGGGGTTTGGAGCTAATGTCGTACACAACCCGATTCACTCCTCGGACTTTGTTGATGATGTCGTTGCTCACCTTGGCCAAGAAATCATAAGGGAGGTGGCACCAATCGGCCGTCATGCCGTCGGTGCTTGTTACCGCACGAAGGGCCACCGCATTCTCGTAGGTTCGCTCATCACCCATCACGCCAACGCTTTGGACTGGAAGCAGGATGACCCCAGCCTGCCACACCTCGTCGTACAGCCCTGCATCTCGCAGACCCTGAATCCAGATGTGATCGACCTCTTGAAGGATCCGAACCTTCTCTTCGGTAATGTCACCCAAAATGCGGATGGCCAAACCTGGACCCGGGAAAGGGTGCCGACCCAAAATGCGCTCCTTGATGCCCAAAGCGCGACCCACCCTCCGAACCTCGTCCTTGAACAATAGGCGCAACGGCTCCACCACTTCGAGCTTCATGAAGTCTGGCAATCCACCTACGTTGTGATGACTCTTGATGGTGGCCGATGGCCCGCCTGTGGCACTCACCGACTCAATCACATCCGGATAAATCGTTCCCTGACCCAACCATCGCGCTCCCTCCACCTCGTGCGATGCCTCATCAAAGACCTCGATGAACACGCGGCCGATGGTTTTGCGTTTGGTCTCGGGATCCGATTGACCCGCCAGTTCAGACAGGAAGCGGTGGCCCGCACGAACCCCGCGCACATTGAGGCCCATGTCCTGATAGTCGTGGAGCACTTGGTCAAACTCGTTTTTCCGCAGCAACCCATTGTCCACGAAAATGCAATGCAAGCGATCGCCGATGGCTCGGTGCAACAATTCGGCTGCGACCGTGGAATCCACCCCCCCGCTCAAACCCAAAATCACATGATCGTCCGGACCGATCTGGGATTGCAGCTGGGTCACGGTGGCTTCCACAAAATTGTCCGGCGTCCACGCCCCCTCGCATCCGCAAATTCCGAGGACAAAATTCTTCAACAGCAAGGGGCCCTCGGTGCTGTGCCACACCTCGGGGTGAAACTGGATGCCCCACACGTCTTGGCCCGTGGCGCGAAAGCCAGCATATCTCACATCGTTGGTGCTGCACAGGGTTTCAAAACCTGCCCCAATGTCCAAAATCGTGTCGCCGTGGCTCATCCAAACCTGCGATCCTTGGGACATTCCGGCAAGCAAGGGATCGTTGGTGTTGAGAAAGGCCAAATTCGCACGTCCGTACTCACGAGAGTCGCTCGCCTCAACCTTACCCCCATTCACCGAGGCGAGGTACTGCGCTCCATAACACACCCCAAGCAAGGGCACAACCCCTTTGATGGCGCTCAAGTCAGGCTTGGGAGCCTGCTCGTCTCGCACGCTGTGGGGACTGCCCGACAGGACCACGCCACGACACCCTTCGGGCAACTCTGTGAACGCGTGCCACGGAATGATTTCACTGTAGACATTGAGTTCTCTCACCCTGCGGGCAATCAGCTGGGTGTACTGGGACCCAAAGTCAAGAATCAAAATGCTTTCTCGCATGGCCGCAAAGGTATTGCCACGCCATTCCGCCCGCCCTCCACGTGAACGCTACTTTTGCACGGAAATCCCACATTGCCATGCCTCACCTCTACCCCCACCTCGAAGGACGTCGCATCGTGCTCGCGAGTCAAAGCCCGCGTCGCCGGGAATTGATGGGACTGCTTGGTCTCGACGTGGCGTGCATGTCACGCGATGTGGACGAATCGTGGCCTCCCCATGTCGAGGGGCCTGGCGTGGCCGAGTTTGTGGCCCTCAAAAAAGCCGAAGCCTACTCCGACGTTCTCTCAGGGGACGACATCCTCGTCACCGGCGACACCACCGTCGTTCTCGAGGGGCGTGTGCTCGAAAAGCCCGAGAACGAAGCGCACGCCCGAGAGATGCTTCGCACATTGAGTGGTCAAACCCACACCGTGGCCTCAGCCGTGGCCGTCACCACGCTCGCGCAAGGCACGCGATGCGCGCTGGATTTGTGTGCGGTGACCTTTGCCGATCTCTCCGAAGCGTTCATTCAAGCGTACGTCGCCACAGGGTCTCCCATGGACAAAGCCGGCGCGTACGGAGTACAAGATGTGATGGGGTTGGTGGGGGTGCAACGCCTCGAGGGGTCTTTCTACACAGTCATGGGTCTGCCAACGCATCGCCTCCACCAGTTGCTTCTCGACACCCATTGAGGCAGTCATAAGCACTTGGTTTTCTGAAAAAAGAGATGATTTTCTGGGGTTCGAATGCCCCGGCCCGCGGGGGTTTGCGGGGGATTTGCCAACAAAAGTGAAATCGGATTGAACAAATGTCACTTTCGTGGGTTGATGATGTGTTCACAGGACACGTTTTTTCCATGTTCTACCCAAATCAAACGTTATGATTTCTACCCTTCTCTCGACCGTCCAGGCCATGGCTTCGGACGACTACGTCGGCTTTACCTTCTTTGTCGGCACGATGGCCATGATGGCCGCTTCTGCCTTCTTCTTCCTTTCCATGAGCACCGTGGAAGGCAAGTGGAAGACGTCACTTCTGGTCAGCGGATTGATCACGTTCATCGCTGCAGTTCACTACTATTACATGCGCGACTACTGGGCAGTGGTGGGTGAGTCACCCACATTCTTCCGCTACGTCGACTGGACACTGACCGTGCCCTTGATGTGTGTAGAGTTTTACCTGATTTTGAAGGCAGCCGGTGCCAAGACCGACCTTTTGTGGAAGCTGATTTTCGCATCAGTCGTCATGTTGGTGACAGGCTACTTCGGAGAAGCCGTATACATGGATGGCGCGGGTCCTGCTGTGTGGGGCTTGGTGTCTGGTTTGGCCTACTTCTACATCGTCTACCTCATCTGGGCTGGAGAAGCCAAGCAATTGGCCAATGCGTCAAGCCCAGCGGTTCAAAAGGCGCACAACATCTTGTGCAAGTTTGTGTTGATCGGATGGGGCATCTACCCACTTGGTTACATGATCGGCACTTCTGGCTGGTACGATTTCTTGGACACCCTTCCTCTGAACATGGATGTGGTGTACAACATCGGAGATGCCATCAACAAAATCGGTTTCGGATTGGTGATTTACTCGCTCGCTGTGAGCGACAAGTGATCGCCAACACCCTCTCCTGAAATCGTGACCTGTGAAGGGCTGGAAACCATGTGTTTCCGGCCCTTTTTCTGTCCTTCTCCCTGAGGTTGGCAACACCAACAAGGGACCCTATTTTTACGTTGAAGCGTGAACGACGTACTCACCAATGAAACCAATGCCCCGATGAATGCCGCCCTTCCCTATCTAAGCCACCGATGGTTTGCGCCCGGCATGCTGCTTGTCGCTGCGCTGATTGGACCTTGGATGACTTCGGAGTCCCCCTGGACTTGGGCGATCGTCGCATTGCTGTTTTGCGGATTGGGCATACCCCATGGCGCTGTGGACCACATCACGTACCACCATGCCTTGGGACGGAATGACAAGAACGCCCCCTGGTACTTTCTGGGGCCCTACCTCCTGGGGTTGTGCTTGGTGGCGGCCACTTTGTTGCTCTGGCCAGTGGCCGCCACATGGGCATTCTTGGTGATGTCGGCATGGCATTTTGGCCAAAGTCACGTGGAAGTGCGCACCGAAGAATGGCTGGACCGCATTCGTGGGTTTGTCCTCGGCGCGGTGCTGCTTGGTACCTTGCTCAGTTTCAAGCAGCCCGACGCCGAGCAGGTCATGACCGCCTGGATGTCGCCTGCCAAGGCCCATCACATGCTCGATTTGGTTGCCATAAGCACCGGACTGTCCAAACTGCTGTGGACGCTATTGGCAGCTTGGTCCTGGAAACAAAGCCCCAATCCCCGCAGGATGAGTTTGCGCTTGCTGCGAGAAGCCGCCTGGGTCATCGCCATGTGGACCCTGGCCCAGTCGGCCGATTTGTTGTGGGCGTTTACCAGCTATTTCTGCATCGGACATGCTGCTGACTCCATGCGCGCCGAATTCCTCCACCACCAACGACTCACCAGGCTGTTTTGGACGTACTATTCATGGTCCATTCCCTTCACGCTGACCACCCTGGCAGGGTTGGGGCTGATTTCATTGGCATTGTTTTCGGGCGTGATGAGTCTCCAGGTCACCTGGGCCCTCATCATTGCGGCGACTGTACCCCACATGGTTTTGTTGGACCATTGGGCTCCAGCCAAACTCCGGTCCCTGGCAGGCAAACGGGCGTGACGTCCTGCCTTCCTGGGTCCGTCCTGCCTTCCTAGGTCCGTCCTGCATTCATGGGTCCGTCCTGCATTCCTAGGTCCGTCCTGCCTTCCTGGGTCCGTCCCGCCTTCCGGGGTCAATCCCGCCAGGCGATGGTGTGACCCGAAGGATGGCACTCCTCGCGTTGGAGCATCCGACCAATGGGGGCATCGGGAAGACCGCGAGAGGACAACAATTCTTGCACTTGACGTGCGTGGTCTGGATGAACCGCCACCAACAGCCCACCCGACGTTTGGGGGTCGCACGCCAAATCCCGCGTGTATCCTTCTGGAACGTCAATGTGTGCCCCGTAGCTCGCGTAATTGCGTCGCGTACCGCCGGGGACATGCCCCTGCGCGTGGTAGGCAGCGACGCCGTCAAAGGTTTGGACTGCAGCGCCATTCACCACAGCTTGGGTATCACTGCCCTGGCACATCTCGAGGAGGTGACCCATCAAGCCAAAACCCGTCACATCCGTCATGGCATGCACTCCGGGAATGGCTGCCAACTCAGCTCCGACAGCATTGAGCGCCTGCATGGACCCCACAGCGGCCGCCAAATGGTCGGGATGCACGTCACCCCGCTTTTGCGTGGTGGAAATGATGCCAACGCCCAGGGGTTTGGTCAAGAACAACACATCACCCGGTTGGGCACCCGCATTTTTCTGAAGCCGATCAAGAGACACGCGGCCCGTGACGGCCAGCCCAAAAATCGGCTCCGGGCAATCGATGCTATGCCCTCCAGCCAACGGGATGCCCGCCTCTTCGCAGATGCTCCGCCCCCCTTCCAGAACCTGTCCCGCCACCACTTCATTCAACGTATCGATGGGCCACCCAAAGATGGCAATGGCGACCAACGGTGTTCCCCCCATGGCGTAGATGTCGCTGATGGCGTTGGCCGCAGCAATGCGACCAAAGGTGTGAGGATCATCCACAATGGGCATGAAAAAATCGGTGGTGCTGATGATGCCTGTCCCATCCCCGAGATCCACCACGGCGGCATCGTCCTTGGTGTCGTTGCCCACGATGAGCGTGGGGTGATGGGGGCCCGACTTCATGCCACTCAACATCGTGTGCAACACGGACGGCGCAATCTTGCAACCGCATCCCGCGCCATGCGAATACTGGGTCAGTTTGATTTCCATGGATTCCAAGTCTCTAATGCCTTTGCACAGCGATTGGCTGTGTCTTGCGGGTTCATTCCCCTTCCATCAATGGTTTGAGACAAAACGCGCTGGTTCAAACCGTGGCGGTACGTTTTGTCATAGTACACCAAGGCGATGCGGGCTGCCTCGGCCAAATCACCCGCCTCGACATGCGCCACCGCGGCTTGGGCGTGCTGCCCTCCCAATTTGTCTCGAATGCGCAAAAAAGCCGCCCTCAACGCCGCCGTAGGTGCCTCGCCGTACATCGCAAGCAAGTGGTCGATGCGGTCGTCTTCAGTTCGTTCAATTTCCAGCACGGGGGCCTCTCGAAGGCGCTTGAAGAACATTTCGGGGAGATACACTTTGCCGATTTGGCGACTTTCATTCTCCAGCCAAATCGGCCCATCACCCTCCGCGTCCAGCCTCATCAAGGCGCAGGCCAAATCATTGGCAAACTGCTCAGTCGTCGGCTGGGGATGCCTTTCCAAGTTCCCAAACGCCGATCCAAAATGCTTGGCCATTCCCTCGAGGTCAATGACACGTGCGCCCTGCTGCGCCAAGGCGCGAAGCACCTCGGTTTTGGCCGTGCCCGTCATGCCGCCCAAGACCACGTACGGGCGCTGTCTCCCCAACAGATGCCGCATGTGCGCTTGGCACGCCTTGTACCCCCCTTCGCATCGTTGCACGGGCATTCCGGCAGTGCGTAGCAACCAATCCACGCTTTCCGAGCGCATGCCGCCACGCCAACAATGGACCACGAGAGGGCGACGGGAGGATTGGCCCTCAAACATCGCACGGGCCCTCGTCACCAAGTCCCTCATCTTGGGCCCCACCAAAGCCAACCCCTCGTCCACTGCGGCCTGCTTGCCAACTTGCTTGTACAGGGTTCCCACGCGCGCCCGCTCCTCATCCGAAAACAAGGGAAATGAGATGGCTCCCGGCAAATGACCGGCCAAAAATTCGGAAGGACTGCGGGTGTCCAACACGCACGCCCCCTCCGCAAGCGCCGCAAGCGTCTCACCAGGACCCAACACCTGCTCCGGAATACCCATGGGACAAAGATGCTCCACCCACCTCAAAGTCCACACCCCCAGGTCACATCGCTTCCATTGTCAATGGCACAAGAAAAACGCGCCCCCTTCGAGGCGCGTCACTCTGACTCACAAAAGAACCTGTTCTAGGAGTTCTTGATGTTTCTTGTAGGTTGGGAGGGGATGAATGATGTCAATCCTCAGAATCTTCCATGTCGCCTTCTGCCTGCGGGGCTTCTGTACGCACTGAAATGGCGACCGTCGGTGCCTCGTTGGGTTCAGGATCAATGGAAAGTTTGGCCTGTTCACTGGCAGTTTGACCGTAGGCGTCAGTCACTGTCAGTTCAAACGTGTACTTCCCGGGAGCCGCACGAAAGGACGACGTGCCATCCAGAGAATGGGTCAACGAAACCTCGTTGCCTTCGACCTGAGACCACGTGAAGGCCAACGAATCGTTGTTCACGTCAAACGACGACGAGCCGTCAAGGACGATGTTCAATTCATTGGTGGAGGCATCGTTGTCATGAGGCACCTCGAAGTGAAGTCTGGCGGCATTGTCCGCCATCTCCTGAGCCAGGAGGGCTTCCTGCTCCGCGGCTGCAGCGTCCTCAACAGCCTGTGCAGTCAATCGGTCCATCTGCTGCGTTTTCAAATACCCCAAGCCCGCCACGCTAAGCGCCAGGGCTACAGCTGTGATTTGTTTTTCCATGAGCATTGTGGTGTTGGCGTGGAGGCGCGGTTCCATTGACGGAACCGCGCCACGCTCATCATTTCTTCGTCAGAATGTTCCAGAGGATCAAAAGAGCCACAAGGCCGACGAAACCGCCGTTGCCCAGGGTCGTGATCAACGACGTGAGGTTGTCTACCACCGTCATGCCTGGGAACATCTCTGCTCCGAAGACCACTTCGGTCACCACCGCAAGGGCGGCAAATCCGATCAAGAGTTGGGTCAGGCTCGTGAAGAAGCCGCCCATAAATTTGAACACATTGTCCATGGTGTAAGGGTTTTGAGGTTTGGACTGACGCAAAACTGCACAGCGTTAGAACGTGTCAAAGGGACACAATTCAATTCCATCAACGCGTGTTTGTTGAAATCCCTGAAAAACCGCGTCAACACTCATTTTCAGCGCATTAAAAATGGCGACCTCGAGCCGCCATTTCGTCGCAATTCTTCGATGAATCCACTCGAAATCAGTATTGTACCATCCGTCTTGAACGCCCAAAAGGAACTCGATCCGCTCACGGAGCCTTCAAAAACCCCGTTGACTCCCCTCCCTGGAATCCTTGGAAACCATCAAAGAAGCAACATGCTGACATCCAGAGATTCCAAACACCATGACCCACGAAAGTGCCCAAGCGAGAGTCATCAGGTAAGCGGTCATCAATATCGTGTCCATGATACATTGTATGTGGGGTGAAACATGCCTTCGGAGATGGGACTCCCGCCCGGCCTTCTTGAATGATTCAACGAAGGCTCGCCTGAAAATGTTACATAATATTTTGACGACGGGGTGGCATCGGTTTTCGAGCGAACACGCATTCCGGGAATTCTCGGGCGATATTTGACGCATGCAACACCCCCTCTTCTTTTGTGCACTTGCCCGCGATGTGCGACGCGCCTTGCTCTTCGCTGTCCTGTGCTTGCCAGGTTTTGTCTCGCTCCCCTCGCATGCTCAAATGCTCGTTCCTGAGCCTTCTGACATCCTTGGCCACGATTTGGGCGACCGCTTCACGCGCCATCACGCCGTGGTGGATTTCATGGAAGCCATGGCCGAGGCTGTCCCCCATTGGACCCTCGAAACCTATGGCAGAACCTCGGAGCACAGGCCTTTGTTGGGTTTGGTCATGTCGAGCCCTGAAAACATGGCACGCATCGAGGAATTGGCGGCCCACAACATGCGTCGAGTCCAAGAGGGCGTCGACAGCGGAGACCGCGTGGCGTGGGTGTACCTGAGCTACAACGTGCACGGCAACGAAGCCGTGTGCACGGAGGCTGCCATGGCCACGGTGCATGCCTTGGCCACCACGCACAGCCACCTCCTCGACCGTGCCGTGGTTGTGCTTGATCCCTGCGTCAACCCCGATGGACGGGATCGCTATGTCTCCTTCCAGGACCAATCCACCACAGAACGGGTGAACGCTGACACGTGGGCATGGGAGCATGATGAACCCTGGCCGGGGGGGCGTGCCAACCACTACTTGTTTGACATGAACCGCGATTTGGCCTGGCAAACCCAGCGAGAAACCCAGGCGCGCACCGCCTTCTACAGACGCTGGATGCCACAAGTGCACGTGGATTTTCACGAGCAGGGCGTCAACAGCCCGTACTACTTTGCGCCGGCGGCTGAACCCTACCACGCCATCATCACACCCTGGCAGCGGGAATGCCAAGGACACATCGGCACCAACAATGCCAAGTACTTTGATCAACGCGGGGCCTTGTATTTCACGCGCGAGGTGTTTGACCTCTTGTATCCCTCTTACGGCGATACCTGGCCCATGTTCCAAGGCGCTGTAGGCATGACCTACGAGCAAGGTGGAAGTGGACGTGCGGGACGTGCCGTGGAAACGGCCGTTGGGGACACCCTGACGTTGGCCTATCGCATCCAAAACCACACCGAGAGCGGGTTGGCCACGATTGAATCGGCCGGCATGCACGTCGACAGAATGCTCAAAGAATTTGCCGCATACCACCGTCGCAACCTCGAGGAGCCTTGGGGAGACTACACCGGGTACGTGATTGCTTCCAACAATGGTGCGGAGAAGCTGGCATGGTTCACCCAGCTGATGGATCGCAATGGCATTTCGTATGGCCGCGCCTCGTCCGGTTTCAAGGCTTCGGGTTGGGATTACACCACCTCCAGCGCGACACGGCTGAATGTGTCTGCTGGCGATTTGGTGGTGGATGCCAGACAGGCCCAGTCCGGTCTGCTTCAGGTGCTGATGGACCCCAATCCTGCGCTGAGCGATTCGTTGACGTACGACATCACCACGTGGGCCCTTCCTTATGCCTATGGTTTGGACGCCCATGCGTTGACATCGAATGTGCCCCCACTTGCCGCATGGACTGCTCCGCAGGGCGGGTCGAATGCGGAGGGGGGCGAGAGCGCGGAGGGGGGCGAGAGCGCGCCCGCGTACGCCCATTTGCTCCATTACCAAACCGACCTGGGCACCCCGGCCTTGGCATCCCTCCTGAATGCGGGGGTGGTGGTCCGCGTGGCGCGTCGCCCCATCCTCGTCCAAGGCGTCACGCATCCCCGAGGCACCCTGGTGATCACGCGTCGCAACAACGAAACGTTGTGGCCCGACATCGAGGGGATCTTGGACGAGGCGTGCCTCGGCATTCCAGGAATTCAACGGACCAGGCTGTCCAGTGGCCTCGTCACAGAAGGTCCCGACCTGGGTGCCGATGATGTCAAGCACATCCCCGCTCCTCGCGTGGCCGTGGTGATGGGTGACGAGGTGTCCTCTTTGGGCTTCGGCGAGGTTTGGCATCACTTTGAAGAGGTTTGGCATTACCCCATCACACCCATCCGAGGATTGGATCGGCTTGTTGGCAGAGATGCCATCGCGAACTACGATGTGGTGGTGCTTCCTCGGGGGTGGTACGACCTGGGGGAAGGCGAGGAAGAAACCCTTTCAGGCTGGGTGCGCGACGGAGGTCAGCTGATCTTGCTCGAAGGGGCATGCACCCTGGGCTTGGACCGGTGGGGGTTGTCTCGCGATGCCGGAGAAGAAGACCGAAACCAGCGCACCGATGAACGCGAAGCCCACAACGAAGCGGATCGTTACGCACCCTTTGCGCTGTCTGAACGACGAGGCATTTCACGCGACATTCCCGGCGCAGTCTACGACGTGCAACTCGACCCAACCCACCCCCTGGCCTATGGATACGGAGATACCTTCCGAAGCATCAAAACTTCCAGTCAGCGATTTGCCCATCTAGAGCGAGGCCACAATGTGGGCATCATTCGAGGCGACACCCAACCCGTCAGCGGTTTTGCTGGGGCGCGCGCCAACCAAGGGCTTCGTGAGAGCTTGAGTTTTGGCGTTCACGACATGGGACAAGGCCACGTGGTGTACCTCGCGGACAACGTGCTGTTCCGTGCCTTTTGGAAAGATGGACACAAATTGTTCGCCAACGCTGTGTTTTTTGGCGCAGCGATGTAATCTTGTTTGAAATCCTTCTGGCCTGAAACCATTCTAGCCTCAAACCATTCTGGCCTGAAACCCTCAACCCATTCATTCCGTATCTCCGCGCATGATGTCACCCTCTCCCATTTCTCGTCTGGTACGTGCCGTTCTCTGCTGGTTGTGGGTAGGAGCGTATGCCCCCATGAATTGTGAAGCCCAAACCGAAGACTGGGGTGCGCTTGGATACAACTTGGAGGTGGTTGAACATGTGTCTCACGACGCCGGCATCTTGGCTGGGATGACCACGTATCGGGTGTACATGAATTGCGCAAGTGCCACGGATTACCTGAGTTCCTGCTCGGGCGATGCGTCGAGTCCTTTGGTGATGAACACCACAAGCCCCGAGGGATGGTTCAATTCGCCATTCAACGCAGGACCCTTCGCTCAAGGCGTGAATCCCCTGTTTTTTGGGGCCTTTCC
>JBEARC010000091.1:0-173454 GCA_041163465.1 Bacteroidota bacterium
GCGACAACCCCATGTTCGATTGGTACGACATGCTGGGCGCCCCGACTTGGGAAATTTGTGTACTCATGGACACGCCGATTGGGTGCGTTGCCGAAGATTGCGTGACGCCAGCGGATTTGGTTCAGGACTGCACCCTTGAATTGGCAGGTGGCGTGAATCCTTCAGGGGGTGGTGTGTTCGAAGCCTACAATTTTCCAGATGACGCGCTGATCAATTGGTCCATTGACGGCAACTGGCTGAATGTTGGCGGCCCGGTGCTTGAACTCGGTCCGGACATGCTCGCGGGCGTGTCGACGGTGTGCGCGTTTTACGAAACTCCGGACTGTCCCTTCGGCGCGTGGGCGTGCATGGAGCTCGAGAACTCAGGAGGCGGGTGCATCGACGAATCGCTCATCGACCCGGATGTGGCCTGCACCGAGGAGTGGAATCCGGTGTGCGGATGCGACGGCGTAACCTACGGCAATGCTTGTTTCGCCACCTATTATGGCGGCGTGACCTCCTATGTCGCAGGGGAATGCGGTTCGAGCGATTGCGTCGACGAATCGCTCATCGACCCCAACGCCGTTTGTCCTGCAGTGTGGAATCCCGTTTGTGGATGCGACGACGTAACCTACGCCAACCCTTGTGAGGCCGAGAATTACGGAGGTGTGACGGAATTCACGTTCGGGGAATGCGGATCCAAAGGAGGTTGCGACCCAGTCATTGAAGCGTGGCCGAGCGACGTGCCGGGCGTTTGGAATTTCCAGGTCTACGACGCGTCCAACCCCAACGGAGGACCGCTTGCCGATGCTGTGCTTGGTTGGACGTTCTCCAACGGCCAAGTCGTGGAAGGCGGTGCGGACGGCACGGTTCAAATGGCGTTTTGGAACACCAACGACTACGTCGCAGTGGCGTGCGTTGAGGTGATGTGCCAAGGCGCGGTGGTGGAGACGTGCGTCGAGGTGGCTTGGCCCATGGACGGGGTCGAGTGCGAAAACGTCTTGGTGGCCGTGAACGCAGAATGGGGCGCGCCTGCCGGGGTCGATCCCCTGGCCTTGGAGTTGGTGTTGAGCATGGTGGACCTTGATTTGGACGTGGATTTGGGCCAAATCCTAGAAGGCGGATCATTCAATGAGACGCTCACCTTCTGTTTGCCGGTCGGGTTCTGCTACGAGCTTGAGGCGGCGATTGGGAACGTCGATTTGACGGACGTCAATGTGTTCGAGATTGCGGCTGGAATTGGCCAGGAACTTCCTGCCTGGCAAGACGTGCTCGCGGCCCTGACCGGATCCGATGCGTCATGGTCGATCTCTCTGGGGGTGGACGTGCTTGAGGGATGCGAGGACACCTCTGTGGTGAACGACGTCGCCGCTTCCCTCGTGGATTTGAAGATCTTCCCCGTTCCCGCTTCGGACCGCGTGTCCTTGACGGGTTGGGATGGAGGTGCCGCAAGGGTGGTTCTCCGAAATGCTTTGGGCCAAACCCTCGTCGACCTCCCGTCCATCCAGCCTGGCGAGTCGATTTCGCTTGATCCGACTTGGTGCGGGATCGTGATCGTGGAGGTCTCAGCAAATGGGAGAACTTCACGGACGTCCTTGGTTGTGAATTGAGGTCTTGCTTCGCAAAGCGTACCCTAACTTCGCGGGGACGCGGCCGACGTGGGCTGCGACTCACGAAGATTTGAATCTGTATGCGCTTTGATCGCCTCAACAATGTGACTGGCTGGGCCGTTTGGGCTTTGGCCACACTTGTGTACTTCTTGACAGTGGAACCCACCGCGAGTTTTTGGGACTGCGGTGAGTTCATTGCCTCCGCCTACAAACTCGAAGTCGGGCACCCTCCAGGGGCGCCTTTCTTTATGCTGTTGGCACGTTTGTTCATGATTCCCATGGGCCCTGACACTGCGGCACTTGCGGCCAATACGTTGTCCGTCTTGAGCAGCTCGTTCACCATTTTGTTTCTTTTTTGGAGCATCACACATCTCGCCAAGCGCCTCGCAGGGGAAGCCAATCCTCAAGGATCGACAGCTTTGGCAGTTTTGGGTGCAGGTGCAGTGGGAGCCCTGGCTTATACGTTCAGCGATTCGTTTTGGTTTAGCGCTGTCGAAGGTGAAGTGTACGCCTTGTCAAGCCTGTTTACGGCGCTTGTGTTTTGGGCCATCCTCAAATGGGAGAATGTGGCGGATCAACCTGACGCCACCAAATGGATCATCCTCATCGCTTATTTGATGGGTCTGTCCATTGGAGTTCACCTGCTGAACCTGTTGGCCATTCCTGCCATTGCCATGGTGTACTACTACCGCAACCACGAGTTCACGTGGAAGGGCTTGGTAATCACGGGAATCGTGGCGGTCGTTCTGTTGGGTTTTGTCCAAGAGGGATTGATCAAGGGAGCGGTTCAACTCGCGGGAAGTTTCGAGCTGTTTTTCGTCAATGAATTGGGCTTGCCTTTCAACACGGGTGCTGTGTTGTATTTGCTCTTGGTGGTCGGTGTGATTGTGGGGTTGCTCATGGTCACGCGCGCCAAAGGCTGGTGGGCTGTCAACACGTTGACGCTTGGCATGGCCATGGTTCTTTTGGGGTACAGTTCGTTTGCCACCATCATGATTCGCTCTGCAGCGGACACCCCCATGGATGAAAACGATCCTGAGAACTTGTTTGCGTTGTTGAGTTACTTGAGCCGAGAGCAATACGGAGATCGGCCGTTGCTTTCGGGTCAATTCTGGGATAGCCCCACCGATTTGGACAAGCCTTACAGCGATGGGAAACCTGCGTGGGTTAAAAGCTACAGTGTCATGCAGAAGCGGGGCGCGACCAACCGTCGGATCAAAAGCTTCAAGGGGGAATTTGCGGCACAGCAGTTCGTGGAGGCGAACAATTCAGAGCCCTATTTCATTGTGGAGGAGTATGTGGATAGTGGCGAGAAACGGGGAACCAAGCCCAATTACAATCCCGATTTCACCATGATGTTTCCAAGGATGTACTCGAGCACGGGATCACATGTCAGGGAGTACAAGCAATGGAGCGATTACAAGGGGTTCAACGCGCCCTCTTCCTATGTCAGCCCCATGCTGAATGTGGCCATGAGCAGGAGTGAATTTTTGGCCCACCTCGAGAATGACATCTTGGGAGGATCGTTGGACAAGGCGGAATTGGAAGGGCTGTTGCGCTCTTTGTTTGGCAGCTATGGCCTGAGATTCGACAGCAATTTTGGCATTCAGTCTGCCGGTGTCCTCACCGTGCGCAACCCCGAGACTGGCCAAATGAATTCGGCTCCGCTTAACGATGCCCGAATTCGCAATACGTTGGCGACGTACATGGTGGATATGCTTGAGCAAGGATTGGACAGCGGCCCGGCTTATGTGAGGCGGTTGGAACGGCAAAAGGCAGCCCTTGATGATGAGCTGCGTCGTGCGATTCAAGTGGCCAATCAAAGCCGGAGTCAAGAGGATGCGCGAAAGGCGCTGCAAATTGAAGGCCGACTCAATGGTGTGCTGAAGGAATTGATGCCCACACAGGGCGAAAACCTTCGGTTCTTCTCGCGATACCAAATGGGGTGGATGTACTTCCGCTACTTCTTCTGGAATTTCATTGGCAAACAGAACGACAACCAGGGTCACGGTGATTTCATGGAGGGGAATTGGCTGAGCGGTGTGGACTTCATCGACGAAGAGCGCCTCGGAAACCGTGCGGAATTGACCCAGGAGATGAAGGACAACCGAGGGTGGAACCGTCTGTACTATTTGCCTCTGATTTTGGGCTTGTTGGGCTTGATCTTTCAGGCCTACCGGGATCCGAAGGGCGCCTCTGTGGTGGCGATGTTGTTTCTCATGACGGGATTGGCGATTGTGGTTTACTTGAACCAAACACCACTGCAACCACGAGAACGCGACTATGCCTATGTTGGCTCTTTTTACGCCTTCGCGATGTGGATTGGGTTGGGTGTGATGGCCTTGTATCAAGCGATGACTCGTCCAGCCGTGAAGGCGCATATGCAGGCCCTGGCGTTGCCTTTGGTGGCTGGTGTTGTGTTGTTTGTCATGGAGACGTTGTCAGGAGGAAGTCATTCGCTTTCGTACAGTGTGTTGTTCATGGGAGTCGTCGCTGCGCTCGCTTTTGCTGTGATGTGGGTGCTAGGTCAGGTGTCGATGTCTGACACACTCAAGACAAGTGTTGTCCTCGCCATGTCCCTGGCTGTTCCGATGTTGATGGCTTCGGAGGGATGGGATGACCACAGCCGTGCACGGCGGCGTACCGGTGTGGATATGGCCAAGAACTATTTGAATTCTCTGGCTCCCAACGCCATCATTTTCACCAATGGCGACAACGACACCTTCCCGCTTTGGTATGCCCAAGAAGTCGAGGGGATTCGAACGGATGTGCGCGTCTGCAACTTGAGTTTGTTAAACACCGATTGGTACATCGACCAAATGCGGCGTCGCGCCTACGAGAGCGCACCCTTGCCAATCATGATGGATGAGGAGAAATATCGTCAAGGAACGCGTGACGTCGTGCTCATCGATCGGAGCAAGGAGCCGATGAACTTGAAGGACGCCATCTCCTACTCGTTGGATGACGACAACATCGTGTCATACCCCGGCCAAAAGGGATACGCCTCTCTCCCCACCGGCGTGTTCCGAATTCCAGTGGACTCGGCAGCTGTGATGGCTTCTGGATTGGTGCGTCCGTGGGAGGTCGGTCGTATGGTCGATGCTGTGGAATGGACGTTGAGCAATGGCAGCGGAACACCGAGTTACATCACCAAGAACCACTACGCGGCACTCAACATGATTGCCAACAACAACTGGGAAAGGCCCATCTATTTCGCGGTCACCACGGGTCCAGAGAGTTATTTGGGATTGCAGGATCACTTCCGTTTGGAGGGCCTGGCTTACCGTTTGGTGCCATTGAAATACCCCAAGAACGAGAATCCCAACATTTTGGGATCCATCGGCACGGACATCATGTACGACAACGTCATGAATCGATGGGTTTGGGGGAACATGGATGACCTTGAACACGGGATTTACATGGACGAAAACAACCGTCGCATGGTGACCAACATTCGGCTTCAGATGTCCAACTTGGCAGAGACCTTGATGGCGGAGGGTGAGGCGGACAAGGCTGTCGACGTGTTGGAGGAGTTGCTGCGTGCCATGCCTCATGAAAATGTGCCTTTTGGCAGGGTCACCATGCCGGTGGCGGAGAGTTTCCTGCAGTTGTCTGCGGATGAGTCTGTGGCCCCCGTGGCTGCCAAACTTTCTCCTTCTCGACGCGATTCGGTCTGGCACAAGGCACAGGAGTTGTCTGACTTTTTGATGGGCATGCAGGAAGAGAGGGTGGCGTATTTCACATCGTTGGAGCCGGGCTATTATCTCGCAGCGGATCAAGAGTTGAAACTGAGTATGCAGATCGGCGACCGCTTGACGCGCGTGGCCAAGTATTTCCATGCAGGGACGGAATTGGCGGATGATTTGGAGCGAAGAATGACAGACATGGAGTCCATGGTGGAGCAATACGAACGCAACATGATGGGCGACGGAAATGCTCCATTCTAACGACGTCGTGCAGGAGTGTCCCGTGAACATCGCGGTGTTGGCCTCGGGCTCAGGGTCCAACGCTGAGGCCTTGATGGCTCATTTTTCGCAAGGGGAAGCGGCCAGGGTGGGGCGGATTGCATGGGTTTGTACCAACCGAAGGGAGGCGGGTGTGAGGGAAAGGGCTGAAAGGTTTGGCATTCCACACAGCCATGTTTCCCGCGAAGACATTCAATCTGGGCAGTTGGACGATGAGCTCATGTCCCGGGGCATTGAATGGATTGCCTTGGCCGGGTTTTTGCTCCGCGTTCCGCGTTCGATTTGCCAAACCTACGAGGGTCGGATGGTGAACATCCATCCAGCGTTGTTGCCCAATTTTGGGGGTGAGGGCATGTTCGGAATGCGTGTTCATCACGCTGTTCATGCCGCTGGCGAAACGCGCTCGGGAATGACAATCCATTGGGTGAATGAGTCCTATGATGAAGGGGACATTGTCTTTCAAGCGGAGGTGGACCTCACGTTGCAGGATGGCCCTGAAGACATCGCTGCCAAGGTGCTTGAATTGGAGCACAGGCATTACCCCAAGGTGCTCGAGGGTTTGATTCGAATTGCCCAGGGCACGGACGTTCGAGATGGATCGCACATCCAATCCCATCAGTCCTGATGGCCAAGGTGACGATGTATACCGACGGGGGTGCGTCGGGTAATCCCGGCCCGGGGGGCTACGGAACCCTGTTGATGTATGGTCAGCATGTGAAGGAAATGAGCCAGGGGTTCCGGCTGACGACCAACAACCGCATGGAATTGCTGGCGGTGATCGTGGGTTTGGAGGCACTGACCCGAGAAGGGGTCGAAGTGGAGGTGTATTCCGATTCCAAGTACGTGGTGGATGCGGTGTCGAAGCGCTGGGTGTTTGGGTGGGAAAAGAAGGGCTACAAGGACAAAAAGAACCCGGATCTGTGGCAACGTTTTTTAAGGGTGTATCGAAAGCACAAGGTCACGTTTCATTGGGTCAAAGGCCATGCAGGCAATCCGTACAATGAGCGTGTGGACGCGATGGCGGTGGCTGCGTACCAAACCGGAACGTTGTTGACCGACACCTGGTACGAACAGAACGAAGCGTAAGCGTCGACGAGGTCGGAGGGGTTATCTTTGGGGCGCAATTCAATGATCATGCGTACAGACCTCTACCAAGGCCACGACTACTACAACATGGACGAGCTCCTCACCGAGGAGCACAAGCTGATCCGCGACACCGCGCGTGCGTGGGTGAAGCAGGAAGTCAGCCCCATCATCGAAGACGCCGCCGAGCGGTGCGAATTCCCGAAGCACCTGTTGCCGGGCTTGGGAGAGATTGGGGCGTTTGGGCCTTACATCCCAGAGGAGTACGGGGGCGCCGGTCTAGACCAAATCGCCTACGGGTTGATCATGCAGGAACTTGAGCGCTGCGACAGCGGCTTGCGTTCTACGGCTTCGGTGCAGAGTTCGCTTGTGATGTATCCCATATGGAAGTACGGTTCCGAGGAGCAGAAGCAAAAGTTTCTGCCCAAACTCGCGACCGGCGAGTGGATGGGCTGCTTCGGACTGACAGAGCCTGACCACGGTTCCAACCCTGGCGGCATGGTCACCAACTTCAGGGAAGACGGCGACGATATCATCCTCAATGGGGCCAAGATGTGGATTTCCAATGCTCCTTTCGCCCAAGTTGCGGTGGTTTGGGCCAAGAACGAGGAAGGCCGAATCCATGGCGTGATTGTAGAGCGCGGCATGGAGGGGTTCAGCACGCCGACGATGAAGGGCAAATGGAGCTTGCGCGCCTCCGACACGGGGGAACTCATCTTCGACAACGTGCGCGTGCCGAAGTCGAATATTCTGCCCGGCCGTTCCGGCCTGGGCGCGCCGTTGAGCTGCTTGGACAGTGCGCGTTACGGCATTGCTTGGGGTGCCATAGGTGCGGCCTTGGATTGCTACGATGTGGGGCTGCGTTACGCCAAGGAGCGGACGCAGTTTGGTCGTCCGATTGCCGGGTTTCAGTTGCAGCAGAAAAAGCTCGCCGAAGCGATTACGGAAATCACCAAGGCCCAGTTGTTGACGCACCGCCTAGGCGTGCTGCGCAACGAAGGCCGCGCGACGTCGGCCCAAATCTCCATGGCCAAGCGAAACAACGTGGACATGGCCATCCACATCGCGCGCGAGATGCGTCAGGTGCTCGGCGGCATGGGCATCATGAACGAGTATCCGATCATGCGCCACATGGCCAACCTTGAGTCGGTCATCACGTACGAGGGCACGCACGACATCCACTTGCTGATCACAGGTCTCGACATTACGGGCGAGAACGCGTTTAAGTAAGGCGTGGGAACGGTTCCAACAGAGGAGCACCACCGGCGCGTGGCGACGTTGACATTCGCCTCTGTGTACCCCCACTACGTTGCGAAGGTGGAGAAAAAGGGACGCACGGAAGAGGAGCTCCAGGGAGTTCTGAACTGGCTCACGGGCTTTTCGGCAGAAGACATCGCGTCCCACATGAAGCGCAAGACGACGTTTGCTGAGTTCTTCGCGGAGGCCACGCTCAACCCACAAGCCGCGCTAGTCACGGGGGTCATTTGCGGGTACCGAATCGAAGAATTGGACAACGAACTCACACGGAAGGTGCGGGTGTTGGACAAGCTCGTGGATGAGCTCGCCAAGGGACGGGCGATGGAGAAGATTCTGCGCTGAATCAGCGCACCCTGAACCGGTCTGCGTCGGCCAAGAATGGCAGCTTCCGTCGAAAGGTCACCATATCCTCCTTCACCAACGTCGCGTGCAACAGGCAGGGTTGACCGCCACCCCCTGTATCCGCTAGCACTTCGCCCGCTGGGTCGACAACCAGGCTGTCTCCCGCGTAGCGGTGGTCATTTGCGTCGGTACCTGACCGGTTCACGCCCACCACAAAACACTGGTTTTCGATGGCTCGGGCTTGAAGCAACGTGCGCCATGCCCCACGCCGGGTCTCCGGCCAATTGGCGACGAACAGTGCGAGGTCATAGGGTTGGGGGCCATGGTTCCGGACGAAACCGGGGAAGCGCAAATCATAGCAAATCTGAAGCAGGATGCGCCATCCCCTCCATGCAATTTCCACACGTTTGGCTCCCGCTTCATAGGTCCGGTCCTCGCCTGCGAGTGTGAAGAGATGTCGCTTGTCGTAGTGGTGCAAATCGCCTTCTGGTGTGGCGAACCAAAAGCGATTGAACGATTCGCCTTGGGCGGTGCGGACGGCCACGCTCCCTGCAATCGCTGCGTTGTGACGTCGGGCCATGGCCAACATCCATCGCGATGTGTCGGAGTGCCCTGTGTCGTCGAGGTCGTCGACCAAACCGCCGCTCATGTCAAACCCAGTGGTGAACATTTCTGGCAAGACAACGAGATGGGAAGGGCGGTCGTGGAGTTGTTGTCCCACGAGGGTTTCAAACTGCTGACGATTGGCCTCTGGATCCTGCCACATCAGATCTGCTTGAACCGCGAGCACATGGAGTTCTCCCAGGTTGGAATTCTTGGGGTCCCCGAGAGACGCGTTCTCCATGAATGCGTGGTCATGCCCCGCGTGGTCATGCCCCGCGAGGTTGCGTTCTGACGGTATGGCGCGAAGCAACTCGACGGCCCGATCCAGGGTTGCGTCCTCTTTGGCAAAACACAGTCGAACTGCGGGTTCCCACGAATCACCAAATGATCCCATGGGAATGGTCGCAATGCCATGCTCTCGTGTCCAACGACGTGCCAAATCGCCATCCGTTTCACCAGGTTTCACATACGCCCCCACCCCGACCACCTGAAAGTAGCCCCCTTCGGCAGGGATCCATGTGAACGAAGTTCCTTCGAGTCCACGCAGCAGGCGATTGCGTTTGGCCTCGTAGATAGGCCCCACAGTTCCCAGGTGCTCGTGGGCCTCAGGAGTTGTCAGGTATTGGACGAGACCGGCCTGGATGGGCGCGGCGGTGCTGAAAACATCGTATTGGTGAACCTTTCGAAGTTCGGTTGTGAGTTTGGCTGGAGCGGCAACCCATCCCACTTTCCAGCCCGTGCAATGAAAGAGCTTACCAAAACTTCCGGCCACCAGGGTGCGGGGACGAAGCTTGTCGTGCCGCCACGGAACGGGTGCATCTCTGCCGTCATGAACCATGGGGCCGTACACCTCATCGCTCAAGAGCCACACATCGGTGCCTTCCATGGCATCGGCGAGGGCATCGAGCATCGCTGCTGTCGTGACGCGGCCCGTCGGGTTGTGTGGGCTGTTGAGGATGACCAACCTTGTTCGGGGTCCAATGGCATTGGCCAATCCATCGGCATTCATGTTGCCGTGTGAATCGAGCAGTGGAACGCGAACCACATGGGCTTGGTTCAATTCCGCAACAGGAATGTATAGGTCGTAGCCGGGGTCTTGCACCACAACTTCGTCCCCTGGTTGCAAGAGCGCTGTCATGGCCGCGAAAAGCACGCTGGAGGCGCCCGCACCCACGGTGATTTCCGAGTCCGGGTTATACCCTGCACCGGCGTGGTAGGACTCCGCAATCCAACGACGCAGGTCGCGGTTTCCCGCCATGGGCGCGTATTGGTTGTGCCCCTCTTCGAGTGCCGTAGACACAGCGTGACGAAGCGCGGGAGGTGTTTCGAGATCAGGAAATCCTTGGGCAATGTTCAAGGCCCCACATTCCAAAGCCAAAGCCGACATTTCTGTGAAGATGGTCGTGCCCACCTCAGGGAGTTTGGAGGGCGGCAAGGTGGGATGGTTGTTCATCGGATGACAGCGAGTTTGGTCACGGCCCCTTGCTTGCCTTGGCTGTCCGTCGCGAATGCCACGTACACGCCATAGGGCGCGGGCACCCCATTTTCCATGTTCCCATCCCATGTGGCGCGTCCCCCGTTGCTTCGAAGCACGGCAATTCGATTTCCCGCAGCGTCAGTCAGGTGAACCGTGCTTCCATAGGCCAACCCATCAAAAACAATGGGCCCAGTATGGTCCGCACGGACGGGATTGGGCATGACGTGAAAATTGGACATTTCGCGGTCCCAGTTGGTGGCCTCGCCCCGGTAGGAGACGATGCCCTTGGATGTGCCGATGTACACCTCGCCCGACCCATAATCCATGGCGATGTCCAAGATGTCGTTGGAGGGCAGGGGGCTGTTGGCGACGGTGAAATGATGGTCGGTGGTCAAACCGTCAGCCGCCAACACATAGATGCCGGAACCTTGCGTCCCCACCCATTTGCGGTTTCCAGCATCGATGATGAGGGATTGAATCACATCGGTCTCCAGCAGGTATTGAAGGTTTCCATCTTGGGAAATCAAAATTTGGCTGGCATTGACATCCTCGTCGAACACCGTGGAACTTTGGTAAAACACAACAGGGCCCTCTGTGGTCCCCAACCAAATTTCGTTGTCCAAATCTTCTTCAATGCACAGAACGTCGTTGGACGTCAATCCGCCATTTCCGGTGGCTGTGGTCAGGATGGTCCAATCATCGTCCGATGGGTTGGTTGGTGTGCCGGCAGGGTCATACACCAACACCCCACCGCCCTTTGGAAGGGCAATCCAAACATACCCGTCTCGGGTGACTTCCACATCTCCTGGCAGCAGGGAAAGTCCTGCATCTCCTAGATCTAACGCGGTTGTTGATCCATCGGGAGTCATCACGTGAAGGGCTTTGCGAACGAGCGGACATGTGAACCACAAGTTGCCATTCGTGTCGAAGTCCAAGCCACTGACTGCTGCTCGCGCAGTGCCGCCAACCAAGGACGGCTCAATGCTCGAATTTTCTGCATTCAAAATGCGCACCACCTCCCCGTTGCGAAGTTCAATCAATCCCTCTTCGTAGGAGGAAAAGACCACGTGGGTGGGGTCCCTTGGGTCGATGCTAACATCCATGATGTCTCGGATGCCAGCAATGGTGTTGGCGCTTTCCGGCAGCAATGGCACATGCCATTTGTTCTCGCTGAAGCCAAACAGGCCGTCCGGTCTGTACAAGGGGGTCCAAGAGGCGTCGACGCCTCCAGTGGCCACCCACATGTTGTCGTTCCAACAATCCATGCGTCTCACACTCCCGTTGGGCGGTCCGTCCGGGCGGTTGGGGCGATCGGGAATGCTCGAGGCCGAAGGCATGGGAGTCCAATTCACGACGCCACCGACATCGCTAGCCACCCAGATCTTTCCCGAAGCATCGGTACCCGAAGCGAGGTCATTGGCGCGCGCCCATTCCGGGAATGGCCGTTCCAACATCACGGGTGCACCCTGGGTATCCCAACCCCACGTTTGGCAGCAACTCGCCACCATGAAGCCTGGATGTCGGGTCTGACCCTCTCCGTTTGGCAGCAACCAATGCCCGGAAGTCATCCCCCCGTAACTCATGCCCTCGGGATCCCAGCCAGGCATGACCTCCCAAGCGCTTCCATCCTCTTGTCGCCAAACGACCACGTTGTCGGCATCGGCATTGCCCACGGCTGCCCACCACGACGAGCCGAAGCGTTGCAGTTCCAAGACCGCTCCCAGGAATGGCATGCCGTCCCACACGGACCACCTGTCGGGGTTGGCCAAAAATGGATCGTCGGCCGAAGCCGCGAGCACCCCGCTGGAGGTACCGATCAGCCATTGCCCCTCGTGAAGTTTAACGCATTGCGCATCGATGGCGCTTGATTCGTTGGATAACGACCAGGTGTCCGCAATTTCAAGCCGCTCAAGGTCGAGGACCACCACACCAAAGGAACAGGACAGATAGGCGCGTTCATCGACAACATCCACACTGTGAATGCGCTTGCTCCCAACGATTTGGGCGATGCGTAAATCGGGAATGTTCAGCACATCGTCCCCGCTACGAATGTCGATGCCTCCGTCTTCGTACCCAATGACCAACTGGGAGCGAGCGGCGTCCCAGGCCATGGCAGATGGGTTGCCTTGGTTAAGATGCGTACCCTTGACCCATCTCTGAACTTGGGCGGTGGCAGTGTCAATGGCAAACAAGGCATAGGGTGTTCGCGCCACCACCAGGTCTCCCGCAATCACCACTTCCTCTGCCACTCCGTAGGGAAAGTGATCACGCCAACTCGACACCTCATATTGAGCCCTGGCAGAACCCAGCGCCAAGGACCCTGCAAGCGTGGCCAGGACGCTCTGGATGACCCAGGCTAACGCCGAAGGATGGAACGTGCGCATGCACACGCTTGGGCGAATGTTCATGGTGCGGCTGTGGGTTCGTTGTATGAATCGGTTGAGCACAATACGCCACGAAGTTCGGGATATTGTTCGCTTGGTTCAGTTCTCGGTCCGGTTCTCGGTCCGGGCCCGGTTCTGTTTCGGTTCTCGGTCCCGGGGTATGTGGGGTGCCGCGACGTCTTCCAGAATCCGCGACGTCATCCGGCATGCTTCCATCGGAAGGCTTCAGCTCCTTGGGTTTCGAGTTGATCCAATGCTTCTTCAGAGGCCAACCCGTAGCGCATGCCCGATTTCTCGTGCACACATTCGACGATTCCCCAAACTGTCAGCAAGGCCAGAAGATCTTCAGCTTCTCCAAACGAGATCCGGGCAGTGCGAGCGACTTGGGGGAAGCGCAAGGTTTGGCCTTCTCGCCATCGTTTGAACAGTCGACCCACGTATTCGTCATACCTGAATTCGGAACGGGCCATGCGCATTTCGTACTGCCACACTTTCACCATCACCGGCGACGCCTTGTGGATGCGGTCGTCTTTTCGGAGGTAAGCCTGCCAGGCGTCAGGCCCGTCGAGGTTAGGGTGCTTCACAAAATGGGGCCGCTGTGCACTTTTGGGCACCTTGATTTCGAGAACCGAAAGGTACTGGTGTTTCCAAACCTGGGTTTCAAAGGGCACAGGGGGCACACAGTGCATGTCGGAGGCGCATTGGACCATGTGAATCTCCTCTTCCACACGACATCCAACAACGTCACCGCTGTCCCGCACCCCAATGAGCATGCGGCCGCCTTCGGTGTTGGCGAAAGCACTCAGGGTTTTCGCAATCTTGTGGGCGTCGTCGACCCTCAGCTTGAAGTCCTGCTGCTGGTGCTCACCCTCTTCGATCATGCGCAGGATGAAAGACATGGGAGTGAAGGTAGGACGGAAGAATGAAATTGTGTACTTTTGCGACGGTGAAGACAACAGAAGAAGCTTGAGAGGGGCCCCGAGGCCTCTTTTTTGTCTCTGAACATTGCGTGGGTAGTCTAGACGGGGGATTTCTCCAACCTCCAATCGGAACTGCAACACGCCGAGCCACGCTGGATGTTGAACCAACCATTGCCACGTATTGCCACGTTTTGATTCGCGCAGAAGACATCCGAGCCCTCGCTGAGGAGCATTTGCTAGGAACTCCCGGGTTCTTGGTGGATGTGACCGTGTCTGACGGAAGCAACATTCGGGTGCTTGTTGACCACGACGAGAGCACGTCCATTGAGTTCTGCATGGCACTCAGCCGGCACATTGAATCTTCCTTGGACCGCGAGGTGCAGGATTTTTCGTTGGACGTCAGTTCGCCGGGCTTGGATCAACCCTTGAAGCTTCACCGCCAATATGTCAAAAACTTGGGTCGTGAGGTCGCGGTCATGCCCGTGGAAGGGGCCAAACTTGAAGGCGTGTTGACCTCCGTGGAGGACGACCATTTTGTGGTTCAAACCCGGGAGAAGCGACGCATTGAAGGCCGAAAGGCCAAGGAGTGGGTGGAGGAAAACCACGTGTTTGACTTTGCCAACGTGCATTGGACCAAAGTGATGATTTCATTCAATAACCCGCGGGCGTAGGCCGCACATCCTCTGTCAACCATGCAGTTGAACCTTTTGGAATCGTTTGCAGAATTCAAAGAATTCAAGAACATCGACAAGGAGACCTTGATGGGCATCCTCGAAGAAGTTTTCCGAAACATGATCATCAAGAGATATGGCTCAGATGAGAACTTCGATTTCATTTTGAACCCGGAAAAGGGTGATTTGGAGATTTGGCGCAACCGCGAAATCGTGGAAGATGGCGCCGTGGAAGACGAGAACACCCAAGTGGCATTGAGCGAGGCTCTTCGGGTCGAAGATGATTTTGAGGTGGGCGAAGATCTCTCCGAGGAAATCAAACTGGAGAGTTTTGGTCGTCGGAATGTGCTGTCCCTCCGCCAAAACTTGGCGGGTCGTATCCTGGACATGGAGAAGGACTCGCTGTACCAGAAGTACAAAGAGCGCGTCGGAGAGGTTGTGACTGCAGAGGTCTACCAAATTTGGAAGCGTGAGATTTTGCTCGTGGACGACGAGGACAACGAAGTGGTGATGCCACGGGAGCATCAAATTCCGGGCGATTTTTTCAAGAAGGGAGACACCGTGCGTGCGGTGGTGGCGGCTGTGGAAATGCGCAACAACACCCCGAGAATCATTTTGAGCCGGACGGCTCCTGAGTTCTTGGAGCGTTTGTTTGAAATGGAGGTGCCTGAAATTTATGACGGCTTGATCACGATCAAAAAAATCGTTCGTGCTCCTGGTGAGCGGGCCAAAGTCGCTGTGGAATCGTACGACGATCGCGTGGATCCGGTGGGAGCATGCGTCGGGATGAAGGGGTCTCGAATCCACAGCATTGTGCGGGAGTTGCGCAACGAAAACATCGACGTTATCAACTTCACGTCCAACGAGGAATTGCTGGTTCAGCGTGCCCTTAGCCCCGCGAAAATCACGTCCATGGCGCTTCACCCCGACACGGGGAAGGCAGAGGTATACCTCAAGCCAGATCAGGTCAGCTTGGCCATTGGAAAGGGTGGAAACAACATCAAACTTGCGGGCTTGTTGACGGGCTACGACATTGATGTGTACCGCGAAGATGATGAGGTCGCCGATGACGTTGAACTCAAGGAATTTGCGGATGAAATTGACGAGTGGATTCTCGACGAGTTCATCAAGATTGGCTGCGATACGGCCCGTTCAGTGCTCAAACTCGAGGAACAAGACCTCGTTGCAAGGACGGATTTGGAGGCTGAAACAATTCGCGAAGTCATCTCCATTTTGAAGGCAGAATTGGATGCCTGATGCGAATTTGACGTCAACCTACACCCCTCGTCTTTCCCCGAACCCCAACAATTCTCCCTAATTTCACACTGAAAATCCCCTCCATGGCCGAAGCAACCAAACCTGTCCGTCTAAGCAAAGTCGCCCGTGAATTCAACCTCGGAATCTCCACCGTGGTCGAGTTCTTGGCAACGAAGGGCATCGAGGTCGAGGCCAATCCCAACACAAAATTGGATCCGGCGACCTACGGTTTGGTCTTGTCCAATTTCCAGGGAGACAAAGAAATCAAGGAGAAGGCCCAGCGGAGTGCCGCGGCCATTCAGGAGCGTGAAAGCATCACGTTGGCAAGTGCCAAGAAGCGCGCCCAGGTAAAAACAGAAGACGAAGAGCCCGAGATTGATCTCAGCCAGTTTCGCAAGAGTGAAGCGGCGCCTGTGGTCAAGCGATCGACGGCTGCCAAACCCGCTGCAGAAAAGGAGGTTCCCGCCAAAAAGGCGGAGGCTCCTCAGCCAGCGCCCCCCCAGGTCACCGAAACCCCTGAGGTTTCCAAGAAGGCCCCAGAGGAATCGCCAGCGGCTTCTGCGACCAAGACCGTCGAGTCTCAACCCGAAGCACCTGAAGTCAATGCAGGACCTAAAGTGGTTGGAAAGGTGGATTTGGAGGCGCTGAAGCCTAAGAAATCAGTCAAATCGGCAAAGGCTGAACCCAAGAAGGGAGCTGAACCTTCCAAAGCTGAGGCTGTTGCCAAGGCCGCAGCGGAGGAGTCGCCAGCCAAAGAGGTCAAGCCGGCGCCAGAACCCGAAGTGGTTCGAGCCAAGGCTGAAAAGCTGAGCGGACCCACGGTGGTTGGTAAAATTGAATTGCCCGTCGAGCGAAAGAGGGGCGCTGCCAAGTCCAATGAGGACGGCAAGAGGAAGAGGGTAAGAGTCAAAAAGGTGGACGTGGCCAAGGCTGGCGCAGGCGCCAAGACCGGTCCAGGTTCCACGCGCGGCAAAAGGAACGAACCAAAGAAGGAGGTCAGCCAAGAAGACATCCAAAAGGAAATTCGCGCCACCCTGGCCAGGCTGTCAGGTGGCAAGAAGTCCAAATCCTCCAAGTTGCGCCGCCAAAAGCGGGATGCCATTCAACAACGTCACGAGGAGAGCAGCTTGCAATCCCAGATGGAGGAAAGCATCATCAAGATCACCGAGTTCGTTACTGTGGCCGAACTCGCAACGATGATGGACCGCAATGTGAACGAAGTGATTTCGGCGTGCATGACATTGGGCATCATGGTGTCGATCAACCAGCGTTTGGACTCGGATACCATCACCGTCATTGCCGAGGAATTTGGCTTTGAGGTGGAGTTTGTTGGGGCGGAAGTGGAGGAAAGCATTGTGCTTGAAGAGGACGACGAGGCGGATTTGAAGTCCCGTTCACCCATTGTGACCGTGATGGGACACGTGGACCATGGGAAAACGTCTCTTCTGGATTTCGTTCGCAAAGCCAATGTCATTGCCGGAGAGGCCGGAGGAATCACCCAGCACATTGGTGCCTATGCAGTCGAACTTGACAGCGGCAAGAAGATCACCTTCCTCGATACGCCGGGTCACGAGGCATTCACGGCGATGCGAGCTAGGGGTGCGCAGGTCACCGATTTGGCCATCATCGTTATCGCGGCAGATGACCGTGTCATGCCACAGACCAAAGAAGCCATCAATCACGCTCAAGCCGCGGAGATTCCCATGGTTTTTGCGCTGAACAAAATGGATCGTGAAACGGCCAACCCGGATCGGATCAAGCAAGAGTTGGCAGAAATGAACATCCTCGTGGAGGATTGGGGAGGGAAGTACCAGTGTCAAGAAATCTCTGCCAAAATGGGCACCAATGTCGACGAGCTCCTCGAGAAGGTGCTTCTCGAGGCGGAAATGCTCGATTTGAAGGCCAATCCTGACAAGCGCGCCGTGGGTACGGTGATTGAGAGCAGTTTGGACAAAGGCCGGGGGTATGTGACCAACGTGTTGGTGGAGGCTGGTACGCTCCGCATTGGAGACGCCATGCTTGCGGGTCAGCACAGCGGACGGGTGAAGGCCATGTTCAACGAACGGGGCCAGCGCGTGGAGGAGGCAGGACCTGCCGCCCCGGTGTCAGTGCTCGGGTTTGACGGTGCGCCGAGCGCTGGCGACAAATTCAATGTCTTTGAAGACGAGAAGGATGCCCGTGCCATTGCAACCAAACGTCAGCAACTTCAGCGCGAACAGGGAGTCCGTACCCAAAAGACAGTCACGCTCGAGGAGTTGGGTCGTCGCATCGAGGTGGGAGAATTCAAGGAGCTCAACTTGATCATCAAAGGAGACGTGGACGGCTCGATCGAGGCATTGAGCGATTCGCTGCAGAAATTGAGCACGGAAAAGGTTCAGGTGAACATCATCCACAAGGCGGTGGGCCAGATTTCAGATTCGGACGTGTTGTTGGCCTCAGCTTCCAGTGCAATCATCATCGGTTTCCAGGTTCGACCTTCAGGCTCTGCGCGCAAGCTTGCGGAGAACGAGGAGGTCCAAATCAAGTTGTACTCGATCATCTACCAGGCGATTGAAGAGATGCGTGACGCCATGGAGGGTCTGCTTTCGGCCAAAATCGAGGAAAACATTGTGGGAACCGCGGAGATTCGAGAGACCTTCAAAATTTCCAAGGTGGGAACCATTGCGGGTTGCTTCCTGACGGACGGCAAAATTTTCCGCTCGAGCAAGGTTCGGGTCATTCGAGACGGGGTCGTGGTGTACACGGGAGAGCTTGGTTCTTTGAAGCGATTCAAGGACGATGTGAAGGAAGTCGCCAAAGGCTTCGAATGCGGCTTGAACATCGATCGATTCAACGACATCAAAGTCGGAGACGTGGTGGAAGCCTATGAGGAAGTCGAGGTGAAGCAGACCCTGGACGACTGAGGACTCCTTCGTGTCGCAGCAGGGGCGGCATTGGAGCCCCCGAAATGTGTCAATTCATGGGTGGAGCGACGGCAAGTCAATTTCACTTGGAACCACCAACGCTTGGGGGTATGTTTCCATCATCTGGTGAGCGTGCAAATCCCTCATGGCTTCCCATTTGTCTCGGTAATTGCCCACCGTAACGGCGTAATTGGGGGTGACCGGTACAAGTTGGCAGGCGACGTCCGCGTGGTCACGGCGAAATGAAGCCCGAACAGAGCGAGCCTCGGCCAGGGTGCCAAAATAGATTTGAATGCGATATCCCTGCATCATTGCTGGGGATGAACGGTCGATGGAATCCAGTGTGGCAATGTCTCGCGACATCACCCATTCAAGAGTTCCCGGGGAATCGACGGGACGCCATGGCGAGGTTCCGAGTACAGGAAATTCGGGAGAAGAACCTGACCCTTCGATCGAGTCGGAGTCCAACCCTACACTCGTTGGTGGAAGAGTTTTGGCCGAGGCATCAGTGGCTGCGGGGGTCGAAGCGTTCCCTTGGCTGCGAAACAAACCACGCCACCATTGCGCATCCACGGGTGATGTGGCCGAAGAATCCGTTTGAGCACGCAGGGAGGACGTACATCCCCCGCCAATCAAGCCCATCGTCATCAGGGTCACAAACAGGGAGTGGCTCGTCATGGGTTTCAGCATGGGGTTCGCAAGCAAAGGTATCCCGCAGAGCGGGATGTGTGCATTGCGGACGAAGCGGTTTTCGCCTAATTTTTCAATGCGCTGTTGATGAATGGTTTGTGTGAGGACGTGGCGGTTTGGAATGATTCTAAATGCCCGTTGTTCATGACATTCATGTGACATGTTAGCGTGAGCCCTAGCGTTTGGCTTATTTTCGCGCACAAATTGAGAGGGTACTCAATCGACATGCGAAACAAGAAAACACAGTGCACTGACCTCCTTCGCGGGGCTTTGCGCATCCTCACTTTCGCCACTTTCATGGGAGCTCAGACCTTGTCAGGGCAGTCCATTTGGGAGGGAGGCGACGTGGAAAATGGCCAGTCGTTGTTCAACGTCAACTGCGCGTCTTGTCACAAGGTCACCAACGAAGTTTTGGCAGCGCCAGGATTGGCTGGGGTCAGGGATCGTTGGTCGTCGAGCGACGAGATCTTGATCCAGTGGATTCAGAATCCCCAAGGAGCAGCGGCTACAGGAGATGCGTACGTCAAATCCTTGGTCGATCGGTACGTTGGAACGTATGGCTGGATGAGTGCGCAGGCGGTTTCGGCGGACGACGTTCGCGACATCATGGCGTATGTCCAAAACCCACCAGACGTGGCTTCAGACGTGGCGGCTGCAGGCAATGGATGTATCAACATCGACGAAACGCCTGTCTCCGAGTCGAAGGACAGCAGCACATTGTGGTTCATCACACTTTTGGTGTTGTTTTTGGTGATTGCCTTGAGCGCTTCCGGTGTCAACCGTTCGCTCACCAATGCGCTGCGTGAAGGTCAAGGCCAGGAGCCACTTGAGGATCTTGGGTACCTGACCCGTCTCAAGGGATGGGCCTGGAACAACATGGTGTTTGTGTCTGTCTTGGGATTGTTCATCGTGGCCTACGCCGTGGTTCAAGGCTACGGTGCACTGATGGGTGTGGGCGTGTATGAAGGCTACCTGCCGGAGCAGCCTGTGAAATTTATTCACTCAGTGCACGTCTGCGAGAACGAGGTGGATTGCAAGTACTGTCACCACAGCGCCTACGAATCGAAACACGCCGGCATTCCGAGCACCAACGTGTGCATGAATTGCCACAAGGCTGTGAAAAAGGGCAAGCGTTATGGCGAGGTGGAGATTGGCAAAATCTACGCGGCGATTGGGTTTGACCCCGAGACAGGGACGTACCTCGATGGTGAAGGAAACAACGGTTATTCGTCACCTCAAACAAGCTTTGGAGGAGAACCCATCAAGTGGAACAAAGTCCACAACCTGCCCGACCACGTATACTTCAGCCACCAGCAGCACGTGGTGGTCGGGGGCCTCCAATGCCAGAACTGCCACGGCGATGTGGAGACGTGGAGTGCGGGGCGTATCGCGTCAGTGGATCACATCAACACGCTTGTTGACAAGTACCCTGGGCTTATCCAACTGAGCAAGCCCACCCTGACCATGGGTTGGTGTATTGAGTGCCACAACAAGGCATCCATCGACCTCGCGAGCAGCGCGTACTACGAGGAGATGCACAACCGCATGAAAGACGACGTGCGAGGCAACGAGGAGTTGCGCCGCATTTTGGAAGACGACAAAATCACGGTCAAGGAACTCGGGGGCTGGGAATGCTCCAAGTGCCACTACTGATCCCCAAGACCTAGAACCCGACTGATTCGATTCACTATGGCGAACACGAAACGCTACTGGACAGGACTCGATGACCTCCATCAAACGGAGGCGTTCCAAACGCTGCAAGGTCAGGAGTTCCCCCAACATGAGGCCGTTGACGAGATGCTCGGCAACGAGAACCTCACCTCGGCCACGACGGGGCGTCGTGACTTTTTGAAATTCATGGGATTTTCGCTCGCTGCGGCCACATTGGCGGCGTGTGAAACCCCTGTGGTGAAGTCCATCCCTTACGTGAACAAGCCCGAGGGCTTGACGCCTGGGGTGGCCAACCACTATGCCTCGACCTACTACAATGGCCACGACTACGTGAACGTGTTGGTCAAGACCCGCGAGGGCCGACCCATTTTCATCAAGAGCAACACGGCCACAGGGGTGGGACGCGCCAACGTGCGCGTCAACGCTTCGGTCATGGGCCTTTACGACAGCGCACGCCTTCAGGGGCCTCACCTTGGTGGAGCTGGCTCAACGTGGGCGGACTTGGACAAGGAAGTGGCGAAGGGATTTGCGGGTGGAGGACGCAAGGTGGTGTTGACCAACACCGTCTTGAGCCCCTCATTGAAGCGCAGCATCGATACATTCTGTGCGACACATGGCGCTGAACATCTTCAGGTCGATGCGGTCAGCCACAGTGCGCTGCGCATGGCGGCCAAGCAGCACACAGGCGTGGACGGCTTCCCAGGGTTTGACTTCGCCGCGGCCAAGGCTGTGGTGACTGTTGGTGCGGACTTCTTGGGTACGTGGGGTGATGCTGTCTACTACGCGCCTGAGTGGGCGAAGAGCCGCCGTCCAGAGAATGGCGAGATGTCCAAGCTTCAT
The DNA here is from genome assembly GCA_041163465.1 of Bacteroidota bacterium. Classification (GTDB taxonomy): domain Bacteria; phylum Bacteroidota; class Bacteroidia; order Flavobacteriales_D; family Sanyastnellaceae; genus UBA11663. Next base: position 21,653 of record JBEARC010000091.1, read on the forward strand.
GCGTTTGAAACGACGATGAGCTTGACGGGTTCCAACGCGGACTCCCGCACCATGGTGAAGCCTTCCGAGAGTGGAAGGGTGTTGGCGGCGCTGCACGGGATTGTCACAGGCACAGGCAACGTGTCTGGGTTGAGCGAGGGCATTGCAAATGCGGTTCGCGCGGCAGCAGCAGATTTGAAGAATGCGGGGTCTGCCGGATTGGTGGTTGCCGGTTCCAATGATCTTGATGCGCAATTGGTGGCTGCTGCCATCAACACGGCGCTTGGCGCAGATGGTACGACGGTGAAATACAACGGCGAAGGCCTGTTTGCGGGCGATGATGCCGCATTTGCCCAACTCGTTTCCGACATGAATGCCGGACGGGTCTCGGCGTTGATTGTGCATGGCACCAACCCTGCTTACCATGCTGCGGACAAGGAGTCTTTCCGTGCGGGCCTTGGCAAGGTCAAGTTCAGTCTGAGCACAGCTGGCTTGGCCGACGAAACCGCGTCGCGTTGCATCGCGATGGCACCAGACCATCACTGGTTGGAAAATTGGATGGACCTCCGCATTGGAGGAACGCGCATTGATTTGTCCCAGCCAACCATCCAACCTTTGTTCGACACGCGAGCTGCAGGTGAGAGCTTCATGGCTTGGTCTGGACAGCCCATGGCGTGGTACGATGTGATTCGCACAACACACAGTGCGGGCTACACCACCGATGCGATGTACAACGACAGCGCGTGGAACGGTTCATTGCATGACGGTTTCTACATGACTGGCGAGGAGATGCCTGTGTCAGCACCGGCGTTGGGCAACGACGTGAGCGCCTCGGTGCGACGTTTGAGCGCCGCGAAGGGAGGCGCCTTTGAATTGGCACTTTACCAAAAGCAGGCCATCGGTTCGGGTGACCAGGCAGGCAACCCCATGTTGCAGGAAACCCCTGACCCTATCTCGAAGGTGACGTGGGACAACTATGTGACCATGGCCCGCGTGGACATGGAGGCCATGGGTCTCAATACGTACATCGCTCAGCGCGACAAAGCTTCGGTGGTGAAAGTGACGGTGAACGGCCAGTCAGTCGAGCTTCCCGCCTTCATGCAACCTGGCCAAACCCCAGGCACCGTTGGCATCGCTCTGGGATACGGGCGCGGTGACGGTGGCGAGAACATTGGTCGGGCCGCATTTGCCACGGGTGAACATGGCGACCATCTCCTGACTGCCGACGGCAAGCCCATGCCCATCGGTGCGAATGTCTTCGGATTTGCAACGTTGAACGGCGGAGTGCCTCGGTACGACGCCTACGACGTTTCGGTCGAGGCCACTGGTTTGGAATACGCACTTGCTGCCACCCAAATTCACAACACGGTCATGGACCGCGACAGCGTGGTGAAGGAGACGACGTTTGGCAGTTACCTCGCAGAGGCCAGCAAGCCCAAGGGACAGGCCTCATGGAACAAGAATCACACGTTGAACGTTCACGCGGATGTCAACGGAGATGGCGTGATCAACGCCAGCGACGGAAAGAAGACCTCGGCATTCGACTTGTGGCACAGCCACCCCGTGGAGGGTGTCGGGCACCGCTGGGGCATGACCATCGACCTCACGACCTGCACGGGTTGTAGCGCGTGTGTGACGGCGTGCCACATCGAAAACAACGTGCCTGTGGTTGGCAAGGACGAGGTTCGTCGCCACCGCGACATGCACTGGATGCGCATTGACCGCTACTACGCTTCAGACTGGTCGCAAGAACGCGGCGCGGAAGAAGGCGTGGGCGTGATTGCGTCCTACACCAAAATGGAGGACCCCTCGGCGAACCCACAGACGGTTCACATGCCGATGATGTGCCAGCACTGCAACCATGCGCCATGCGAGACGGTTTGTCCTGTCGCGGCAACGACCCACAGCAACGAGGGCCTCAACCAAATGACGTACAACCGTTGCATCGGTACGCGCTACTGCGCGAACAACTGCCCCTACAAGGTGCGCCGATTCAACTGGTTCAACTACCAAGGTTACGCCAAGTTCCAGCACATCAATCCGTCGCAAGACAGTCTGACGCGTCTCGTGTTGAACCCCGACGTCACAGTGCGTGCACGGGGGGTCATCGAGAAGTGCAGCATGTGTGTGCAACGCATCCAAGATGGCAAGTTGGAGGCCAAAAAGAATGGCACACCTGTGGTGGACGGAGCCATCAAGACGGCTTGCGCCGAAGCGTGCCCTACAAACGCCATCACGTTTGGTGACCTCAACGACAACGCGTCGGAGGTCAAGACCAACTCCAAGAACAACCGTTCCTACCACGCCCTGGAAGAGGTGGGCATCCAGCCCAACATCTACTACATGACGAAGGTCCGGAACACTGAAATCAACGAAGCCTGATCCCCTCGTCATGCAGAGAGAAGCAGCCATTCGCGAGCCCCTGATTCTGGGGCACAAGACCTACAAGGACATCACTGATGACGTTGTGGGGCCTATCATGGGACCCGCCCCTCTCGGGTGGAAAATCATGATTACCATCTCCAGCATCATTGCGCTCTACGGCGTGGGATGCATCCTGTACCTGCTCGGCACAGGAATTGGAGTGTGGGGATTGAACAAGACGGTCGACTGGGCCTGGGACATCACCAACTTCGTGTGGTGGGTCGGGATTGGTCACGCCGGAACGTTGATTTCTGCGGTGCTCCTGCTCTTCCGCCAAAAGTGGCGGATGGCCATCAACCGCTCGGCTGAGGCCATGACCATCTTTGCCGTGATCATGGCGGCGGTATTTCCAGGCATCCACATGGGCCGGATTTGGGTGAGCTACTGGGTGTTGCCCCTGCCCAACCAGTTTGGATCGCTGTGGGTGAACTTCAACAGCCCGCTTTTGTGGGACGTATTCGCCATCTCGACGTACTTCTCGGTGTCGCTTGTGTTTTGGTACATCGGATTGATTCCTGATTTCGCGACGATTCGCGATCGAATGACCAAACCGCTTGCCAAGAAAATCTATGGCATTCTGAGTTTTGGTTGGAGTGGCCGGGCCAAGCATTGGACGCGTTTTGAAGAGGTCAGCTTGGTGCTTGCGGGAATCGCCACACCGCTGGTGTTCTCGGTGCACTCGATTGTCTCGATGGACTTTGCGACATCGGTCATTCCGGGATGGCACACAACGATCTTCCCGCCGTACTTCGTGTCTGGTGCTGTTTTCTCGGGTTTTGCGATGGTGCAGACGTTGCTCCTGATCATGCGCAAGGGCATGAAGCTCGAGAATTACATCCATGTCAAACACGTCGAGTACATGAACATCGTCATCATCGTGACGGGATCCATTGTGGGTGTCGCGTACTTGACGGAGCTGTTCATTTCGTGGTACAGCGGCGTAGAATACGAGAGCTACGCGTTCATCAACCGTTTTAGCGGTCCTTACAGTTGGGCCTACTGGATGATGATGACGTGCAACGTGATCAGCCCCCAGTTGTTCTGGTTCAAAAAAATTCGCCGCAGCTTGGTGGCCACGTTTGCGTTGTCGATTGTGGTGAACATCGGCATGTGGTTTGAGCGTTACGTGATCATCGTCACATCGCTTCACCGGGACTACCTGCCCTCGAGCTGGGGGGAGTTCCACGCCACAAGCATTGACATCGGCATTTTCATCGGCACCATCGGCATTTTCTTGACGTTGTTCCTCGCGTTTGCTCGGTTCTTCCCCGTGTTGGCGTTGAACGAGCTCAAGACGATTTTGAAGTCGAGCGGTGAGTCTTACAAAAAAGAGCAGGCCCAATGAGCAAGATCTTTCACGTCATGTATGACGACGACGCCAAGGTGATGGCTGCGGCCAAGACGTTGGTGGGTCAAGGCATCCGCGTCAAGGATGTTTTTTCGCCATTCCCCATTCACGGCATTGACCCCATCATTGGGGTGAAGCGCACGCGTTTGGCCATTGCCTCGTTCATGTACGCCATGACCGGCACGTCTCTTGCGTTGCTCGGCATGTGGTACTTCATGATCAACGATTGGCCCATGAACATCGGAGGAAAGCCGAGCTTCTCTCTGGTTGAAAACATCACGGCCTTCATTCCAGTGACCTTCGAATTCTCGGTGTTGTGCGGCGCTCACGGCATGGCCATCACCTACCTCTTGCGGAATGGTACGTTGCCGGGCATGCCTGCCACCAACCCCGATCCGCGCACCACGGACGACAAATTCGTGGTCGAAATCACAACCGACAACAACAGCATGTCTGCGGACGAACTCGAATCAGCGATTCGCACGACGGACTTGCTCGAACTCAGCATCAAAGACGCCTAAACCATGTCAAAGCGTTGGAACTTTGTCGCCCCTGTGGCTGCTTTCGTGGCGGTCATGACGGGGTGTGTCACGGACCCAAACAGTCCGGGATTAGAATACATGCCCGACATGTACCGTTCGCCCGCGGTGGAGGCGTACGTGGACTATGGCATGGACCCATATTACGTGACCGAGGGCGTTGCCTCGGCTCAGCGCAGCACCCCGAGTGCGCGCATGCCTGTGGCAGGTACGATTGCCTTCGTGGGTGAGAACAAGGCGTTTGGCCTTCCCTACGCCTATCCCAACACGCCTGAAGGGTATGAAGCTGCTGGTGCGGAACTCGTCAGCCCATTGATGACGACCAAGGCGCACATTGAGGCTGGCATGGAGATTTACGAGAAGATGTGCAGCCAATGCCACGGAGCAGAGGGCAAGGGTGATGGTGCGTTGTCCAAAAACGGTCACATTGCGGGCATTCCGTCGTACGCTGACAAATTGAAGGACCTCCCTGTGGGCAAGATGTACCACACGTTGACCTACGGCAAGGGTCTCATGGGCTCGCACGCGTCGCAGTTGTCCCAGAGGGACCGCTGGTTGGTCATCGAATACATCAAAGTACTCCAAAACGGAGGAGAAATGCCTGAGTTTGACGAGGCAGGCAACATGGTTGAACCGGCGGCTGAGGGCGCCATGGCAATGAACAACTGATCATGGAATTCAAGTTTGAAGGACGTCTGAAGCTCGTGACCCAGGTCTTGATGGCCATTGGGGTCATCGCCCTGGTAGGTGGCTTCCTCACGGACCACAGCGATCACCACCAGCGTTGGTGGGCCAACCTGTTGATCAATGGGTTCTTCTACTTCAGCATCGCATTGGCGGCGTTGTTTTTCTACGCCTTGCAATACGCCACAGAGAGCGGATGGTCTGCCGTACTCAAGCGTTGGTTCGAAGCCCTTTGGGGCTTCTTGCCCTGGGGTGCTGCGGTGATTGTGATTGTTCTTGTGGCGGGCAGGTTTCACGCTCATCACCTCTACCATTGGATGGACCACACCCTGTACCACGAGTACATGGTGGACCATGGAGATCATGTTGATTATGTGGATGAGATGGTGGAGGGTGCCGTGTTGAACCCCAACTACGACCACGTGATTGCGGGCAAGGCGGCGTACTTCGCCGACGGGTTTTTCTGGCTTCGCACAGTCGCGTATCTCGCAACGTTCTTGATTTTCGCCCGTTTGTTTCGGACGTGGTCGTTGAAGGAGGATGAGGCGCCCAACTTGGATTTGCACTACAAGCAATACCGACGCGGGGCTTTGTTTTTGGTCTTCTTCGCGGTCTTCAGTTCAACGTTGGCTTGGGATTGGATCATGTCCATAGATACGCACTGGTTCAGCACCCTCTTTGGTTGGTATGTGTTCAGTGGCATGTGGGTGAGCTTCATCATTTTCACCAACTTGTCGATGCTTTGGTTGAGAAGCAAGGGCTATTTCCAAGAGGTGAATGAAAGCCACATGCACGATTTGGGCAAGTGGATGTTTGCCATCTCCATGCTTTGGAGCTATTTGTGGGTGAGCCAGTTCTTGTTGATTTGGTATTCCAACATTCCAGAGGAAGTGACGTACTACATGAGTCGCATTTTGGGCGATTACAAGGTGCCATTTTTGGTCATGTTCTTCATCAACTTCGCAGTTCCATTCTACACCTTGATTGCGCGTGACGCCAAGCGAAACCCTCGATTTGTGGTGCCTGTAGGCTTGCTCATCTTCGTTGCCCACTTTGTGGACGTGTACCTGCTCGTCATTCCAGGAACCATGTTTGATCACAACCACTTTGGTTTCTTTGAAGTGGGAATGTTCCTAGGCTTCTTGGGGCTGTTCATGAATCGAACCTTCGCCACGTTGGCGAAGGCTCCTCTCATCAGCAAAAACCATCCGATGCTTCAAGAGAGCATGGAACTCCATTATTGATTTAGACAACAGACGATCTCATGAAACTCATCACGCTTCTCGTCGTCATCGCTGGGGTTATTGCCCTGGCTCAATTGGCCAAAGTAGGTCAGTTGACGGCTCTCATTCGAAACAAGAAGGAGGAAGACATCAGCGAGGCAGATTCTCGCCTCAATGGTAGTTTGTTTGTCGTCTTCATGGTGCTTTTTTATGCCTCCTTTGTGTGGCTCTTGGTCCGGTATGGAGATTATGCACCCCCCTCGGCCTCAGCGCATGGGGAGGCTGTAGACACGTTGATGTCATTCAACATGTACATCATCATTGCGGTCTTCTTCCTGGTGAACACAGCGCTGTTCTTGTTCGCCAACAAATACCGTTACGACAAAACGCGAAAGGCCAAATTTTTCGCGCATGACAACCGTTTGGAGTTGATTTGGACGGTTATTCCATCCATCGTCTTGGCTGTCATCATCATTTACGGCCTGAGGACATGGAATGAGATGACTGGGGAACCAGCCGAGGATGCCTTGAGGGTGGAGGTGTATTCGAAGCAATTCGATTGGACCGCTCGTTATCCAGGAGCAGATGGTGAATTTGGTTTGGCGAATTTCAATTTGATTACGCCTGCCAATCCATTGGGCATTGTGACATCCGACGGGGTTGCCGAGGCTTTGGAAGAAATTGAAGGCCAAATCGCAAGCATCGAATCAGAATTGGCGCACGAACGTGGCCGATTGTTGGCGGAAATCGAGGACATCCAAGCTTCGCTGCACGGCGACCATGGACACGGGGGTCATGGACATGCAGGCGATCATGGCGATGAGGGCCATGGACATGACGAACATGGCATGAATGCGGAGCATCAGGCCTTGTTGGAAGCCCGGCTGTGGGAACTAGAACATCGTTTGGGAAGCAATGATGTGGTCGTTCTTTCAGAGGCAGCCGTTGAAGCGAAGGAGGACAAGCTTCACCGCTTGAAGCGCCATCGTCAGCGCATCATGGAGGTGAAGCCGTTTGATTACGACGGAGGTGTGTCCGCTTGGGAAGCTGGAATGGATGACAAGATCATGAAGGGAGAATTTCACCTGCCCGTGGGACGTGAGGTTGAGTTTGTCTTCCGTTCGAGGGATGTGATTCACAGCGCATACATGCCACATTTCCGGGCCCAAATGAACACGGTTCCCGGTGTACCCACGCGGTTTAAGATGACTCCCACGATCACCACGGACAGCATGCGGACGATTTTGAACGACCCAGACTTCGATTACATCTTGCTTTGCAACAAGGTCTGTGGAGCGGCCCACTTCAACATGCAAATGAAGGTGGTGGTTGAGAGTGAGGAGGCTTACAACGCCTGGCTCGAGTCTCAAGACGAATTTTTGGCGGAAAAGCCAAACATGGTCAACCCTGACGCCCGTGCAGAGGTTGCCACGAAAGACAACGAAGAATCAGCAACCCTTTGAACATGGCTGGACACGCACACCACGAAGAGAGCTTCGTCTCGAAGTACATCTTCTCCCAAGATCACAAAATGATCTCTAAGCAATTCCTGATGACAGCGGTTGTCATGGGAGTGATTGCTGTGATGCTTTCCGTTTTCTTTCGATTGCAGCTCGGCTGGCCTGGTGAGAGCTTTGCCATTCTTGAAACATTCCTAGGCAAGTGGGCGCCTGGAGGAGTTCTGGATAGAAATGCCTATTTGGCTCTTGTGACCATCCACGGCACCATCATGGTGTTCTTTGTGTTGACGGGTGGCTTGTCAGGAACCTTCAGCAACCTGCTCATTCCCCTTCAGATTGGAGCACGGGACATGGCTTCGGGATTCTTGAACATGTTGAGCTACTGGTTCTTTGCCGTGTCCAGTGTGATCATGATTTTCTCCTTGTTTGTCGAGGGAGGTGCTGCTTCCGGGGGATGGACGGTGTATCCTCCGCTGAGCGCCTTGCCCCAAGCGATGCCAGGTTCCGGCATGGGAATGACCTTGTGGTTGATTTCCATGACGCTGTTTGTCGTAAGCTCGTTGCTCGGCGGATTGAACTACATCGTCACAGTGGTCAACTTGCGGACGAAGGGGATGAGCATGACGCGTCTTCCATTGACGATTTGGGCATTCTTGGTGACTGCCATCCTGGGCGTGTTGTCGTTCCCCGTGCTCGTTTCAGCGGTGGTCTTGTTGCTGATGGACCGCTCCATGGGAACTGCGTTCTACCTGAGCGACATCTTCATCGGTGGAGAGGCACTGGATGTCACGGGGGGTAGTCCCATCTTGTATCAACACTTGTTCTGGTTCTTGGGTCACCCTGAGGTGTACATCGTGTTGTTGCCAGCCCTGGGAATCAGTTCGGAAATCATTGCGACGAACTCGCGCAAGCCAATCTTTGGGTACAAGGCCATGATTGGGTCAATTCTCGGTATCGGCTTCCTAAGTTTCATTGTGTGGGGTCACCACATGTTCGTGACTGGCATGAACCCATTCTTGGGATCGGTGTTTGTGTTCACCACCTTGTTGATCGCCATTCCCTCTGCAGTGAAGGCCTTTAACTACATCACAACGCTCTGGCAGGGCAATTTGCGGTTCACGCCAGCCATGTTGTTCTCAATTGGTCTGGTGAGCACATTTGTGACAGGCGGATTGACGGGAATCATCTTGGCAGACTCGGCCTTGGATGTGAACGTGCACGACACCTACTTTGTGGTGGCGCACTTCCACATTGTGATGGGGATGAGTGCCATTTTCGGCATGCTCGCCGGGGTGTACCATTGGTACCCCAAGATGTTTGGGCGAATGATGAACATGAAGTTGGGGTACGCGCACTTCTGGATCACGCTCGTGTGTGGTTATGGCGTGTTCTTCCCCATGCACTTCGTGGGAATGGCGGGTGCGCCACGGCGTTACTACGACTACAGTGCGTTTGAGTATTTGGACTTCGTGATGGACTTGCAGCCCATCATTTCTACGTTCGCCATCATTGGTGCGCTGGGTCAACTGCCCTTTTTGTTCAACTTCTTTTACAGCATTTTCCGTGGTCAGGTGGCTACAGAGAATCCATGGAAGGCCAATACGTTGGAGTGGACAACTCCTGTGAAGCACGTTCATGGAAACTGGCCAGGCTCGCTCCCCGAGGTTCATCGTTGGGCTTATGACTATAGCAATCCAGATTTTGACGAGGATTTCGTTCCTCAAACGGTACCCTTGAAGGCCGGGGAGACGGCACACTAAGTGCCATCATGTCGCATGCGGCCTGTGAATGGCGCGTTGGAAAAGCCCTCACGTTGGTGGGGGCTTTTTCATCTCTGGACTTGGTAACTTGGCTGTGATGCTACAGGACGACGATTTTGACGTGAGGGGAGAAGCCGAACAGGCCTCGGACGGGGATTTGGACCGCGTCCTGCGGCCCGCACGGTTTGAAGATTTCACGGGCCAGCGCGCGGCCATGGATAATCTACGCGTGTTTGTGCTCGCGGCACGCCAGCGTGCCGAGGCCTTGGATCATGTGCTGCTGCACGGGCCTCCTGGACTTGGGAAGACGACGTTGGCCAACATCGTGGCCAACGAAATGGGGGTGGCCATTCGAACCACGTCTGGTCCCGTGTTGGACAAGCCAGGTGACCTTGCAGGATTGCTGACCAGTCTCGAGCCCAACGATGTGCTATTCATTGACGAAATTCATCGTCTGTCTCCTGTGGTGGAGGAATACCTCTACAGCGCCATGGAGGATTACCGGATTGACCTTGTAATCGACACGGGACCCAACGCACGAACGGTTCAAATCGACCTCAATCCGTTCACCTTGGTGGGGGCCACAACGCGGTCGGGTTTGTTGACAGCTCCGCTCCGGGCGAGGTTTGGAATCAACCTGAGGTTGCAGTACTACGATGCCAAAACCCTGACGGACATTGTGGAACGGTCTGCAGGAATCTTGAACATTGACATTGACGGTACGGCCGCTTACGAGATTGCTTCCCGGAGCCGAGGGACGCCCCGAATCAGCAATGCGCTTCTTCGACGTGTGCGAGACTTCGCCCAAGTGAAGGGATCGGGACGCATTGACCCTGAGGTGACTGCGTACGCTCTGGATGCTCTTCAGGTAGATAAGAAGGGGTTGGACGAGATGGACAATCGCATTTTATCGGCGATCATCGACAAATTCAAGGGTGGTCCTGTGGGTGCCGGTACGCTGGCCACGGCCATTGGAGAAAACCCGGGCACGCTGGAAGAAGTCTACGAGCCTTACCTCATTCAAGAGGGCTTGTTGGTGCGCACCCCGAGGGGGCGTCAGGCGACCGCTGCGGCGTACGCACACATGGGCCGGAATCCGTCTGCGGGTTCGGGAGACTTGTTTGGCGGTTGACCATGGGCAAATCTCGGCATCTTGGGGAGGAGCGTGCGGCGTGGCTTAAGCGTCGTGCCCAAGAGCTCGGGTTCACGTCTGTAGGTATTTCGGTCGCAGACGAGTTAACCGAGGAGGCACCTCGCTTGGAGTCATGGCTCAGGCAGGGTATGCACGGCGAGATGTCCTACATGGAAGGGAATTTCGACAAGCGTTTGGACCCGCGAAAGTTGTTGCCGGGGACGCGTTCGGTCGTCAGTTTGCTTTTCAATTACCACAACCCTCGCGTCGCTGCAGACCCTGACGCCCCACGGATCGCCCAATACGCCTATGGGGAAGATTATCATTTTGTTCTGAAGTGGAAACTGAAGGAGTTGTTGAAGGGGATGCGGGAAGAATGGGGTGAGGTGGAGGGAAGGGTATACGTCGATTCGGCGCCAATCTTGGAACGGGCATGGGCTGAGCGTTCGGGGCTTGGTTGGATTGGCAAGAACAGCCTTTTGCTCAACAAGAATTGCGGGAGCTATTTCTTCTTGGCGGAGATGCTGCTCGACGTGGAGCTAGAACCCGACGCGCCGGTGACGGACCATTGCGGCACCTGTACGCGATGCATTGATGCTTGCCCTACGGATGCAATCATCAAGCCCTATGTCGTAGACGGAAGCAAGTGCATCAGTTATTTCACCATTGAACTCAGAGGAGCGATTCCTGAACCTGTGAAGGGTCATATGGAGAATTGGATGTTTGGGTGTGATATCTGTCAAGAGGTTTGTCCTTGGAACAGACATGCCAGTCCGACGGCGGAACCACGGTTTGCACCCCACCCACGCTTGCTCGACATGACAAAGTCGGACTGGGAGGATTTGACGGAAGAGGTATTCCGAGAGGTGTTTCGCCACAGTGCGGTGAAGCGCACAGGGCTGGAGGGCCTGAAGCGCAACATCGCGTTTTTGGGCATGAAAAAACCCCCGCTGGAAGGCGAGGGTTTTTGAAGAAATGCTGGTCAATTAGCGAATCACCACGCGTTGGACTCGCTGAAGGTCACCGGCTGAGAGGCGCACCACATAGACTCCAGAAGGGAGGGAGCTCACGTCGATCGATGTGCGCTGGGTGCCTGGAACCACATTCCAGGAACGCGTTGCCAAGATGCGGCCATCCAATCCGAGAACGTCGACAATCGCTGCGCTTGACACGTTGGCCGTCCACTCCAGGCCCAGGTCTCCCCCGTGAACTGGGTTGGGGTAAAGAGAAAGGGAGACAGCGTTCTCCTGAGCGAGGGGCATGTTACTGATACTTCCGCCTGTGCTGGCATCGAACACGTTGATCGTGAATCCGTCCACGAGGCCGGTCCACCAACCCAGGGAGTCGACCGACAGGGTTTGACAGAAGGTGCTGCTGCAGCTGTCTTCATCGTTGGAGACCGTCAGGCACAATTCGTAAGGGCCGTCCGTTTCGTAGTTCCATGTGGGGAAGGGGTCTGTGCTGGTTCCCTCGTCGCCGAAGCTCCACAAGTATGCGTTGTCGTCGTCGTAGTCGTAAACGTAAACCCACAAGAGGTTTGAGATGGGTAAGCTGTCGTTGTCAATCGCTTGGATCACAGTGAACACGGCGTTGCAATCGAACTCCTCTTCCTCCTCGTCCTCTTGCCATGTCCACTCCACGTCGTCCAACCATTCGTCCAACTCGAGGCACGCGAGTGTGTCGCCGCTTGTGCAGTCAGTGAGGGACTCGAGAAGGCCGCAATACATCCAGGCGTCGGGGTTGAGCACCTGACCGCACAGGCTGTCGAGGTAGGCTTGGAGGGCGTCAAGGTCAAGGTCGTCGTCCCAACCTTCGAACTCTTCATCTTCGTCTTCCTCGTCGCAGTACGGAAGTTCAAGTTCAGCCTGGAGAAGGGGCAAGCCTGCGCTGTCAGCACCTGCGTAGATCATGAAGGTTTCGGCAACCATCGAATCGCCTTGACAATCCACAAACGATGCTGTGACGGTGCCTTGCATTGTTCCCATGGGCAAAGCAAACATGACGTATTGCTCTTCGTCTCCCATCAAGAGGATACTCGCCGTGCCGTCCAACATGCTGGGTTGAGTTTCCAATGTGACCGCGACAATGTCCTCCTCGGAGGCGCCTTCCGCGCTAATCTCGAGAGAGAGGTAGGTGTCGGTTTGGGCCCAGGTCATCGAGATCATCCAACCCAACGAGAGAAGTGAGAAAAGGTGTTTCATTGTATCCGTGTTTGCATTACGAACGCAAAGATACCTCCAATGGGTTGCGCGCGCCCTACTCAGGCGTCGATGGCATGCACAGCGGCAAAGGTGGCAACAATCAACTGGGCATACTTTTTGGAGTACATGGCCAAGGCCCACGTTTTGAGTTCCAAGGCATCGTCATAGCTCAAAAAGGAGAAGCTCTTTTTGAGCTCTCGGGCGAACAGGCGTCGGTCAATGCTCGCGCGCGTCAAGACGGTTTTGCAAAACTCCAACATGATTTGAGGTCTCTGGGTTTGTTCCCAAGATGCAACGGGACAAGGCCTCGGGTGTCACAACGAAATCCAACAAACCTCAAAATGCAGCGTGAGGGCCTGCCGTACCTTTGTTGCGGTATGAAACGTCTACACAACATTGAAGACCGTCGCGTGCTTCTCGAACGCATGAAGGCGGACACCCGTCCACGAACGACGTTGAGCTTTTACCGCTATGTCCATCTCGAGGATCCTCAGCGGACGCGGAACGAATTGTATGAGGCGTGGGAAAGGTTGGAGGTGTTGGGGCGTACGTACGTGGCCAAGGAGGGAATCAACGCCCAAATCTCACTTCCTTCTGAGCGATTCGAGGATTTCAAGGCGCACATCGACGGTCTCGGGTGGTTGCCCAACCTGCGGTTGAACGTGGCCGTGGAACAGGGGAAGAGTTTTTTCAAGCTCATTGTTCGTGTTCGTGAAAAGATCGTGGCGGATGGGTTGGAGGACGGGGCGTTCGACGTCACCGACTGCGGCAAGCACTTGAAGGCGGAGGAGTTCAATGAGATGACGGATCGTGAAGACACGGTCCTCATTGACATGCGGAATTCGTACGAAAGCGAGGTGGGGCATTTCGAGGGCGCGATTTGTCCGGACGTGAACACCTTCCGGGAGGAGATTGACATGGTGGAGGAGATGTTCCAAGACCAAAAGGACACCAACATCGTGATGTATTGCACCGGGGGTATTCGTTGCGAAAAGGCAAGCGCCTACCTCAAGCACAAAGGCTTCAAGAATGTCCACCAACTTGAGGGTGGCATCATTGAGTATACGCGTCGAGCCAAGGAGGCTGGAATCCGCAACAAGTTTGTGGGGAAGAATTTCGTGTTTGACGAACGCATGGCGGAGCGCATTTCAGACGACGTCATTGCGCATTGCCATACTTGCGGGGAGCCTTGTGATACGCATGTGAATTGTTGCAATCCCACGTGCAACATCTTGATGATTCAGTGTGACGTTTGCCAAGAAACTTCGCAAGGAACGTGCAGCGAGTCGTGTCATGCGTTCGTGCAGTTGCCGGAAGAGGAGCAGCGGGAACGTCGGAAGGGCACGAAGGCGCGGGGCGGATTCATGCGTGGAGCCAAGGGTTTGGCACGAGGAGGTGTTACGCCAAGAAGTCGGCAGTAACCTGGAAAAATTCGTCTGGCGCTTCCGCGTGAAGCCAATGACCTGCATCCCGAATGGTGTGGTGGTCCATTTGCAAAAATTGAGCTTCAAACTGTTCCAAATCTTTGTCAATCACATAGTTGCTTTTGCCACCGCGAATGAACAAGGCGGGAAGTGTGTTCATTCCGACTTCGATGGCTCCGACGATGTCTGACAACGCGGCCTGAAGGACGGGGACGTTGAACCGCCAAGCAAAACCACCCATCTTGGCTCTGTGCAGTCCCTTCATGAGAAAAGGCACGATGACATTGCCTTCCGCGCCGATGTGATTTCGGAGAATTCCCTCCACCTCTTGACGGCTCTGCGCTTGGGATGGCTGGGTGGCAATCAACGCGTCAAAAATGGGTCCGTGATGCGGGGTGTAGGCTCGTGAGGCGATGTCCGCAACCACAATTTTGTGCAAACGATCGGGATAGTTCTCTGCCATATGCAGGGTCGTTTTCCCCCCCATGCTGTGCCCAAGGAGGCTGACTTTGTCCAATCCGCGGGCGTCCAAAAAAGCCAGCACATCTTCGGCCATGGCAGGGTAGGAGTGGATGGGGTTGTGTGGACTTCTCCCATGGTTCCTTGCATCAAGCATCCACACGTGATGCGTTGCAGCGTAGCGTTTGCCAAGCGTTTGCCAATTGTCAGAACTGCCCAAGAGGCCATGCAGAATCACCAAGTGTGGGGCGGAGGGGCCAGATTCGGAGGAGAGGTTTCGCGCGTGGAGGGGGACAGGAGTCATGGGAGTGGAGGAGTCAATCCCACAGGGTGAGGCAGCCTTTGTATTGTGCAACAGCGTTGGCCATGCCCAACTCAAGGGCGTCACTGATCAATGCATGGCCAATGCTTACTTCCTGCAAGTGAGGAACATTCATGGCAAAGTCCCGCAAGTTGTGGAGATTCAAATCGTGACCGGCGTTCACACCCAATCCGGCTTGTTGGGCCCACATCGCTGCCTCGGCAAAGGGTTGGGCTGCAGCAGCACCCAAACGAACATGGGAATGGGCATAGGGTTCCGTGTAAAGCTCAATGCGATGGGCGCCAATGTGGGCTGCAGCTTCGATTTGGACGCGGTCTGTTTCGATGAACAGAGAGGTTCGAATGCCTTGGTCAGCGAAGGTTTTCAAAACGTCTGCGAGCCATTCTCGATGCTGAGTGACCTTCCACCCGGCTTGGCTCGTCAGAACCTCTGGAGCGTCAGGAACCAGCGTGACTTGGTCAGGCCGTACCTCACAGACCAAGTCGATGAAATCCGTCGTGGGATAGCCTTCAACATTGAATTCGGTATGCACGACCGCTTTCAAATCACGTACGTCTTGGTATGTGATGTGACGTGCATCAGGACGTGGATGTACCGTGATGCCATCGGCGCCAAACCCCTGAATCCGAACCGCAGAACGCACGACGTTGGGTTCGTCCCCACCTCGAGCGTTTCGCAGGGTGGCGATTTTGTTTACGTTGACGCTGAGCCTTGTCATCCCTACCTTTGGGTATTCACGCGAAAATACGTCATGCGCGCTCAGAGAATTCTGTCCATGGACCTTCCAGTCCTGATGTTGACCGACCCAGTCCATCGGGCGCTTGCCTTGATGGATGAACTCAAGCTCGCCCACTTGGCCGTGGTCGAGGAGGATGTCTTCAAAGGGACGGTGTCGGAGTCGTCTCTGCTTGAGCACGATGATGACGCACTCATTGCAGAAGTGCCGTTTTCCCAGGACTCTTTGTCCCCGGACGTCCACATTTACGACATTGTGGCTCGCATGGCCTGGGCCGAGGTGGACATGTTGCCCGTGGTTCAAGAAGGGTTGTATTTGGGGGCGGTGGATCGGTCCGGGGTGTTGAAATTTTTGGCCAAACGCGCGGGCTGGGGTTTCCCCGGCAGTGCCATCGTCTTGGAAATTCTGCCCAAAGATTTGAGTCCAACGGCTTTGATGCGCATTGTGGAGGCCGATGGAGCGCAGGTCACCAGCTTCAATGTGGCACCGCTCGAAAACAGTGAATTGCTGGAAGTCACGTTCAAAGTCAACACAGAGGAAATCGAGTCGCTGCTCGCCACGTTGCGTCGCCACGATTACCACGTGCAGAGTTTTTACAACGCGCCTGAAGTGGAAGATGAAATGAGGGCGCGGTTTGATGCATTCATGCGATTCCTCAATCCCTGATTGGTCTCATGAGAATTGCAATCTTTGGCAAGGCGGTGTCGCCTGAGGATGCGGAAGCGCTGAGACATGCGCTCGCACGCGTCCTTTCCATGGATCCTTCCGCGCTCATCGCCCAGGCATACTTGGATGAGTTGTCGGACCACATGGAAGTTCCCCAAGGATTGAAGCCTTTTGAGGGCGAAGTACCTCATGGGGTGGACCTGCTGCTGGCCTTTGGTGGGGATGGGACGGTGTTGGAGTCGGCCACCTTGGTCCGACGAGGAGAAGTCCCCATTTTGGGCGTGAATACAGGGCGTTTGGGCTTTTTGAGCAACGTGAGCATGGAAGCGTTCGATTTGGCCATGGACGCGCTGACCGCAGGAACCACGTGGATTGAAGAACGGGCTTTGTTGCATGTGGAGGTGTCCGATTCAGATGTCGGAGACTTCCCCTACGCCCTGAATGAAGTTGTCATTCACAAGCGCGACACAGCCAGCATGGTGGTTGTCGATGTCCACCGTGATGAGAAGTTTGTCAACACCTATTGGGCGGACGGATTGCTCGTCAGCACCCCCACAGGATCCACAGCGTATTCGTTAAGTGCGGGAGGGCCCATCGTGCTTCCTGGCTCTGAGGTCGTGGTCGTCACGCCGGTGGCGCCACACAATCTCAACGACCGACCGCTTGTCGTTCCCCTGGAAGGTGAAATCACCCTTGTGGCAGGAGGCAGAGACGCCCAGTTTTTGCTGAGCATGGACAGCCGCTCCTTTCCTCTTGAACCGGGGCGTGAAGTCGTCATTCGCCCAGCAGATTTTCGCATCAAGCTTGTCAACCTGGAGCATCAAGACTTTTTTTCCACCGTTCGTCAAAAAATGCATTGGGGACTAGACCCAAGAGAGCGCTGAATTCCGGGCAATGAAGCCTAATTTCGTGCGTTGTACCTCCTATGCGTTTGTTCTCTTTGCCATCCATGATTCTCCAACCCATCGTGCTCTGTGCCTTGGGAGTGATTGTGGCCTTGCAGCCACTGGATGCGTGGGCTCAAATGAACCGCAGAGGTGGAAGCAAGGAGATGGGTTACCAACTCGGCACCATGTGGTACACGGGCGACTTGAACCCGACCAATGTGTTTCGAGGAAGCGCTCATGTGGCCCAAGGCTTGTATTACCGACAAAACATCAATGCGCGGGTGTGCGTCCGGGGGCAGTACATGCAGGGAACCATTGAGATGTGGGACGCTGATCATCCCAACTTGTGGCAACAACAGCGCAACTTGCATTTTCGCAACGAGATTTCTGAGTACGCCCTGTTTGTGGAGTTGAATTACCGGAACCACGTGGTGGGGCAACCCACCAGCCGGGTCGTTCCTTTCATTTATTCAGGCCTTGCCGTGTATGCCCACGACCCCGAAGGCCAAGATGACTTTGGCAATTGGCAGCCGCTCCAACCCTTGGGCACCGAGGGACAGGGATGGTTTCAAGATGTGGAGCCCTATTTGCTTGGTGGTGTCGCCTTGCCTTTTGGCATCGGTTGGAAGGGGACATTGGGGACGGCCATGTCGTTCCAGGTCGAATATGCGTGGCGGAAGGTGTGGACCGATTACCTCGATGATGTGAGCACCGTATACATGAACCCATCGTTGCTTCGGGAAGCGCGTGGCCAAATCGCGGTGGATTTTGCGGACCGCGCCTTGTCGCACAACCTTCCCCAAGGTGCGCCCATCGAAGGCTTGCAGCGCGGAGACCCCGGACGGAACGACCGCTACGGGTATTTTTTGTTCTCTTTGGGATTTCGGGTCTCCAAAAAGGCCACAACTTGCTGGGAGCAATGACCACCCCTCGAATTTCACTGAAGGAGCGTGAGCGTGTGCTGCGGGCAGAGGGGATTGACCCCCATCGGATTCCCGAGCATGTGGCCATCATCATGGATGGAAACGGTCGATGGGCCAAACGTCGTGGAGAAGCCCGCGTATTTGGCCACGCCCATGGTGTGGAGTCCGTGCGCAACGTGGTCGAGGCGGCGCTCGAATGTGGGGTTCGGGTTGTCACCCTGTATGCATTCAGCACGGAGAATTGGAACAGGCCCAAAGAGGAGGTCGACGCCTTGATGGACCTCTTGGTGAAAACCCTGGTGGATGAGGCGGTGGAATTGGGAAGCAAGGGTGTGCGATTGCGGGCCATTGGCGATTTGGCATCGCTGCCTCACGCTTGTCAAGAGGAACTAGAACGTGCAAAGAAGGGTCCCGAAGGTGAGGTGCTTCTCGATGTGGTTTTGGCCTTGAGCTACAGTGCAAAATGGGAAATGGTGGAAGCCATTCGCCAAATCATGCGCGAAGGTTTGAGCCCAGAACAGGTGCTGCCTTCCACCATCGACAAGTACCTCCAAACCGCCGATCTTCCGGACCCAGAATTGATGATTCGGACCTCGGGAGAACACAGAATCAGCAACTTCATGCTTTGGCAGTTGGCGTATGCCGAGTTTCATTTTACCTCTGTGTTGTGGCCAGACTTTAGGAAGCGTCATTTCATGGATGCCATCCGAGATTTTCAGCATCGCGAGCGTCGTTTTGGCGCCTTGCCCAACCTCAACCAGGGATGACGATTGACAGAATGAAGGGGTTGAAGACGGGTGCTATTCAGGCCAGGCATTGGCTCGTTGGGGCATGGTGTGTGGCGGCCGCATGGCTTGTCCCGGGATTCCTGCCTGGTGGTGGCGAGGCTTGGGGCCAAATCGAGGCCCCGGAGTGGATCAATCTGTCAGCCCCGACCACTTACAACGTGGCTGGTTTGAGCGTGCTTGGTGCGGAACATACCGACGTCCAGGCCATCAAATTGTTCAGCGCCCTTCAAGTGGGTCAGAGCATTGAAATTCCAGGAGAAGCCGTACGCCGGGCCATCACCAATTTGTGGGATCAAGATTTGTTCGCGGACATCCAAATTGAGGTGGCTGAAGTGCGTGGTCGCGATGCGTATCTGGTGATTCGCGTTCGCGAATTGCCTCGATTGACCCGCTACACAATCACCGGGGTGGGACGTTCAGAGCAGGAGACTGTCAAGGGGAAAATCGATCTGTTGACGGGACGAATTGTGGACGATAACGTGAAGGCGGTGGCGACCAAGCGTATTCGCGATCACTACATCGACAAGGGGTTTTTGGATGTGCAAATCAACATCGAGGAATTGCCTGACACGCTGTTTGCCAATGGTTCAAAGCTGCGCATAGACATTGACAAAGGCGACAAGGTCAAAGTCAACCAGATTGTCTTTCATGGGGTGGAGGCGTTTGAACCTGAGCTCTTGGCCCGAAAGATGAAGGATACCAAGGAGCGACGTTGGTGGCGATTCTACAAGCCCTCCAAATACCTTGAGAATTCCTTTTTGTCTGATTTGGACAAGGTGGTGAACCATTACCATGCGGAGGGCTACAGGAATGCCCGGATTCTTGCGGACAGCTTGCGTCGAGACGATGAGGGACAGGTTCGCTTGGACGTGTACGTCGAGGAGGGTAGTCCCTTTTATTTTGGAGACATCACATTCACGGGAAACACAAAGTACAGAACGACCCAACTCGACAGCTTGCTCGACATCAGGCGCGGGGAAGTGTTTAGCTTGGCTCGCCTTGAAACAAGGGTGTTCATGGACCCCAAGGGAATGGACTTGAGTTCGCTGTACCAAGACGATGGCTACCTGACCTTCCAAGCCCGTCCATTGGAAAAGCGGGTGGTGGGGGACACCATCGACATCGAGATTCGAATGATGGAGGGGCAGCAGTTTCGCATTGGCCGTGTGTCAGTGCAGGGGAACAGCAAGACCAACGATCATGTGATTTACCGCGAAATCCGCACCCGACCCGGCGATTTGTTCAGCCGAACAGACATCATCCGGACCCAACGCGAGCTCTCCCAATTGGGCTACTTCAATCCCGAGGCTTTTGGCGTGAATCCCATTCAACATCCCGAAGACGGCACGGTGGACATTGAATACACCGTGGAGGAGAAGCCATCGGACCAGATCGAGCTCAGCGGCGGATGGGGTGGCGGCCGCGTGGTCGGAACCTTGGGCATCAGCTTCACCAATTTTGCGGCGTCTCGGATGTTCAACAAGGGAGCGTGGAGACCCATCCCTACTGGCGATGGACAGCGTTTGTCTCTTCGAGCACAGTCCAACGGGCTCTATTTCCAGAGTTACAACTTCAGTTTCACCGAGCCATGGTTGGGCGGTAAGAAGCCCAATTCATTGAGCTTCAGTGTGTGGCGATCCATTCAATCCAATGGTCAACCCCGGCTTGTGGAAGGGGAAATCAATGAGGCGCGCCAATCCCTTCAAATCACGGGAGCCCAATTGGGATTGGGCCAGCGATGGAAAAAGCCGGATGACTGGTTTGTCTTCCAAACTGCGCTGTCCTACCAGCATTTCAATCTGAACGATTTCGGGTCCTTCTTCAGTTTCAGCAACGGCCGGGCCAACAACTTGGCTTTGACGGCTGTCGTTGGCAGGAATTCGGTGAGTGACCCCATATTCCCGGTCTGGGGTTCCAACATTGAAGTTAGTGTCAAGGCCACTCCGCCCTACAGTGCGTTCCGTCCGGATGATTTCTACCAAAACGAGGATGGCACATCCGTCGATGACCAAACCAGGTATCGTTGGGTGGAGTACCACAAATGGAAGGTCAAGGCCGAATGGTTCACGCCTTTGACCCAGAGTGGAGGGGAAAATCCGAAGAGTTTGGTGTTGCGAACGGCGGCGGGATTGGGCATGATTGGGCAGTACAACCGCGTGGCGGGCTTGTCTCCGTTTGAGCGCTTCTACCTCGGCGGTGTCTTTTTGAGCGGATTTGTCTTGGATGGTCGGGAAATTCTGAATCTCCGTGGTTACGATGACTTGAGTTTGACCAATCCCGACCGCAACACGGGAGCCCCTGTGGTCGCGAAGTACAGTGCAGAGTTGCGGTACCCACTTAGTACCAATCCAAGCGCAACCATTTACACCCTGGCTTTTGTGGAGGGTGGAAATACGTGGGAGGACCCTCGTGCGTTGAATCCATTCCAAGTCTATCGTTCGGCAGGCGTGGGGCTTCGGATCTTCCTGCCGATGTTTGGTTTGCTCGGATTGGATTACGGATGGCGTTTGGATGACATTCCAAGCGTGCCCAACATGGCCCGCGGCCAATTCCACTTCTCCATGGGTATGAACATGGGAGAGCTTTGATGGAATTGAATGATTTGGCCCCACTTTTGAATTGACAACCATGCACCACATCCTGAACACCATGACGCGATTGATGACCTTGTGCGCTGCCCTGTTCCTTGCAGGTTCAGTTCACGCCCAAAAGTTTGCCTACATCGACTCGGAGTATGTTTTGCTTCACATGCCTGAATACGCGGAGGCCCAAACCGAGTTGAACAACTACGCCATTGAGTGGCAGGGTGACATTGAGGCCAAACTCGAGGCCGCCGACCGCCTGGAGGTGGCGTACCGCGCCGAGCGAGTTCTTTTGACGGCGGAGATGCGGGTGAAGCGTGAAGATGAAATCGCCAAGAAGCGTGCCGAGGCCAAAGAGATGCAGAAGCAAAAGTTTGGCGTGGAAGGGGAGCTTTTCCAAAAGCGACAGGAGTTGATCGAACCCATCCAACAGCAAATTTTTGAGGCGTTGAAGGACATTGCCACAGGAAGTGGGTACATGGTCATCTTCGACAAGAGTCACCAAAGCAACATGCTGTACACCAACCCCAAATACGACATTTCTGAGCGTTTGATCAAGAAATTGGGGTATGTGCCGGGTGAAACGGTGGAACCTCAGAATGATCAAGGGGGAGGCAAAAGTTTGGAGGAGCGAGGAAGAGAGGCCATCGACGGCGCCAAGGACAACGCCCGAGACCGGATTGACGATGCGCGTGGGGGTGGGGTCACCAAGCCCGGGGGCAAGAATTGAACAAACGCGTCTTCTTTTCCAACCTCTTGAGAAGAGAAGGCCTGAATCCAAGAAATTTGAACATCGAGATGAACACCATGAAGCATATTGCATTGTTCGCCATCCTGAGTGTGGCGGGTTGGAATGAGGGTTGGGCCCAAAAGTTGGGTCACGTCAACGCGCAAGAAATTTTATTGTCATTGCCTGAGCGTGCCGATGCCCAACAGAAGATTGAATCGGCGGCCGCCGAATACGAGGGTGAATTGACCCGGATGCAGTCGGAGTTGGAGACCAAATTTGGAGAATACCAAGCCAAGGTGGCCACGTGGCCGGACGCGATTCGCCAGCAAAAGGAGCGTGAGCTTCAACAGCTCGACCAGGGTCTTCAAGAATTTAGCATGACCGTTCAAAATGATCTTGCTGTCATGGAGCAAAACTTGTTGGCCCCGATGATTGAGCGTGTGAGCAACGCCATTGAGGCAGTGGGCAAGGAACAGGGGTTCACCTACATCTTTGATGCCAGCACAGGCGTGACGCTCTACAACGGCGGCACGGACGTGAGCGACTTGGTGAGGACCAAACTTGGCATGTGAGGATTCCACCTCGCGCATGAAGTACACGTCCAGGGCCCATGCGCCCATTGGCATGTTTGACTCAGGAATTGGCGGCTTGACCGTGGCCAAGTCCTTGATGGAGAGGCTTCCATTGGAGTCCTTGCACTACGTGGGAGATACGGCCCACATGCCTTACGGCGACAAGAGTCCCGAGCGTCTTCGGGAATACGCAACTGGCATCACGGAACGTCTCTGTGCGTCTGGCTGCAAGTTGATTGTGGTTGCTTGCAACTCTGCGTCGAGCAACGCCTTGGAGGAGATTCGTCGAACAGCAGGCGACATTCCCGTGGTGGATGTGGTTCACCCCGTGGTGGATTGGGCAGTTGAGCACCATCCTCGGGGGCATTTGGCCTTGATTGGGACCCGTGCAACCGTGCAGAGCGGGGTGTACGATGCGTTGATGACATCCCAGGGTTTACGCGTGCATTCCATGGCGACGCCCCTTCTTGCCAGTGCCATTGAGGAGGGTTTTCACAACGGGACGCTGTCAAGGGCAGTGGTGGAGGCGTATTTCGCGGATGGATGGGCCTCGGACAAGGAGGCCTTGGTTCTGGCCTGCACCCACTACCCGTTGGTCATGGATGAAATCCGTGCGCAATTGCCTGCAGGAATGGCGATTTTGGACGCTCCACGTATTGTGTCGGAACACGTGGCCACACTTCTTGCGCAGCATGAACTCCTTGCTCAAGAGGGACCGGCGAAGCACCGCTTTGAGGTGACCGATTGGACGGCCTCATTTGCTGCGGGCGCCTCACACATCGTGGGTCGTCCTGTGGACTTGCATGAGGTTCCTTGGCCTGAAGGCCAGTGATTCGAACTTGGTATGCGGACCATGCACGCATCTCGTGCTCCTCGAACGGTCCGATTCATTCCTCCTGAAACCAGCTCGCATAGGTTACGTAGCGCTCGGCTGTGGCTGAAACGTGCTCTTTCAACGTGGCATTGACGGCTCCTTTGCACACGGCAGGGACGCCTGTCCACAACTCTCCTGGCCCGATGACGGTGCCGGCAAGGACCACGGCCCCTGCACCCACGACCGCCCCTGCGCCTACGACCACGTGATCCATCACGATGGCACCCATTCCGATCAATGCACCTTTCCCTACATGGGCGCCATGCACAATGGCATTGTGGCCAATGCTTGCATCATCCTCGAGGACTGTTTGGCTCGATTCAAACGTTCCATGGATGACGGCACCGTCCTGAATGTTGACGCGACTTCCCACGCGAATGGGTGCGACATCCCCTCGCACCACGGCCTGAAACCACACCGTGCTCTCTGATCCTAGTTCCACGTCACCGACGACTGTGGCGTTGGGGGCCAACCAGACGTCCTCTTCGATTTTTGGGGTGAATCCCCTCAGTGCCAAAACACAAGCCATGGTCAAAGGTAATCACCGTTGGACCTCAAGGCATGCTCCCACCATCCTCCGCGAACCATCCAAGTGACGTTCCAGGCTTCTTGGACATCTTCGGTTTGGACGAGATCCTCTCCTCTCCACAGCGCATGACCCACGGCCAATCGATGGAGGTTTTGGCTGAGTCGTGGTGAAACGTGATGTGTGTTTCGCAAGTGCTCCATCAACGCGAGACCATCTTCAGAGGTGGCCAAACCGATGTCAGGTCCTCCATGCTTGTGGATTTTTTGAACCCATGCATGGCACGCTTCCCAAGACTTGTTGCATGGATCACGTTGTCCACCCACCTCCAATTGGATGGGAAATCGCTCGAGCAGCGGTGCCGATAGCTTGCGGCGAAAACGATCCACGTCGTGGGCGGGGCAAACACATTGCTCCGATGCCATACCGCATGCACATGGGTTGGTGGCGGCCACAATCCAAGGATCAGATTGCCACCGATGCGCGCCATCGGCGCGATGCAGGTGAAGGACCTTCGCTTCCATCACATGCCGAAGGGCTTCACGAGCCGGTCTTGGCCACTCCGTGAATTCGTCCAAAAAAAGCATGCCCCTGTGGGCGAGTGCCCAGGCCCCGGGAATGGGGAGTCCTTTTCGCCATGCCCCCATCAACCCGGCAGCTCCTCCCGCCGGGTGAGGAGCCACCATGGGTGCCCTATGAAAACTCGATGGACCGTGTGGGTCGGGGTCGGCGAATGGCTGGGCAAATGGCTGGGCGGAGGCGAGTTGTTGGCGCTGCCGAACGAGCAGTTGGTCCTTCGGCTCAAGGGGAGGAAGCAAGGCGTGTGCGGCGTGTGCCAGAGAAGTCTTGCCTACGCCTGGTGGCCCCACAAGCATGCACGGGATGTGAAGCGCAGCACCAATCGCCAGCCAACGTTTGGCGTGGCCTTCACCATGCAGGAGATCCCAGCCAAGGGGCTGGTTGCCCGCATTGTTTGGGGTCTTGGATGGTTCCGAGGTTGTTGTCGGACCGACCTTGTTCTTGGGGGACACGGTTGGTGAATGCCACGTTGGATCGGCTTGTTGTCGAAGCTGCCATTCGATGTGTTTGATTTCCTGCAAGGCGTCAGGGAGCGTATGGCAAGAATGTAGACGTCGAAACCTGGAATCAATTTCGGATGGGACCGATGCAAGGAGGGATCCCATGTCCCGAGGCACGGGGGTAAGGATGGATCGGAGAGCTGGCGGACCCAGGACTTCTTCCGCATGCAAGGATTGAGGGGATTCGGCGGTTGATTCTGGGCTACCGGCCTCCGGCCAGATTGCCTCGGCACCGTCCAACCAAGCAGTGTTGGACAACCAAGGAGCCAACCCATGATGGCTACCGGCCCAACTCACCTCGCCATTGAGTCCAATCATGCCCACGGAGCCACATTGAGCGATTGTTTTGGCGTCGAGTTGTCCCAAAACGGCCAAGACGCACAAGGCGAGGGGCAAATCCAGTTCCGTGGTCTCCCCACGAGGTGAGGGATGCACGTGCAAGGTTAGGGCCTTGCCAGGCCACCGAAGCCCCATGGTTTTCAGGGCGGCACGAATTCGCGCATGGGAAGCCTGGGCTTCGGAAAAGGCCATGCCTGACACCCGCATCAATGCGCCCTGTTCGGCCTGAACCTCAATTTTCACCCATTGGATGACGGGCCCCATCGAGATGAGACCCCACGTTGTGACGTACATGAAATCGAGGTCAGGTCAATGCCTGTTCGACAGCGTCAATCCATGCGTGGATGCACCGGATGTGGACTTCTTGGATTCGGTCGGCAAATCCCTGCCATGGCACACAAACGTCAACGTCAGCGCGACGCGAAAGTTGCCCACCCCCATTGCCGGTCAGCGACAGGACGCGCATGCCGCGTCGCTTGGCCTCTTCCGCGGCTTTTAAGATGTTTGGGGAGTTTCCACTGGTACTGATGGCCAGCAACAAATCGCCAGGTTGGCCAAGCGCGGCCGTTTGTCTGGCGAACACCTGCTCGAATCCATAGTCGTTGGCAATGCACGTCAGGGCGGATGAGTCCGACAAGGACATGGCAGCAAACGGCCGCCTGTCGCCCCTGTACCGACCACTGAGTTCCTCGGCAAAATGCATGGCGTCACACATGGATCCTCCATTGCCACACGAAAGAACCTTTCCCCCCAATTGCAAGGTGTCGACAATCAATTCAGCCCCCGCATCCATGGCTGACAAAAACGACTCGTTGTCGAGCAAGTCGTGCGCGAGCTGTGCACTTTCCTCAAAATGTCCTCGGATGCGCGTCATGGTTTCAAAGATGATGTTCATGCCCCAAACCTCCATCATTCCCTAAGACAATCTGCGCCGAGTTTGTCATCGAGGGTTGAAAATCAAGGGTTGAATTCTGCCAAGCCATCCTTGAGGAAATCCACGAACAGGTCTGGGTCGGGATCATACCCAGCGCTTCCCCCAATGTGGTTGCCGTTGTGATCAATCATCACATAGAAGGGTTGTGCATTTCGGTTGAAGCGAGAGGCTTGGAGGTAGGACCATTTGTTCCCGACAGAACGAATTCGAAAGTCCTTGCCACCATATTGCTCCACGCGATGTTCCGATTCTGGCAGGGGCTTGCGGTCGTCCACATAGAGAGAAACCAAAACCACCTGTTCGTTGAGGATTTGGGCCACCTCTGGACTGGACCAAACTTGCTCCTCCATCTTGCGACAATTTACACAGGCCCAACCTGTGAAGTCCAGCAACATGGGTTTTCCTTCAGCCTTGGCCGCAGCCAACCCTTCGTCGTAGTCATCAAATCGCGCTTCCACATGACCTCCATGAGATCCGCCTTCGGCTCCTGACGCTCCGTGCTGCCATTCGCTGTAAAACGTGGGGGGTGGGAATCCACTGATCAAATTCACAGGAGCACCCCACATCCCAGGCATCATGTACACACCGAGCATCATGAAACCGAGTCCTAGTGAAAAACGGAACACCCCAATGCGGTCCAATTTGCTGTCATGAGGGAGCGTGTACCAACCGAAGAGGTAAAAGGCGATGGCCAAACTGACCGTGACCCAAATCGCAATGAACAATTCGCGTTGCAGGAGTCCCAATTGCAGCACCAAATCGGCATTGCTCAAAAACTTGAATGCAAACCCGATTTCCAACAAACCCAAAACCACTTTCACGCTGTTGAGCCATCCTCCGCTCGAAGGCATGCTGTTGAGCCATCCAGGGAAGGCAGAAAACAAACCAAAGGGCAGGGCCAACGCAGATGAAAACCCGAGCATCACCGCCGTCGGTGCCGCAAAGGAACCCGTCGCAGCTCCTGCCAAGGCCGACCCCACCAAGGGACCGGTGCACGAGAACGACACGATGGCCAGGGTGGCTGCCATGAAGAAAATGCCCACGATGCCGCCACGGTCTGACGCGGCGTCCGCGCGGTTGGCCCAACTGGATGGCAATTGGATTTCAAAGGCTCCCAAGAAACTGGCACCAAAGACCACCAAGAGCAGAAACAAGAACAGGTTGAAGAAGGGGTCCGTGCTGATGACGTTCAACACATCCACCCCAAACACAGCCGTCAACGCCAAGCCCAAGGCCGTGTAAATAAAAATGATGAAGAACCCGTAAATCAGGGCGTTTCGGATGCCTTCAGCCCGCGTTTTGGACTGCTTGGTGAAAAAGGACACCGTCATGGGAATCATGGGAAAAACGCATGGCGTGAACAAGGCGGCGAGTCCAAGTCCAAATCCCAACAAGAATGTCCACAACAAGCCTTCCTCTCCTTCTGATTCACGATCCTCCCCTGAATTTTCTCCTTGGCTGTGGTCCGAGGATCCATCGCTGAACAGACCTTCGTGGCTGTGATTTTCTTCGGAGGAGTCACCTTCTTCAACCTGTCCATGCGAGCATAGATGTTGGGGAGGAGGACAATAGTCAGGACGCTCAGAGGCGGGTTGGATGTCGGTCACAGCCACCGAAAAATCCACGTCCTCCGGGGGCAAACACATCTTGTCGTCGCACACCATGAAGGTCAAGAACCCCTTGAGCGAGTCTCCAGGTGTGGGTGACCCGAAGGTCAAGGCTTGGCGCCAGTACACTTCCTCCTCAAAGTATTTGAGGTTCATCATGAAGTTGGGGTCGTAGGCCTCGAGCGGCAAACATTCCCTCACCGGACCTTGTGTTGCGACACCCGGGGGCAAATCCAAGGTGAAAGAGGTGGGCACAGGGCCATCGAATGGATCGTTGTCCTGGCTGTAGACATGCCAGCAAGGGTCCACAGAGGCATGAAACACCAGGTCAAATGTTCCGGGTTCCTCACCTTCAAACAGACCAAAGGACCACTGCACAGGGTCTTCGATTTGGCCCCAAGCGTTGAAACCAAACATAAGCCAACCGAAGGAAAGGAGCAGGGCCCACGGGGCGGACGAAGTGACGGGCGACGGGAGGACCTTGGTCATCGTGATGCAATTTTCTGTGTTGGCCGTAAAGATACCCCGCGAAAAGGCATCCTGAG
Organism: Bacteroidota bacterium; assembly: GCA_041163465.1. Taxonomy (GTDB): domain Bacteria; phylum Bacteroidota; class Bacteroidia; order Flavobacteriales_D; family Sanyastnellaceae; genus UBA11663. The sequence continues at coordinate 50,396 of JBEARC010000091.1, forward strand.
GTGCCCTGAGTTGCCAATCCATCACAAGGCAATCTCCTGAGCTGGCTTCAACCCAAATTGTTTTCTCATCACACCCACCCCGAGATAGACGAGGGGTGTGTCTAGCGCGGCCACACAGGCTTTGAACAGCACGCCATTCAGAAGAAGGGCACCAAACCGGTCCCACCCAATTTCTCCGACGGCGCAGAGCAGCACAAGGACCGTGAGGGTGTCGATGATTTGGGAAGGGATGGTTGATAGGTTGTTTCTCAGCCAGAGGTGCCGTCCGTGGGTCAGACGCTTCCAACGGTGGAACAACTGGACATCCAAGGATTGTGCAAGCAAATAGGCGGCCATGGAAGCACCCACAGCCAAGGCAGTTTGGCCAAACACATGGTCAAACTCCCCGTCGTTCACCGGTGACCACGACGTGGCCGAAGCATGACCAGCCAAGGCGATGATGCCGAGTGTCAGCACGGAGGCCACCAGTCCAGCCACCACCACCTGGTTGGCCTTGTTCTTCCCATAAATCTCACTGATCAAGTCCGTCACGAGAAAGGTGATGGGATACGGGAGCAATCCCACACTTTGTTCAAACGTAATTCCCCCCAAGTCCCAGACAAAGAACTTTCGGAAGATCAGGTTGCAAGTCACCAAACTTGCCACGAACATGCCAGCCAAGCCCAAAAACAACCCCAAGGCACGGTCTCTTTCACGTCCTTCGAGTTGACGAGGGGGGGGGAGGATGGAATGGGCTTTCATGGGCGGGGGATGAAGGAAAACAACCAACCGACAGGGTCCAAAAGTTCGACGGGAGAACCAAGGTCGGGTGGGGACAAGCGAGCCTCTTCAGAAATTTTGCAGCCGGGCACCCAAAGAATGCGGTCGTCACTCATCCGCACAAGGACCTTCATGAAAGGGCGACGTGCGTGGGGAATTTTGGCCTGGGTCAACACATCACTCACGGCGCTGTGTCCTGTCATGCCTAGGGGTTGGATGCGGTCTCCGGGACGCCAGGTCCTCCAAACCACAGGCAAAAACGTCTCCGGAATCCAAAGATGGTGATGCGTTGAAACCGGGGGATGTATTCCAGCGGCTGCATTTCCATCCCGCATCAGGCCACCTGCCTTCGAATGCCCTTTTGACTCCTTCCAATCCGCTTGCAAAGCTTGAGCCCAAACCAACGTTCCTGAACCATCCTTCACCTCACCTTGGGCAGAATCGAGGTCCACCACAGTGCTTGCTCGTTCTGGGTTTTGACATTCATGCACATCCAGATGATTCCGTTCTCGCACGACTTCCAACCACACAGGGGGACAACATTCACCGCGCGACGAGTTGTTGTCAGCAATCCATCCCTTCCCCTGCACCCGCCGGCCTGGTTGGCTGTGAATCAATCCAAGGGCCTCCTCGCCGAGTGCCCGCGACCAACCGCACGCAATGAGGTGCCTCAGGAAGGATTCCCTCGCCCAAACATTGTGTTGCAACACATTTACATCCCAGGAATGATGCGTCGTTTGGGCGAGTTGTTGGCCTTCTTCCATCAAAGGTTGAAGGGCGTGTCGGAGGTTGTTGCCGCGCGTGGCCAGAAGGTTCAATTGGTGTTTGGCTCCTGGGTTCATGTCCTCGAGCAAGGGAATCAAGTCATGACGCAGCCGGTTTCTCAAGTACGCCCGGCTGGCGTTGCTCCCATCTTCCCGCCACGCCCAACCTTCGTGCGTGGCCAGGGCCTCCAGCTCACTCCGCCAGTGCGTCAACAGAGGACGCCCCACCTGTCCCATCCATGCATCCATCCCGTGGATGGCCAAGGGATCTGCACTTCGCAGGAGATGAATGAGAAGCGTTTCTACCTGGTCGTCGGCGTGATGTCCCGTCAACACGGCCCCTGCGTGATGCGTGTTTCGGACCTCTTCGAGCCAGGCATAGCGCTTTTTTCGGGCCTCCCCCTGAAGGCCCTGGGCACCTTCGAAATGACTGGAATCCAATTTCAGCACCTCGAAAGTCGCCCCCCGTTGATTTGACCAGGCACGCACCCACGCCTCATCAGCCTCGCTCTCCTCGCTGCGCAAACCATGGTTGACATGGGCAACCACCATCGGCCACTTCAGTCTGTCGAGCAGGTGAAGAAGGCACATCGAGTCGCACCCTCCACTGGCGGCGACGACGACCCGGTCTGTCCGATTCAACCCTGCTTCGGTCATGAACTGTTCGACGCTTCGAGCGGCAGAGGCGGCATCCAAAGGCCGATGGGTCGTCATGGCCTCAAACTGGTTCGCAGGGCGTGCGCTTTGAGCAGGCATTCCTCGTATTCCTGATCCCCCTCGGACAACAAGGTGATGGCGCCTCCAACTGTGGCGTGAACTTCGCGGGTCGACGCGTCGTGAAGAAGGGTTCGTATGACCACATTGAAGTCCAAATCTCCTTCAGGATCGACATATCCCATGGCACCACTGTACACCCCTCGACCGTGTTCTTCGAGGGAGGCAATGTGTTTCACGGCACTGATTTTGGGTGCGCCCGTCATGGATCCCATCGGGAACAGCGCCTCCATCATGGCGTGCTCGCTGGTATGGGGTTGGAGCGTACACCGGATGGTACTGATCATTTGATGAACCGTCGCAAAACTGTGAATGCCAAACAACTCTTCCACCTCCACACTGCGCGGCTCCGCAATTTGACTCAGGTCGTTCCGCACCAAATCCACGATCATCACATTTTCGGCGCGTTCTTTTTCGCTGACCAGCAGTCCCTGCTTCAAAGCCAAGTCTTCTTCGGGGTTGTTTCCACGCTTGACGGTTCCTTTGATCGGTTGGCTTCGGACGATCTGCCCCTTTTTGGACACAAAACGCTCAGGACTTGCACTCAACATCCGGTGATTTCCGGCCTGGAAATACGCGCTGTGTGGGGCCCGCGTGGCTTGAGCCAAACGCTCAAAGGCCCTCCAACTCTCTGGACCGGGCATGGCGCCCTTCCAGGGCATGCAGAGATTCATTTCGTACAAATCCCCGCGCTTCAAAGCCCGGTGAACTTTGTTGAATTTCTCGAGATAATGTTCTTTGGTCCACAAAGGCGTCAGCGGTTGCCATTCATCGGCATGGAACGACCTTGGGGCGGGCGCGTGTTCGTCATTCTCGCGCTCGGATGACGTGTGGGAGGTGCCCGAGAGCAGGGATTCCAACGCGAGGGCCAGTGCTCCTGTCGTAGCGGCTTTGGGATGAATTTCTCCCACCTCCCAAACCAGCACGGCTTCGGGTTCGATCCAATGCAAGAGGGGCCAATGGCTTGGATGGGGCGGTGAAGCTTGCACATGGCCCTTGAACCCCTCCAAAGCGGAATACAAATCGTACCCTAGCCATCCCACGCTCCAGGCCTTGCGACGCTGTCCTTGCTCTATGAATGCCTGCCAGGCGTCCCAACATCCCTCTCTGCCCATGTCCACTTGAAGGGACCGTTTGGCACCGACAGCCAACACGGCGCGACCTTCAAGACGTTCATCCCACAGCAAGGCAACGTGCTCGTGGCTGTCGATCACGGGCTGAAGGTTGGGCAAGGAGCGCACGTTCATGCGCGGAAGTTAGGCGTTGGCTTCGGCGGAGACAACCGACTCGCTGTGCGAGCGGGCGGGTGCACCCATCCGCTGGCGCACGAGGTCCTCAAGCCCCTCCACCCAAGCGGGGTGAGCGTTCAAGCTCGGCACGAGCTCGACTTTCTCGCCGCCGTGCTCCTCGAACACCTCTTGGTATTCTTCGCCGATCTCAATCAGCGTTTCGAGGCAGTCGGCCACAAACGCCGGACTGAATACGAGGAGTTTTTTGTCGCCCGCCTCGCCCCGCTCGACAATCACGTCGTCGCTGAAGGGCCGCAGCCATTTGCTGTCCAAGCGGCTCTGGAAGCACACCGTGTAGCGATCCTCCGCCAGTCCCAGGCGGTCGGCGAGAGCCCGGCTCGTCGCGTAGCACGTCGCCTTGTAGCACTGCCGGTTCTCGTCGTTGATCTCGTCCTCACAGCTGTGGTTGGCGCACTTTTGGTCTTCGTAGATTTTGTCCACCTGCCTCTCCGGAAGCCCGTGGTAGCTGAACAAAATGTGGTCGTAGGAGGCCAAATCAAAGGCCGCCGCCTGCTCCACAAACCCCTTCAGGTACCCCTCAAAATCCCAGTACTGGCTCACCGCCACCACCTCGGGGATCACGTACCACTTGCTCAGAATCTTGAACGCCTTCTCGAGGGTCGAACCCGTCGTGGCTGAGGCGTATTGGGCGTACAAAGGAAGGATGCAAATGCGGTCGTATCGGGCCCTTTCCATGCGGGCCATCACGTGGTCCATGGAGGGGTTTTGGTAGCGCATGGCAAGTTCCACCACGACTTCTCCGCCAAACGCTTCGCGCGCTTCAGTCGTACTCAGCCGTGCCTGCAAGTCCCGTTGCAACGCTTCTCCATAGAGCAACAACGGTGAACCCTCGTCGGTCCACACCTTCTTGTATTCCCGCGCGCTGCGGAACCTGCGGATGGGCGCGATGATTCCGTTCACGAGGATTTTTCGTGGCAACCACGGGATGTCAATCACCCGCCCGTCTCCCAAGAATTCGCGCAAGTAACGACCCACCGCACCAGCCGTCGGGGCATCGGGCGTGCCCAAATTCACAAGCAGAATGCAGGTTTTCAATGGCTGGCTCATGGATTCACAACAACCGAGCGGCTCAAATGTGCAGCGCGCGATTGTCGGTTGCGGCCAGGGCCGCCTCCTTGATCGCCTCGGTGAACGTGGGGTGTGCATGGCTCATCCGTGCAATGTCCTCGGCGCTGGCCCGGAACTCCATGGCCACGACCGCCTCGGCAATCATGTCGGCCGCGCGAGGGCCACACATGTGCACACCCAGAACCTCATCCGTCTCTGCGTGCGCCAACACCTTCACGAGTCCGTCGGTGTCCATGCTCGCGCGGGCGCGACCGCTCGCTTTGAACGGAAAACTTCCACTCTTGTACGGCACCCCATCCGCCTTCAACTGCTCCTCGGTCGCGCCGACCCCGGCCACCTCGGGCCAGGTGTACACGACGTTGGGGATCAAGTTGTAATCAATGTGCGGATGCTGGCCGGCGATGGTTTCAGCGGCAAACACACCCTCCTCCTCAGCCTTGTGGGCGAGCATCGCCCCACGGACCACGTCACCGATGGCGAAAATGTGCGGCACCTTGGTGCGCATGTGCGCGTCGACGTCGATGCGACCGCGCTCGTCTGTGCCGAGTCCTGCCGCTTCGAGGTTCAGCCCATCCGTGTACGGACGACGACCCACGCTGACGAGGCAGTACTCCGCCTTGAAGGTCACTTCGTCGCCTTTGGCCGAGTCGGCCTTGACTGTGACGCTGCGTCCTGTGGCAGTGACCTCCTTCACGCCGTGCTTGAGGTGGAATTTCACTCCGAGCTTCTTCATCGAGCGCATGAGTTCCTTGCCCATGGCGCGGTCCATGGTGGGAATGATGCTGTCGGCGTATTCCACCACCTCCACTTCGGTTCCGAGCCTGGCGTAGACTGAACCGAGTTCGAGCCCGATGACCCCACCGCCGATGACCACCATGGATTTGGGGAGTTTGGGCAAACTCAAGGCCTCCGTGCTCGTGATGACGCGTTTTTTGTCGATCTCGATGAATGGCAGGGAACTCGGTTTGGATCCCGTGGCGATGATGACGTGCTTCGCGCCAATGTGAACGGCCTTGCCTTTGCTTGGCGTGATGCCGATGGTGTGCGCGTCCACGAACGAACCGATCCCCTGGTGGACGTCGATGTTGTTCTTCTTCATGAGGAAGTTGATCCCCTCTGTGGTTTGGGCGACCACTTCGCCCTTTCGCGCGATCATTTGAGGAAAATCAAGCCCCAAAGATCCCACCTGGATGCCATGGACAGCGAATTGTTCCTTGGCTTGGTGGTAGTGCTCCGAACTGTCGAGCAAGGCTTTGGAGGGAATGCATCCGACATTCAAACAGGTTCCGCCGAGCGTTGGGTATTTTTCCACCAAGGCCGTTTTCAAACCAAGTTGCGCTGCGCGTATGGCGGCTACGTAGCCTCCAGGACCGCTTCCGATGACGACGACGTCGTATTGTTCCATGGCACAAAGGTAGCTCGGGGTTGAAGGTCTGCCGCCCCGCATGTTGTTTCTTTGCACCTCCCTATGTGGCTTCGAATTGCATCTTTCTTGATTCGTCATCGTCTGCCCGCAGTTCTCGCGCTGTTGGCTGCCACGGTATTCATGGGCTTACAGATTCCCAACTTGAAAATGCAATACAAGTATGGGGGCATCTTGCCATTGGACGATCCGGCGGAGGTGGACCATGCAAAGTTTTTGGAGTCCTTCGGGGCTGAAGGGAATGTGCTCGTCATCGGTGTAGAGGATGCCCGCCTTCGGACCGCCGAGGGTTTGCAGGCGTGGCATGATTTGGCAGAAGACATTCGCGCATTGCGCGTCATGGTTGATGGCAAGCCGACTGTAATCATTGATTCGGTCTTCGCGGTAACCCACGCCTTTGATGTGGTCAAACACCCCACCGAGAAGCGTTTCGTCTTGGAGCCTGTCGCACCGGATGTGGTGCACCCAGACCCTTCAGGGCCGCTTTTGACGGATGAACGGGCCGATGAGATTGTCAACAAGGTGAGGTCATTGCCTTTTTACAATGGCCTGCTGTATGCGCCCGGCAACGATGCCACCTTGATGATGGTCGTGTTCAACCTCGACATGCTCAACTCGCCACGACGTGGCACCATTGTCGAACAGATCATTGCCTTGTCAGACGAATGGTCTGAGACGGAGGGCATCGAGACCCATCTGAGCGGGTTGCCGTTCATCCGGATTGCCATGACCAACAAGGTGAAAGGAGAAATCGGGTATTTCATCGGGGCCGCCATGTTCGTGACGGCGCTGTTGTTGTTCCTTTTCTTTCGAAACCTGGCCGTGGTGGGGGTCTGCATGGCTGTGGTGTTTATCGGGGTGATTTGGTCTCTCGGTACCATCGCCTTGCTCGACTACCGCATCACGCTCGTGATGTCCTTGATTCCGGCATTGATGATTGTCATCGGGGTTCCCAATTGCATCTATTTGGTCAACAAATACCAAGGAGAATTCAAGCGTCACGGGAACAAAATGATGGCCCTGCAGCGCATGGTCACCAAGGTGGGCAACGCCACCCTGTTGACCAACGCGACGACGGCGTTTGGATTTGCCACCTTCATCTTCACCCACAGCCCCATACTCATTGAATTTGGGGTGGTCGCGGCCTTGAACATCATGCTCGCCTTCGGGATCAGCATTGTGCTCATTCCGGCACTGTTTACCTGGCTCCCTGAACCCCATGAGCGACATCTGTCTCACCTGGACAGGGTCTGGGTAGACAACGTGGTGGGCAGCTTCGTCCGCACGGTGCAGTCCAGGAGAAGGCCGGTTTATGTGGCCGCTCTCCTGGTCCTTCTCGGGAGTGCCGTTGGCATGACGCGGATGGTCAGCACGGGAAACATTGTGGACGATTTGCCCGATGAGGACCGCGTGTTGACGGACTTAACTTGGATTGAATCACGTTTCAATGGGGTGATGCCTTTTGAAGTATTGATTGATGGCCATCAACCAGGCCAAATCCTCAACGCGTCCAACCTCGGCCGCATCGACCGCTTCCAAACGCTTCTCACCGAGTATCCCGAATTCTCGCGGAGCTTGAGTGCAGTGGATGCGGTCAAGTTTGGGGTTCAAGCGTTTTATGGTGGCGACCCCGATCGATACCGGCTTCCGACGCGGCAGGAACGATCGTTCATGGGCCCCTATTTCCGAGGCAGCGAAGGGGAGGCTTCCCGGCATGACGATGCCAACCTCGTCACGTCCAACTTTGTCGATTCCACGCGAACCTTCACGCGGGTTTCCGCTCAAATGGCAGACGTAGGCACCTTGGAAATGGATGCGCTTATGGCGGATTTGCGGCCACGCATCGACAGCATCTTCCCGTCCGATCGCTTCGATGTGACCATCACAGGCACGAGCATTGTGTTTTTGCAAGGCACGAGCTACCTCGTGAACAACCTCCTGATTTCGATTGCTCTGGCCATTGTGGTGATTGCCTTGGTGATGGCGATGCTGTTCAAAAGTGGGAGAATGGTTGGAATTGCGTTGATTCCCAACTTGTTGCCCCTGCTTTTTACGGCAGGTGTGATGGGTTGGACGGGCATTCCCATCAAGCCTTCGACCATCCTTGTGTTCTCGGTGGCGTTTGGAATTTCTGTGGACGACACCATTCACTTCCTGGCCAAATACCGCCAGGAGCTGCGGAGCAACGGGTGGAACATCCGTGCAGCAGTTCTCGAAGCTGTTCGAGAAACTGGGGTCAGCATGATGTACACATCCATCGTGCTGTTCTTCGGGTTTTTGATGTTTGCGATGAGCGAATTTGACGGTACGCGATCCTTGGGGATTTTGGTCTCCGTGACTTTGCTGGTTGCCATGTTCACCAACCTGATGCTCCTGCCTTCGCTGCTGATGAGTTTTGCGAACTACATCACCACCCAAACCTTCAGCGAGCCGTTCATTCACATCTTGGATGAAGAGGAAGATTTGGCACTTGAGTCGTTGAAGATTTCGCCGGGAATGAGTCCAGGCAAGGGTCAAGAGCGCCACGAGGGTCTTCAAAAGCGGACGTAAGCGGTTGCGGACCCTGCGAGGCGATTGTATCTTGAGCCCATGAAGGGAATTGTATTGGCGGGAGGCAGCGGAACGCGCCTTTGGCCCTTGACCAAAGCAATCAGCAAGCAGTTGATGCCCATTTACGACAAGCCGATGATCTACCATCCCTTGTCCACGTTGATGATTGCGGGCATCCGCGACATCCTCATCATCACGACCCCCGAGGACTCGGCTTCCTTTCAGCGTTTGTTGGGGGATGGGTCTGCATTGGGTTGCTCCTTCTCGTACACCGTGCAAGAGGTTCCCAACGGGCTCGCCCAAGCCTTCGTGCTTGGCAAGGAATTCATCGGTTCTGACAAGGTTGCCTTGGTGCTTGGCGACAACATTTTTTACGGCCGCAGTTTTGGCCGAACCCTCCGGGCGCACACCGATCCCGAGGGGGCCATTGTGTTCGCCTACTACGTGAGTGACCCGGAACGCTATGGCGTGGTGGATTTTGATGAAGAAGGAAGGGTGCTGAGCATTGAAGAAAAGCCATCCCGTCCCAAAAGCAATTTTGCCGTGCCAGGCTTGTATTTCTATGACAACGATGTCGTGACCATTGCCCGTGATTTGAAGCCAAGTGCCAGGGGCGAATACGAAATCACGGATGTCAACAAGGCTTATCTCGAAGCGGGAAAATTGCACGTGGGGGTGCTGGATCGCGGCATGGCCTGGCTTGACACGGGAACCCACGCCTCCCTGATGCAGGCCTCTCAATTTGTCCAGGTCATTGAAGAGCGTCAAGGACTGAAGATTGGTTGTCTGGAGGAGATTGCGTGGCGAATGGGATTCATTGACGACGCGCAGTTGGAGGTCTTGGCTCAGCCCTTGTTGAAGAGTGGGTATGGCCAATACATGCTCGAACAGCTGGGGCGTGGGCGTTGATTGGGAGAGGAAAGGAGAACAAAACGCCTCGGCACGCATTTTCAACCCCATGACATCAACCACCCGCGAAGCCGATTGGAGGCATGATTTGGAACTGGCCCTCGCCAATTTTTTGCGTCGTTATCCCCATGGGAGTTCAGACGGCTTGTACGATCCAATCCACTACCTCCTTGGGTTGGGGGGGAAGCGCATTCGGCCTGTGCTGGCTTTGGCTGCCTGTGAAGCAGAGGGAGGTGATGCACGGTCCGCCATGCCTGCGGCACTTGCCGTCGAAATGTTTCACAACTTCACGTTGATGCATGACGACATCATGGATGAAGCTCCTCTGCGCAGGGGACGCCCAACCGTTCATACGAAGTGGAATGAGCATGCAGCCATCTTGTCTGGCGATGCCTTGTACACCTTGGCCTTGACTGCCCTTGAAGAGGTGCCTGCCGCGGCGTTGCCTGATGTGTTCCGCATGTTCAATGTCACGGCCCGAGAAGTGTGTGAGGGCCAGCAGAGTGACATGGCCTTTGAACGTCGCGACAACGTGACCCTGGAAGCCTATGTCGAGATGATTCGGCTGAAAACTTCGGTCCTCCTCGCGGCGTCCGCCTACATGGGTGCGCGGTGCGCGGGTGCATCAGAAGAGCGTGCACAATTGTGGTATCGCTACGGAGAAAATGTGGGCTTGGCGTTTCAACTCCAGGACGACTACCTGGATGCGTTTGGGGAAAGCTCGGCCACGGGGAAGCAAGTGGGTGGCGACATCCTTTCTGACAAAAAAACGCTTTTGTGGCTTGCCGCGTGGTCTGATCCTGCGTCTCGGGAGGTGTTGAGGGCCCATGTGGGATCTCATCCTGCCACAGGTTCTGCCATGGCCGAGGCCAAAATCCAAGCCGTTCGCGCTGCCATGGTCCATTCCGGTGCAGACGCCGAGGCCCGTCGTCGCATGGATGACCATGTGGCTTCGGCCCTCGAAGCCTTGGCCCAGCTTGAATTGCCGGAGAACCGCGGCGCATGGTTTGGTGACCTTGCCGCTCACGTCACCTCCAGAACCCACTGATTCCACGCCCAATCTTAGGCCAGTCCAAGCCGTCAGGCTTATCTTTGCAATCGCGAAAAGCTCCTTGTCCTCATGGACCCACTTTCATTTTTGAGCAACGCCGAGCCCGGTGCGCTCGACGCCCTTTACAACCGCTACCTGAAGGACCCTGCATCTGTGGACCGCTCATGGCGGCTTTTTTTTGCTGGTTTTGACCTCAGTCGTGCAACATATGGGGAAGATGCCGCACCGCCAGCGACCCTGAAGGAATTCAAGGTTCTCGACCTCATTCACGGGTACCGGACCCGAGGGCATTTGTTCACCCAAACCAATCCAGTCCGTGCACGTCGCACCTACACGCCGACGTTGGCTCTCGAGAATTTTGGCCTGTCAGAGGCCGACCTCGACGTGGTCTTCCAAGCGGGCAACGAGGTGGGCATCGGGCCATCCACCTTGCGGGACATTGTGGCTCATTTGGAAGCCACATACTGCCACTCCATTGGCATTGAATACATGTTCATTCGCGAGCCAGAGCGTCAGCGGTGGATTCGCGAGCATATCGAGTTGGCCAAACGCCCGAGGCTCGATGCCAAGGGCAGGAAGCACGTGCTCAAAAAAATCAGCCAAGCGACCCTCTTTGAGGAATTTCTTCAAAAGAAATTCGTCGGCCAAAAACGGTTCTCGCTCGAAGGTGGTGAGAGTCTGATTCCCGCGTTGGATGCCTTGATTGAAACAGGCACGACCCGGGGGGTTCGCGAAGTCGTCATTGGCATGGCCCACCGCGGCCGTCTCAGCACCCTGGCCCACATTTTGGGCAAGCCCTACGCCAACATCCTGTGTGAATTTGAAGGGAAGGCCTATGACGGGGATGGGTTGTTTGACGGCGACGTCAAATACCACTTGGGCTACTCACGCAAGCAGAAGGCCGACACGGGAGAGGAGGTGACCATCACCTTGGCGCCCAACCCTTCTCACCTCGAAGCAGTGGACCCTGTGGTGGAAGGCATTGCCAGGGCTCGGATTGACGCAAGAGGAGGGGATGAATCAAGCGTTCTTCCCATTTTGATTCATGGAGACGCGGCCATCGCGGGCCAGGGCGTGGTCTACGAGCTGGCCCAGATGGCTGGTTTGGACGGATACAGAACGGGTGGTACGGTGCATGTGGTGGTGAACAACCAAGTCGGTTTCACGACCAATTACCTCGATGCCCGCACGTCCACGTATTGCACCGATGTGGCCAAAGTGACCCAATCGTTGGTTTTCCATGTCAATGCAGACGATGTGGAGGCGGTTGTGCAGGTCATGAACATCGCAATCGATTACCGCCAAACCTTTCAACAAGACGTTTTCATTGACCTTTTGGGCTATCGGAAATACGGCCACAACGAAGGTGACGAGCCCAAGTTCACTCAACCCAAACTGTACAAAGCAATTGCTGCCCATCCGTCCCCTTACGAGACGTACTTGCACAAACTCCTTGGGGACGGCACCATTTCGCCTGAAGAAGCGGAATCCATGAAATCGAGCCTTCTCGATGCCATGGAGGCGGGGTTTGAGGAAGCCAAGGCGATGTCTTGTTCGGTGGTCGATGATTTCTTGAGCGACCTGTGGCAAGGGTATCGACCCGCCAAGTCTGGAGAGTTGACAACGTCGCCCAACACGGGGGTTCCCTTGGAGAAACTGGTGGAGTTGGGAACCAAAATGAGCACGCTCCCTGAAGGTCCGAAGTTTTTCCGAAAGGTGAAGAAGCTCATGGATGACCGGCTCCAAATGATTGCCAACGACCAGCTTGATTGGGCCATGGGCGAGAAATTGGCTTACGCCACGTTGCTCGATGAGGGTCACCCTGTGCGGATCAGCGGACAAGATGTGGAGCGCGGGACTTTTTCTCATCGCCATGCGGTTGTCAAAACCGAGGACAGCGAAGAGGAGTTGATCCTGCTGAATCATCTCCGAGAAGGCCAAGCCAAACTCGAGATTTACAACAGTCTTCTCTCAGAATATGCCGTAAGCGGGTTCGAATATGGCTACGCCTTCGCCAATCCATCGGGACTCACCATTTGGGAAGCGCAGTTTGGGGATTTCAACAACGGAGCCCAAATCATGTGGGACCAGTTCTTGAGTGCGGGGGAAGACAAGTGGCGGACCATGAATGGTTTGACCTTGTTGCTACCCCACGGTTACGAAGGCATGGGCTCTGAGCACAGCAGCGGACGCTTGGAACGATTCCTGCAACTCGGATCAGGCGACAACATGGTGGTGGCCAATTGCACCACCCCGGCCAACATGTTCCACCTTCTCAGACGACAAGTTCACCGACCTTTCCGCAAACCCCTCGTGGTGTTCACCCCCAAGAAACTGTTGCGGTATCCCAAAGCGGTGTCTTCCATGAAGGAATTGAGCGTGGGTGGCTTTCAGGAGGTGATTGCCGATCCCAACAAACTCAAGGGCGCAGACACCGTGGTGCTTTGCTCCGGCAAAGTGTATTATGACTTGCTTGAAGCATTCGACGATCGTGTGCCTCTCAACATGGCCGTCATTCGGTTGGAGCAGCTTCATCCGTTTCCCGTCGATGCCTTGTCCAAGGTCTTGGCCAAACATGCCAAACACGCCCACGTGGTTTGGCTCCAGGAGGAGCCTCGAAACATGGGTGCGTGGACCTTTGTCCAGGAAAACATGAGCATGCATGGATTGGGAGCGCCACATTACGTGGGTAGAACTGCCAGTGCAAGCCCTGCTTCAGGATCCCCTGCTGTTCATGCCCAACGTCATCAGGCCCTGCTTGCAGAAGTGGTGGCGCTGGCCAAATTTTGACCCCATTACGCTCAACCAACGATACAATCATGCCGATTCTTGAAATGAAAGTCCCCAGCCCCGGAGAGAGCATCTCCGAAGTGGAAATCGCGACATGGCTGGTGTCTGATGGCGACTACGTAGAAAAAGACCAAGCCATTGCCGAAGTGGACTCGGACAAGGCCACCCTAGAATTGCCAGCCGAAGCAGCGGGCATTATCACCTTGAAGGCAGAGGAGGGGGATGTGGTTCCTGTAGGGGATGTATGTTGTTTGATCGACACGGATGCACAGCGACCAGAAGGTTCAGCAGCCCCAACTCCCGCACCGATCGAGGTGGGGACAACAAAGCCTTCGACGCCTTCGACGCCTTCCCCTGCGACCCCTGTCCCCGCACCTGCGCCTGCGCCTGCGCCGCCGCCGCCCACCAAAGCCGACAGCCATGCCACAGGGCACGCCTCACCGGCTGCCCGCAAGACCATGGCCGATGCAGGTCTCCCGGCAGGATCCATCCAGGGAACAGGTCGTGATGGACGTGTGCTGAAACAGGATGTCCTCGCTGCACTTGCCGCTGGGTTCGATGCGTCCAACGTGCGTTCGGGTTGGAGTGGCAGTCGTGACACGCGACGAGAAAAAATGAGCATGTTGCGTCGGAAGGTGGCGGAGCGCTTGGTCTCTGTCAAGAACGAGACTGCCATGCTCACCACGTTCAATGAAGTGGACATGAAGCCAGTCATGGACCTGCGTGCCAAGCACAAGGATGCGTTCCGTGAACAGTTTGGGGTGGGTCTAGGGTTCATGGGATTGTTCACCAAGGCCGTGACCACGGCGCTTGCCGAATTCCCTGCCATCAATGCTCAGATTGATGGCAAGGAACTCATCTACCACGACTACGCGGATGTATGCATCGCGGTGAGCTCTCCCAAAGGCTTGATGGTGCCAGTCGTTCGAAACGCGGAGACTTTGAGTGTCGCGGAAATCGAGGCTGAAATCAAGCGTTTGGCCATTCGCGCCCGCGACGGAGAGTTGACCGTGGATGAAATGCAGGGTGGAACGTTCACAATCACCAACGGTGGTGTATTTGGTTCCATGCTTTCTACGCCGATCATCAACCCCCCTCAGAGCGCCATTCTAGGGATGCACAACATCGTGGAGCGCCCGGTAGCCATCAACGGGCAGGTGGAGATTCGCCCCATCATGTACGTCGCATTGAGCTACGATCACCGCATTGTAGACGGCAAAGAGAGCGTGGGCTTCCTGTACATGGTCAAAGAGATGATTGAGAATCCGGAGCGCATGTTGTTTGGCGGCAAAACCCCAACCGAAGTGCTTCTTGGGCTTTGAAGCCCGTCGTTTCAGAATGGATCGGAAAGACAAACGGGGCTCCTACACGGGGCCCCGTTTGATTCATCACGTTTTGACGGCCGACCAAAACCCAAAAGGCAGCTGTCTTCTTGCTTCTTCCTCTTCCTCCTCCTCACGATTCGTGCCAACTTCGGTCAATACCGAGCCAACGACGAATCGATGTGTTCTTGCCAGGCGAGAATGCCTCCCGTGAGGTTGATCAAATTGGTGTACCCATGGGCATCCTCGAGTTGCCGAATGGCCTTGGCACTTCGAGCGCCTGATCGGCACTGCACCACCACGGGCACATCTTTGGGAATGCGAGCGGTGCTTTCCAGCACTGTGGCCAGTGGGATGAGCTCTCCACCCATTTCGGCAATGCCATATTCGTAGGGCTCTCGAACGTCGATCAGCACGTGATTTTTGCCGCTTTCCCGCCATGATTGGAGTTCATGCACGTCGATGGCTTCAACTTCACGTTCCTGGGATGCAGGCACGCCGATTCCACAGAACTGGTCGTAGTCGATGAGTTGGGTTTGCGTGGGGTTTTCACCATTGAGTGGGTTCCGTGGATCTTTGCGAATTTTCATGGTACGCGTTGTGAATCCAGTGGCATCAAAGAGGAACAAACGCCCACTCAGGGTGTCTCCCACGCCGGTAATCACCTTGATCACTTCAAGGGCCTGAAGCGAACCAAGAATTCCGGGCAACACCCCAATCACGCCCCCCTCGGCGCAGCTAGGCACAAGACCGGGAGGGGGTGGCGACGGGAAGAGGTCGCGGTAATTGGGACCACGCGAACCATCGGCCAGGAGCTCATTGAAGACGGAAGCTTGTCCCTCGAAGCGGTAGATGCTGGCATACACGTTCACCTTTCCTTCGAGGACGCAGGCGTCATTGACCAAGTAACGCGTGGGAAAATTGTCTGTTCCGTCCGCGACGACGTCATATTGTTTCACCAAGTCCCTGGCATTGGCGCTGGTGAACTTGGTGTTGTGAACGTCGATGGTGATGTGGGGATTGAGCGAGGCCAAGCGCTCCTTCGCTGCCAAGGCTTTGGATTTCCCCACCGATTGAATGCCAAACAACACCTGTCGCTGGAGGTTGCTGGCATCGACGGTATCGAAATCGACCACCCCGATCCGACCGACCCCAGCAGCAGCGAGGTACAAGAGGAGTGGGGATCCCAATCCACCGGACCCAATGACCAACACACTGGACGCTTTGAGTTTGCGCTGTCCCTCAATGTTGAATTCAGGGATGATCAGGTGCCGGCTGTAACGTTCTAGCTCTTCTTTGCTGAATTGAATCTGTTCCATGGTTGGTGCGTCTTGGCGCGTTACACGCCTCCTGCAATGGCAGGGATGATACTCACTTCGTCGTTGGGTTGCAGTGCGGTGTCTTCCCCATCAAGGGCATGAATGTCTTCGTCGCCTACGTACACCCGGATGAAGCTTCGGAGGTTGCCAGAATCTTCAAACAGATGGGGCTTGAGTCCAGGATGTTGGGAGGCCAAAGCGTGAAGCAATTCCTTCACTGTGGTCGCTTCCTGGGTGAAAATGCCTTGTCCGTCCGTGAATTTCCGCAAAGGGGTGGGGATGATCAATTGGGCCATGTCAAGAAAATAGTATGTGGATGAATGTCAACAAGTTAAAATCAAGTGGTTCGCCATGCCATGGGCAGATTGACGATGTGTTCTTCAGCAAATTGTCGCTTGGCGTTGAGCTGCCAACTGCGCACGTGAGCAGTTCCTTCGGGCTGAACGCTAACAATGATGTAGCTGAAGAAGGGGAGGGCTACTGCGAGATCGTGTTCGCTTGGAATGGCCGGGTGCAGGGGATGGCTGTGGTAGACCCCCAGCAAGGTGAGACCTTCTCGCGCAGCATGGCGTTCAGCGTGCAGATAATCTTTGTCTGAGATGGCAAACCGTCGGCGCTGGTCCCCTTCTTTGCTGTTGGTGACCTCCGTGGAAAGGGTGACATGTCGAAAGTCCCCGGTTTCGTCGCCATACAAGAATCCGCAGCATTCGTTGGGAAATGCCGCTTCAGCATGGTCGGTCATGGCCTGAAGGGCTTGAGGGTCGATGTCAAGTGGGAGAAAACTCATCGCGAAATCAGGGCAGGATACGTTCAACAACTTCGCTGTATTTCGTGGCATCATCTGCCAGCACAGTCACAATCACCCCCTCTTCCAACTCGTCTGCCAATGCCACCGCGCCTGCAAGGTTGGCTGCCGATGAAGGGCTGAGCAAAAGACCTTCCTCTTTGGCCGCACGACGGAGCATGGTGTAGCTCGCTTCGGTGGTGACCAATCGCGTTTCATCGGGCACAGTGGCGTCAAAAATTTGAGGCACGCGCGCTGTTTCCAGGTGCTTCCATCCTTCGAGGCCGTGCAAGGCCGTTTCGGGCTGCAGGGCCACGAGCTGGATGTTTTCGTTGAATTCCTTCAGTCGACGGCCCGTCCCTGTGAATGTCCCCGTCGTGCCCAATCCGGCGACGAAGTGGGTGATGCGGTGGTGGGTTTCTTCCCACAGTTCCACACCGGTGTGATGGTAATGCGCCATCCAGTTGGCGTCGTTGCTGTATTGGTCGACGTAGTGGTATGTGTCGGGCTTGGAGTGTGCCAACTCTCTCGCCACATCTTGAGAACCGTCGGTGCTTTCGAAGGGGCTTGTCAAGATGAGCTCCACACCCAGAGATTTCAAGATATGCTTTCGTTCTTTCGAGGCGTTCTCAGGAATGCACAAGGTGACAGGAATGCCGGCCGCCGCGGCAAAGACAGCATAGGCGATGCCTGTATTGCCTGACGAAGCGTCCAACAGACGGCGTCCGCGAAGGGCCCCCGAGGCGACTGCATTTCGCAAGATGTTGAAGGCAGGGCGTGCTTTGACACTTCCACCAAATTGCTGCCACTCGAGTTTGGCATAAATCTCCACACCCGGCTTGGGACTCAGGTGGAGCATGGGATGCAGAGGCGTGTGCCCGACATGCCAGCGGAGCTCGTCGAGGGTGGTCAGTCTTGGGTCGATGAATGGGGTTGTCATCTTGGGATTGGGTCAAAAAAAGAAGCCCCCGTTACGAACGAGGGCTTCTTGAGGTTACGTGATTCTTTTGTGTTATCCACGCATGCGCAAGCGGCCCCTGTCCGGAAGACAGCAGCAGCAGCAGCAACACATGTTCGTGGAGAATGTCATGTTGCAAAAATGAAGCAGAAGGTGATATAATCCAAACGAACCATCAAAAAAGTTCGACAAAAATTTATCTCAGCACTGAAAATCGCTCGGCATCCAGTCGCAACAGGATGCCAAACAACAACGTGAACCCCATCAGAGAAGAACCGCCATAACTGAAGAACGGCAAGGGAATGCCGATCACGGGAGCGAGTCCGAGAACCATGCCGATGTTGACCATGAAATGCATGAACATGATGCTTGCCACGGCGTAGGCGTAGATGCGTGTGAATTGGGAACGCTGTCGTTCGGCGAGAACCAAGACGCGCAGCATCAAAAGCACAAAAAGCCCCACCACGACGGTGCTTCCAAGAAACCCCCACTCTTCGCCGACCGTGCAAAAGATGAAGTCCGTCTCTTGCTCTGGCACGAACCCATAGGCAGTCATGGGGCCTGAGGCCCAACCCTTGCCCAACAGGCCTCCGGATCCAATGGCCGCCTTGGCGTGGCGAATGTTGTAGTCCGCGTCGGGATTGTCCACGTCAATGCCCAACAACACATGGATCCGCTCACGTTGGTGGCGTTGAAGCACGTGCTCCATGCCCCAGTGGATGCCGGCCGAAAAGATCAAACCACCCACCAAAAGGGTGCTTCCCCAGCGCCGCATGCGTTTGCGATTCCTGGGGAGGGTGGCTTCGTGAACCAACCACAAAACCAACGATCCGAGGCTCGCAAACGTCACCAAAAACCACCAATAGCCGGAGGCCTCTCCAAGCCAGGGATACTCACTCGTTCCGGCACCGATCAGGATGGTTAGAACGCCCACCACGAGCAAGCCCACCCCCACCAACAACACGTTGCCACTGAGTCCCTCTCGGTACAGGACAAACACAAACCCCCCAAACACCAAGACCGTTCCGGCGTCGGGTTGAAGCAGGATGAATCCAGCGGGAAGACCCAAGATGACCATGGATTGCAGCCGGGTGGCCAAGGTGTGCCATGGCCTGCCATCCCTGCTCAAGAACCATGAAATCATGAGTGCAGTGGCGGTTTTGGCAAATTCACTGGGTTGAATTCCGAAGCTGCCAACACCAAACCACGATCGCGCACCGCCCACCTTTTTGCCAACCACCAACACGGCCATCAGCAGCAGGAGAACCAGCGCATAGTGAATGACCGAAGTACGAATGAAGAATTCTCCTTCAATGGCGAGCAAACCCATCATCAAGACCGCGCATACGGCCATCCACATCAATTGCTTGCCGGCTTTTCCAGTCATGTCCCACACCACATCAGCTTCTGCCGTGGCACTGACCACATTCAACCACCCCAAGACCACCAAAAGCAGGACCAACCCCAAGGTGGTCCAGTCAAGTTGGGCAGTGAGCCGAAGGTTTCGTGCACTCATGGGCGTTGCGCAAATTGTGGATCCAAGGGATAGGTTGCACCCATGATTCGCCGCTCCCTCGTCTCCTGACTGACCTTCCCCGTGAGGTATTGTTCAATCAACAGGCTGGCGATGGGTGCGGCCCATTCTCCTCCGGCTCCGGCATTTTCCACATACACGCTCAAGGCAATTTGCGGATTGTCGCGGGGTGCGAACGCCATGAATACACTGTGGTCAGCTCGTGGGCCATCTTGGACGGTTCCGGTCTTTCCGCAATAAGAAATCCCGGGCAATTTGGCACGCCGCCCCGTTCCGGTCGGGTCCTCGATCACGGCTTGCATGGCGTCGTGAATCGGTTCAAAATGTTCCGCTGAAACGCCCACGTCGATGTGCTGACCCAACCCCTCTGGCTTGCCTCTTCCTCCGATGTCTCGGACAAGGTGCGGTTCAATGTACCAACCTTGGTTGGCGACGATGGCAGCCAAGTTGGCCATGTGGAGAGGTGTGGTAAGCAATTCACCTTCCCCGATGCTGATGGAGTACATCGTTCGAAAGGTCCAATGCCTTCGTCCGTAGATGTTGTCGTAATACGATGAATCGGGAACCAATCCCGAGCGAGTTCCCGGAAGGTTTCCTCCGAGGTCCGTCCCAAAACCAAAACGCTCGATGCGGTCCGTCCACCACCCCATGCCCAGCCGAGCGTTGTCAAACTTGTCCTTGTCGGGGTGCTGGCTCAACATGCGACGCATCACCTCATAGAAATAGGGGTTGCAGCTGTGCACCACGGCATGTTTCAAATCGTCGGCCGTGTGGGCGCCATGGCAGCCAATGATGTCCCGGTTGCACACAATGGTCGTGCGTGGCGAGATGATGCCTGCTTCCATCGCAATGAGTCCTTGTACCATTTTGAAAATGGAGCCGGGCCGATATGTGCCTCGAACCGCCCGGTTGTAGAGGGGCTTCCAAGGGTGACTTGCCAAGCTGTCGTAGGCTTCACCGCGACCTGTTCCCGTCAGCAAATTGCCATTGTAGGAGGGTGCCGATACAAAGGCCAAAACCTCTCCCGTACTCGGTTCAAGGGCGACCACTGCACCCCGTTTCCCCTCGAGAAGGGCCTCGGCGTACGCCTGCAACTGCACATCCAACGTCAAGGTGAGGTCGGATCCAGGAACGGGCATCGAATCCAATTCCGTGAGGGTGCTCCGAACATTGTTCCTGACGTCCACCAAGTGGTGGCGCACGCCAGGCGTACCACGCAATTGAAGTTCATACTGAGCTTCAAGTCCCGATTTTCCGAGGTAGTCGCCCAGTTGGTATCGGTCGTCCCGGTTCAAATCCTCACGGTCGGCCTCACGGTACTCGCCGATGATCTGGCTGGCGAGGCCCTGAACGTTTTGACGCACCGATCGCGTTCGGATGGACAGCCCGGGAAACTTCCACAGCTCGAGAGAGAGCTGAGCATATTCACGAGAGCTCAGCTGGCGAACGAGCGGGGAAGCCTTGTACCGAGAATATCGGCTGGCTTTGTTCAGCCGAGAAACCAGTTCTTCCTCATCGACATGCAGGATGCTGGCCAAGGCTGTGGTGTCAACGTCTCCCATCAGCCTTGGAACAACCATCAAATCGTAACTCGGTGCATTGGTGACCAAGAGGACACCATGTCTGTCCAAACACAGGCCTCTGGCGGGTTGCAGAGTCTCTTGTTCTTCAGTGAGTCGTTCAGCCTTGTTTTTCCAATGACTCGTGGTGATCTGCATGGCAAAAAGGCGCAGGATGAAAATCAGACCAACACCCAGAACCATGGCTCCCAGGATTTTCTGTCTGCCCTCAAGGTCGCGCGATTTCAACTCCATGGGTAGGCGTTGGGGCCGCTTCCTTTGTGGCGGTTGGGACGATTCAACAGGCCTTGGAAAAGCATGAATACAACAAGATTCAGTGCCACAGAGGCGAGTGTTTGGACCAACGTACGTCCCATCAAAGTCCATCCATGTTGAAGGCCAAACAGCACGAGCAAGTACAGGGTGGTTGAGGATGCTGCCAGCATCAGGTAGGACATCCAACCATCTTCGTGGGGATTGATGGCATGTCCTGGGCGAAATCCGTCGCGCGGCTCCACGGCCGCCATGAGCGAAGGATAGGCCATGCCCAAGGTGGCTGCCGCTGCCAGGTGCATGCCGCCCGTCAGGCACAGGATGTCCAAGCTCGCGCCCATGAATGCGGCCACGAGCAAATAGGCCGTGGGAGGCCACCCTGAGGGCATGTTCATCAAGCCGTACAGGTGAACCACAAAAAGCCCAGTACCACCCCACAACACCCCGTGGCGAAACAACAACACTTGGAGAAACCAAGCCCAGAACAATTGCCAGATGTAAGGAGCCAATGCGTTCATGGTGCGGTCGAAGGTGAGGCGTGGACAATGAGGCTGTCGATGCGATCTTTTCTCGGGTTGGTCAGGCACAAGGCGTGTCGAGACGAAGGGTAATTGGCACCAAGTTCGATGTGGACCGTTTGGAACTCATCTGCCTCATTTCCAGTGACATCTATGACAAATCCAACGGGAATGTCCGCCGGAAAGACGCCGTCAAACCCGGTGGTCAACACCGAATCCCCGGGGAGCACCAGATGGGCCCACGGGATGTCCAAGACACGTGCGCGCCGAATGTCTTCACTTTCATGGACCAAACGCCCCGAAGGTCCCAGGGAACCGACGCGGACGCTCCATTGGGCTCCCGGATGAATCAATGTGAGCACCATGGCTTCATGGGCCGTTGTGTCCACCACTTTTCCGGCAGCGTGTCCCATCGAAAGCACTGCCGTCCCAGGCGAAATGCCATCCCTTCCTCCTCGGTCCAGGATCATCCAAGGACTTTGGTTCCAGCCTGGACTCCGCAGAATCTCGGATTCTCGCACAGACCATCGCTCTCGTTGCTGCGATTTGAGGAATTCCAACTCTGCGCGCAGTCGCGCATTCTCAAGCATCACCTGTCGGTTGGACTCGGACAAAGAGGACCACTCGGACAACTGGCTTCCCGCATCCATCCATGTCCCTGCCATGCGGATTGACCATTGAGACAACGCCGTTCGTTGGTGTCCGTAGGTTGTGGACATCCACGCCAAAGAGAGTCCCCACATGAGGAGGAAGAGCATCCAACGATGCAAACGTGCGAGAAGGGCAAGGAGGTTTCGCACGGCCCAACAATCAGTTTCGCATCAAGAAGGGGAACCGGTGAATGTTCTTCAGGGCGATTGCCGTCCCTTTGGCCACGGCGTGAAGCGGGTCATCGGCGACGTGCACCGGGAGTTTGGTCTTTTGCTGAATGCGCTTGTCCAAACCGCGCAACAAGGCACCTCCGCCAGCCAGGTAAATCCCCGTTTTGAAGATGTCAGCAGACAACTCGGGGGGGGTGTTTTCCAAGGCGCTGTGGATGCTTTCCTCAATTTTGCTGATGCTCTTGTCCAGGGCGCTGGCAATTTCTGAGTACGTGACCACAATCTCTTTGGGAATGCCCGTCATCAAATCACGGCCATGTACGGCGTAATCTTCGGGTGGATTGTCCAATTCGGGCAAGGCAGATCCCACGGCAATTTTGATTTGTTCAGCGGTGCGCTCGCCAATCAAAATGTTGTGCTGGCGCCTCATGTATTCCTCAATGTCGTGGGTGAATTCGTCTCCCGCGACACGAATGTTGGTGTCCGTCACAATGCCTCCAAGAGCGATGACCGCAATCTCAGAGGTTCCACCTCCGATGTCGACAATCATGTTCCCCATGGGTTCTTCGACGTCAATGCCAATGCCAATGGCTGCAGCCATCGGCTCATGAATTAGGTACACTTCCTTGCCTCCTGCGTGTTCTGCGCTGTCTTTGACGGCCCGTTTCTCCACGTCTGTGATGCCAGATGGGATGCAAATGACCATGCGAAGCGACGGATTGAACCATGACTTGCGTCCTGAGATGAGCTTGATCATGCCCTTGATCATTTGCTCTGCCGATTCAAAATCAGCAATCACACCGTCCTTCAGGGGACGAATGGTCTCGATGTTTTTGTGGGTTTTTCCGTGCATTTGCTGGGCTAGGCGGCCAATCGCCACCACGTTGCCCGTCATGCGGTCTTTGGCCACAATGGATGGCTCGTCCACCACCACCTTGTCTTGGTAGTAGATGATGGTGTTTGCCGTGCCCAAATCCATGGCAATCTCCTGCGTGAAAAAGTCGAACAATCCCATACCCTAAAGGTAGCGGGACGCTCCCTACACATCGCGTCCATTCAGGTGATTGTGGGTGAATGGTTGAAAAGTTTCAATTCCCCCTCAATCCTGTCTTCGGGACACCCGCCGATCGCCAACAGAAACCAACGCAGAAACTCCCTGGGCGACGTTCACACGCAAGGGCGTTCACGCGATTCAGGTCAATGCCTGAAATGTCTGACGCCTGTGGTGTACATGGCCAGCCCCCGTTGGTTGCAGGCGTCGATGCTTTTGGAATCATTGATGGAACCGCCCGGTTGAATCACCGCGACCACCCCCGCGTCAGCGGCCAACTCCACACAATCCGGGAAAGGGAAGAAGGCATCGGACGCCATGCTCGAACCCTGCAGGTCAAACCCGAAGGCACGCGCTTTCTCCACGGCCTGCTTCAACGCATCCACACGGCTGGTTTGGCCCGTTCCACTTGCGAGCAACTGGCCGTCTTTGGCAAACACCACGGTGTTGGATTTGGTGTGCTTCACGAGCTTCAACGCGAAGGTCAAATCCGAAGCGCATTCAGGCCTGGATACGTGGGTTGTGCACGTCCACGTTGTGGGGTCTTCCATGGCCTTGTCGCGCTCCTGAACGAGGTATCCATTCAGGGCTGATCGAACGGTTGCTGCCGGCAGTTCCCCGGGTTGCCGTTCGAGCAAGATGCGGTTTTTCTTTTGGGACAACACCTCCAAGGCTTCCGCCTCAAATCCTGGCGCGATGACAACCTCGCAAAACAAGTCGTGAACGAGGTTGGCGGTCTCGAGGTCCATGGGGCGGTTGGCGATGAGGACCCCTCCGAAGGCGCTTGTGGGGTCGCCTGCCAGCGCGTCCGTGTAGGCTTGCGCCAAGGTCGGACGCGTGGCACACCCACAAGCGTTGTTGTGCTTCAAGATCGCGAACGTCGGTTCGTCGTGTTGGAATTCCTCCATGAGTTGAACAGCCGCATCCACGTCGAGGAGGTTGTTGTAAGACAAGGCCTTGCCATGAAGAGGTTTGAGCAAGCCATCGAGGTTCCCGAAATAGTGACCGGCTTGGTGTGGATTTTCTCCGTACCGCAACGCACGGCTTTGGGGTACGCTCAGGTTCAAGGTGGACACCTCCCCACGGTCCAAACTCTCCCCGCTCAAATGGGCGTGAATCATGGTGTCGTAGTGTGAACTCACCCGGAATCCTCGCGCGGCCAATGATTTGCGCTCTTCGCGTGTCGTGACCCCATCGCGCTTGAGAATGTTGAGCAATGTTCCGTAGTCTTCCATGGAAGGCACGATCACCACATCGTTGAAGTTCTTGGCCGCGCCGCGAATCAGGGCGATGCCGCCGATGTCAATCTTCTCGACGATGGCCTCTTCGGATGCCCCACTCGCCACGGTGGCTTCAAAGGGGTAGAGATCCACCACCACCAGGTCAATCGAGGGCAGGTCAAATTCCATCAACTGCGCTTGGTCGCCTTCGTGGTCGCGGCGGTTCAAAATCCCTCCAAAGACTTTGGGGTGGAGGGTTTTCACGCGTCCTCCAAGGATGGAGGGGTAGTTCGTGATGGATTCCACAGGCACCACCTCTGCACCCATGGCCTCCAAGGCTGTTTGGGTTCCGCCGGTGGAATACAAGGTCACGCCCAGGCGCTTCAATTCGTCAACGATGGGCTCAAGGCCGTCCTTGTGGAAGACGGAGATGAGCGCGGATTTGATGGTGCGGGAATCAGACATGGCTCGGGAGGAGGGATTTTTGAAGCGGCAAAGCTACAACGCGCCATGCGGAGTACCCCGGTTGCGCTGTAGCTTCGTTCCATGCTTTGGTTCCGCTTGATTCGTGAGAGTTTGTCCTTTGCTTGGCAAGCGATTTGGACCAACAGACTTCGCACCCTGTTGAGCTTGCTTGGTGTGATGGTGGGCATCTTCGTGATCAGTGCCGTCTTCACAGTGGTGGACTCGCTGGAGTCTGAGCTTAGGGACACCTTCAACATGTTGGACGATGATGTGTTGTTTGTCACCAAATGGCCGTGGGCAGCCGGAGGCGATTACCCATGGTGGAAATACGTGCAGCGCAGACCGCCCTCGGAGCGGGACATGGAATTGCTCGTGCCGCGCTTGAGTTTGGCCTCAGCAGCGATGTTCCAAACCAAGGCCTTTCTCGATGCCGAATCCGGCAACAACCGGATGTCGGGCGTGGTGGTGGGTGGAGGTTCGCATCAATACGACCAAGTCATCAGCCTGAACATTGAACACGGCCGGTATTTCACCCCTTCGGAAAGTGCGGGCGGAAGTCCGGTGGCCATTGTGGGATACGAGATCGCCAACCAGTTGTTTGGGAAGCACGACGCAGTGGGAGAGACGTTCAAGATTCGTGGAGTGCGCATCGAAATCATTGGGGTGTTGGCCCAAGAGGGAGAGAGTGTGGTCTCGACGGGATTGGATGAATTCGCCTTGGTCCCCTCGGCATTCGCACCGCGCCTGTATGACATTCGCCAGGGCGAAGATGCTCAGATTGCCATCAAGGCCCGTCCAGGGGTGGAATTGGCTGCCTTGGAGGATGAGATCATTCAGCAGCTTCGTGCGGTGCGTCGCGTAAGGCCCGGACAAGACGACGATTTTTCAATCAACCGCATGGAAATGCTAACGAGCATCCTCGATTCGATTTTTTCAAACCTGGCCATGGGGGGGTGGTTCATTGCCATTTTCGCCATTTTGGTGGGCTGTTTTAGCATTGCCAACATCATGTTTGTTTCTGTGCGGGAACGCACCAAAATCATTGGGGTCCAAAAGGCCATTGGCGCCAAGAATTCCTTCATCCTCATTCAATTCCTGTTTGAGGCCGTGACATTGTGCGTCTTTGGAGCGCTCATGGCGCTGGTGGCCATCCAACTGCTCGTATGGATTGTCAACGCCGTGGATGTGGGGCTCACGCTCCAGATTCAACCTTCCAGGGTCCTGTTGGCCTTGGGCGTGGCTGTGACCTCGGGATTGATTGCAGGCATTGCACCGGCCCGTCAGGCGTCCCGCATGCCACCGGTGGAGGCGATGCGCGCCCACTGAGGCTTGTATTACCATCGAGGTCGATGTCGTTCAATGACAGTCTGTCGTTCGATGACAGATTCGATGACAGATTCGATCACAGATTGAAGGCCAACCCCACTCGCACAGCATGCGTTGGCAATTGCATGCTTTCGGTGGCCACAGCCGTGACTTGGCCGTTGTTGCCGAGGGACAGCTGGTTCAAGTCCGCCACGAGAACTTCATTCCCTCCCTGAAGCTGCTGCAACTGCGCATACCGTGCTTGGAGGAAGGTTCTTTCACCGATTTGCAATCGCACGCCTCCTGCATAGCCATAGCTGAAGTTGAAATCTCGGGTGGGGACATCGGCTTGGAGATCTCGCCAGGTGTCGTCTTCCAGTTTGATTGTGGTGCCTAGGAAGGATCCTCTCACCCCCGCAAAGACCTCCACGTAAGGTTGGATTTTTGTTCGCTGAAACAACGTCACACGCAGGAGATAATGGGCGTGGGCCAATTGGTTTCTCAGTTTCACATCGGCCTGCTGCGAGGCATTGCTTGAGATCAGCGTGACCGTGGTGTCGTACCGCCCGATGGGCTGAAATCCGATGTCGAGCCCGCCGTCAAACAGGCTTCCGCGTTCATGTTTGACCGTTGTCAGGGCAAACCCGTATCTCGGATTGTCCAACACGGAAGCAATGTCCGCTCCAGGCACATCAGAGATGAGGTTGAACTCCACATGTCTCCAGGAATTGGGCAGAGATTTCTTTTGCTCAACTTCAGGTGGGGTGTCTCGGTTGGTGGAGCTGGAGTTGTCCTGGGGATCCGACTGCGCTGCGGTGAAGTAACCGGAAATGCACAGCAGGACAGAGGCGATGAGTTTGGAAGTGATTGCAAGCTTGTTCATGACTGGCGTTTGGAAACGTGCGTGTGACTTGTTTGATGGATGGATTGACAAAAGTGATGCCAAACATCTCTTCTTCGTCCATGGACTCCACGGGTTTGAACGTCTTTTCCTTGGCTCTCATTGTGTGAGTCCTCGAAAAACGTCTCATGTTTGTCAACACAATGGCGAACACAATGGCATTGAATCAAGAGCTTGGATCGCCCATGCGGGTGCTCGTGACGGGGGGGCATGGTCAGTTGGGACGTCGGTTGGTGGCTGTGGGCCGGCAACGCCGGGATGTGGACGTGGTTGGGCTGGGCCGTGCCGACATGGATGTTCTCAACCCGTCGTCGATTTTGGCTGCCCTGGAGAAGCATCAACCCAGCGTGGTCATTCATGCCGCGGCTTACACGGCCGTGGATCGTGCAGAAGAAGATCACGAGGCGGCTCACGCATTGAATGCGGTGGCTGTCGGAAACGTGGCTTCGGCGTGCAGGGACCGCGCGATTCGTTTGATTCACATCAGCACAGACTATGTGTTTGGTCAAGCGCCCCGCCGACCCTTGCGGCCGGAAGATCCCATTCATCCCGAAGGGGTGTACGCCCAAACCAAGGCTGATGGCGAGCGACTTGCGTTGTCGTCAGGTGCAGACGCGGCCGTGGTCAGGGTGAGCTGGTTGTACGATGGCGTGGGACACAATTTCATGGGCACCATGCTTCGGTTGGCCAAGGAGCACGGGGCGTTGCGCGTGGTGGATGACCAGGTGGGTGTCCCGACAGCTGCTCCCGTGCTGGCATCGGGGTTGCTTGACATGGCTGTGATGGGGGAGGACATGCCGACGGGGATTTGGCATTACGCGCATGAAGGTGTCACGAGTTGGCATGGATTTGCCTCAGAAATCATGAAGGTTGCTGGATTGGATGTGCCCGTGGAACCTGTCCCGACCTCTTCGTATCCGACGCCGGCGCGACGTCCTGTCTGGAGTGTCCTTGACGGAGAACCCCTGCGTGCTCGCATGGGATGGCCCGCCATGCATTGGAAGGAGGGACTTGAAATTTGCTGGAGATTGCGGTCCACGGCTGCGGAATGATGAACTTTGTGACGCCATGAATCACGATGACCTCCTGAACAACGTCAAGGCCCTTGCAAAGGGTTGGACGTTGCCTCCCCACGACGAAGAAACCCAAACCACGGTTCAATCCTGGCTGGATCGTTGCGAGAGCGACCCTGCCGCGCGGGAGGCGCTGATTGACGCTTTTTACACCGAATTGTCTTTTGGCACAGGCGGCATGCGTGGCAAAATGGGGCCTGGAATCAACCGAATCAATGCCACCACCATCGCCCGAGCGACGCAGGGTTTGGCCAACCATCTCAGGGCCAAGCATGGTGATGCCGAGGGGTTGCGAGTGGCGGTGGCTTGCGACAGCCGCAACCAAAGCCAGGAGTTCGCGCAGATCACGGCTGAAGTTCTTGCTGCCAATGGGTTTGAAGCTTGGCTTTACCCTGAACTTCGACCCACGCCTCAGCTGTCCTGGACGGTGCGTCAACTTGGGGCTGTGGGTGGCGTGGTCATCACCGCGAGCCACAACCCACCCATCTACAATGGATACAAGGTGTATGCAGCGGACGGTGGTCAAGTGGTCGCGCCGGACGACCAAGATCTTGTGCAAGCGGTTCGGTCCATCCCTGTGGATGCAGTCATCGCCCGGAGTGCTTCAGGCGTTCACGAACTAGATGCCTCCTGGGATCAAGGGTACCGCGACATGTTGAAGTCATTCAGTTTGTCTTCGCACCTTCGGTCCGAAGGGTCAGACCTCTCCATCGTTTTCACAGGCCTCCACGGAACAGGTGCCTTGGCCGTACCATCTGCGTTGGCGCATTTTGGATTTCGCTGTGTCCACGAGGTGGCTTCCCAGGCCATTCCAGATGGCAACTTTCCGACCGTCGCCAGCCCCAACCCCGAAGAGGGACCTGCCTTGGCCGAGGCCGTTGCCCTTGCCCGAGAAGTGGGTGCGGCCTTGGTGATGGGCACTGACCCAGACTCGGATCGGGTGGGTCTTGCCGTTCCTGACGGCGCAGGAGACTATGTACTTCTCAACGGCAACGAAACCGCGGCTTTGTTAACAGATCATGTGCTGTCCAAGTGGGCTGAGGCGGGACGTTTGGACACCCCATCGTTTGTGGCCAAAACCGTCGTCACCACCGCGCTGCTCGAGGACATTGCTGCCCACTATGGGGTGGCGGTGCGCGAGACGTTGACCGGCTTCAAGTTCATTGCCGAGGCGATTCGTGAGGAAGAGGGTTCGATGCAATACGTCGTCGGTGGAGAAGAAAGCTATGGGTACCTCGTAGGAAGTGAGGTGCGTGACAAGGACGCCGTTCAAAGTTGTTGTCTTCTGGCAGAGTTGGCCCATGAACTTTCCTTGAACGGAGAGACCATGACCCAGCGGTTGGCAGCACTTCATGCGCGTCACAAGGCTTACAAAGAGGGATTGGTGTCCCTGGTGAAGGAGGGTCGTGAGGGCAAGGCCCAGATCGATGCGATGATGGAAGCCTACCGCAACGACACTCCGCAGACCTTGGCAGGGGAGCGCGTGGTTGAATTGAGAGACTATGCCTCGGGAGACATCAAAGACGCTGAGGGTCGGGTCATCGGAACCCTGTCCCAGGCGCGGTCCAATGTGCTGCAATTCGTGACGGAAGCCGGTTCACGGGTTACGGTTCGGCCTTCGGGCACAGAGCCCAAAATCAAGTGTTACGCCAGTGTGTGCCGTCCTTGGAATCCTGAAGAATCATCCCATGCAGAGATGATGAAGGCCTTGCAGCATCAGGTCGAGGCCCACTTCAAGGCTTTGGGCGTGGCGTAAAGCCCGGGGTGTGGTTTCAAGCCGGGGTTCAATCCTTAGAGCGCGGGATCGACCAAGGCCTCGGGGGTTTCCCAGTCTCGGATTGTGGGTGCGAGGAGTGGGGCGATGCCTTCCAAAGGCGCGAGCAAAACGCTTCCCTCTCCTTGTCCGGGCATCCAGCTTCGATGGCCTACGAGGTTGTTGAGGAAATACATGACAAAGGAAGCGATGAGCGCCATTTTGGCCACCCCAAACAACGCCCCTGCCAACTTGTTGGCCAGGCCCAAGGCCACGAGATCCAGGACCTTTTCCAAGAGTTTGGCCAAGAGATGAACGGCCACAACGACGGCCAAAAAAGTCAGCGCCAAGGACGCCATGCTCAGGGTGTTCACGGACCAACTGACATGGGGTGCGAGGGAATCCGCAGCAATGTGCGAGCCATGCGCTGCCGCCCAGATTCCGCCAATCAAGCCCACCAAGGACGCAATGGAAAGCACCAATCCCTTGACAAAGCCACGCCAGGCTCCCACCAGGAGCAACAAGGCAAGAGCCATGTCGGGGAGTGTCATGGGGAGGTTTTCCATGGGATGAAGGCGCATTTCATGGCCTGCAAGGTAGAGCACGGACCTTTTCGCTAGGTACCTTCGCGTCATGGGAGATCATGCGTTGTCTGGGCCCAAGGCCGCCTCATCGTGGCGTGTTCGGGAGGGTAGACATGAGGATTTGAAGTCGGTGTTGGCATTGGTGCGGGAGTTGGCCGCGTATGAGCGGGCCGCCGACGAAGTGTCGTTGACGTTGTCCCAGTTGGAGCAGGATGCCGAGGCGGGTTGTTTCGTGTGGACTGTGGCTGAGGCATGTGAGACAGGCCAAATCATCGGCATGGCCCTTCACCATGGGCGATACAGCACGTGGAAGGGGAAGACTTGGTACGTGGAGGATTTGGTGGTCACCGAGGCGTGGCGCGGACAAGGTGTGGGGAAGGCATTGTTTGCCGCTGTGGCCCAGCGTGCATGGGCAGAGGAGGCCCAGCGGTTGGAATGGCAGGTGTTGGATTGGAATGAACCAGCCATTGGGTTTTACCAACACCTGGAAGCCACGCTCGATGGCAGTTGGCTCAATGGACGGTTGACGCGCGAAGCGTTGCAGAATCACCCTTTGGTCACGCCAGTTCAATCATGAGCGATCCTGATTCTTCCATGACCCCCTCTCCAGGATCACAGCGAGATTCCGGGCATGTTCTGCGCACGGAAACCCACAAGTTTGGTGGTGCTTCTGTGAAGGATGCGGAGGCCATTCAGCGCGTGGGTTCCTTGTTGATGCAAACCCTGCGTCCTGGAACGGCCGCGGTGGTCGTGGTTTCCGCCATGGGAAAGACCACCAATGCGTTGGAAGATGTGTGGCGAGCGGCCAAAGAGGAACGTCCGGGATTGTGGCATGGGTTGCTCGAACAGCACCTGCAGGTGGCCCAAACCTTGGGAATGCCTGCTGCCACGGCCTCACGACTGCACGAGGTGTTTCATTCGGCTTGGGCAGAGGCGCATGCTGTTGATGAAGGCCGAGCCGATGCCGCCAATGCGACCTACGATGCATTCGTGGCAGCTGGTGAAATGGCGAGCACTGTCTTGGTTCACGCATGGTTGGAGGCCTTGGGTTTGGACACGATGTGGTGGGATGTCCGGCAGACGTTGCATACCGTGGGGCCACACAAGGCAGCGCGGGTCGAGGAATCGAATTTGATTCAGGCGGGAACATCCCTCAGACAGGCGCTGAATCAACTCGGAAATCGAGGGTCATCGGGACCAGGCCCAGTCATGGTGACCCAGGGATTTGTGGGACGAGATCAAACGGGAGCCACCACCACCTTGGGCAGGGAGGGTTCGGATTACAGCGCGGCGCTGTTGACTGTGGCCAGTGGTTCGGACCAATTGACCATTTGGAAGGATGTTCCGGGAATGATGAATGCCGATCCCAAGCGCCATCCCGACGCGGTGACCATCCCCCGTGTTGACCATGCCGAGGCCTTGGAACTGAGTTACTATGGGGCCAGTGTCATCCACCCCAGGACCATCAAGCCCCTTCGTCAAGCGGCCAAGCCTTTGTGGGTGAAGTCTTTTGTCCATCCCGACGGCCCGAGCACACACATCGATTCTTTTCCAGGGTTGGTACCGGACGTTCCCATGTTCATTTGGCGCGAAGATCAAGTGTGGATCGAGGTGTCGACCCTCGATGGAAGCTTTTTGGCTGAAGACCACTTGAGTACCCTGTTCGATGCGTTGGGACGTGCGGGCATTCACGTGCGACTGATGCAGCAGAGCGCCACTCATTTTGGCCTGTTGACCGACCGGGACGATGTGCGCTTGGGTCTGCTGCAAACCCAGGTTCATCATGCCTTGGGGATGAAGGTTCGTTACGAGTTGTCGTTGCTGACCATCCGCCATGGACACGCGGATGTCATGGACACCTTGACCCAGGGAAGGGAGGTGGTGGTAGAGCAACGGGCAGGTGCAACGTGGCGTCGGGTATTCGGCCCTGAAGGGATGTGAACAAACTCAAACCCACCACCGCAGGGGGGCATGAAGTGCAAAAAATTGGCCATGGGTTTGGAATTGCCAAACATTTGGTTCACATTGGCACAACCAAGGGATTGGTCTCCCTTGGTGTGGTACAAACGAAGATTCCTATTTTCGTTTGAGTTCAATGTCAAGTGGGGCGGGGCGAAAGTCCCGCCTTTTCTTTGGCAAATGGGGAGAGTTTCCAGCCTGTCCCCAATCCGTTCTCTCCAACGGAAATCTTGGATTGCGAACCAATCCCGTCAGTATTCGTCTTCGTTGAAGAAGAAATCTTCTTTCGAAGGGTAGTCAGGCCAAATGTCCTCAATGGTCTCGTACAACTCGCCATCGTCCTCGAGCTGTTGCAAATTCTCAACAACTTCCAATGGAGCACCTGTTCTCATGGAGAAATCAATGAGCTCATCCTTGGTGGCTGGCCAAGGCGCGTCCTCCAGATAAGAGGCCAATTCTAGGGTCCAATACATGTCCTACGCGGTTTAGCGCGCAAAAATAACCGAATCTCTTTGCGAGTCAAGCCATTGCATTTTTTTGTGACGGATTGGTGACGCAAGCCCAGTGAGGGCAGAAGGATGCGAGGGAGTGAAGACGTCAAGTCGAGAAGAAGCTGAGCAGGGTCAGACGGGCATCGTCATTCAAGCACGGGGATTCCATGGAATCTCCTCTGAGCCCGTTTCCACGGCCAACCATCTCGACACGATGAACAGGGCATCGGACAATCGGTTCAAGTAGGACAGCCCCAGGGGGTCCATGGGGTCGACCCTGTGGAGGGCGACGCACCGCCGTTCAGCCCGTCGACACACCACCCGGGCCAAATGGGCATCGGCACATGCGATGTGGCCTCCGGGGAGCACAAAATTGCTGAGTTCGGGCAGGCCTTCTTCGAGCCGATCCATCCAGGCTTCGAGTTTGTCGGGACCTTCTGGATCCATGGCGGGCAATTTGCTTCGCCACACGGGGTCCGTGGTCGCGAGGTGGCTTCCCAGGGTGAACAATTCACTTTGGATGCTGAGAATCGTGGGTCGGAGAGATGATGCCAGGTCATGGGTGGCGAGTCGCCCCATCCAAGCATTGAGTTCATCCACCGTACCATAGGCCTCGATTCGAAGATCATCCTTGCCTACGCGCTCTCCGCCAAACAACCCTGTGCTTCCGTCGTCCCCGGTTCGTGTGTAAATGCGCATGCTGCAAGCTACGACCGACCGACGTTGATGCCTGCCTCGAAGGTGTACCTTTGTGCCGTTGTTTGGACAGGACAACGAACCGCCATGGGGAACACAAACACTTCGGCCAAGCAAAAGCGATACGACGACGCCTACATGCGGATGGCGCATGAATGGGCTCAACTTTCGCACTGTCAAAGAAAACAAGTGGGCGCGTTGATTGTCAAAGACCAAATGATCATCGCCGACGGATACAATGGTGCACCGAGCGGGTTTCCCAATGCCTGCGAAAATGAGGAGGGCGAGACCCATTGGTATGTGCTTCACGCGGAGGCAAATGCAATCACAAAGCTTGCGAAGAGCAACAACAGCGCCCAGGGTGCCACGTTGTACATCACGCTTTCGCCTTGCCGTGAATGCGCCAAACTCATTCACCAGGCCGGCATCGTTCGGGTGGTGTACCGCGATGCGTACAAGGATGACAGCGGACTTGACTTTTTAAAGCAGGCCGGTGTCGAAATCGCCCACGTGTGATGGACATCCAAATTCTTTTTCGAGCATGAAGCACTGGCAACCTTTGAGCCTGGCCGTTGCGCTGGTTGCAGGTTTGTGGTTGGGTCGCGGATGTGGACCCGAGGGTGTGCCCGAGCGGCTGATGGATTCGGGGTTTTCTTTCCATGGAAGTGGGGAGTCCAAAAGGCTGCTTCACGTGTTGGGTCGAATTGAGAACATGTACGTCGACTCCTTCGATGCGTCTCGCCTGGTGGACGCTGCCATTGCCGCCATGTTGGAAGAGCTCGATCCCCACACCGTGTATTTCTCGGGGGAGGAATTGGCTGAGATGTCGGAAAGCATGGAAGGGAATTTCGAAGGCATTGGTGTGGAATTCCTGATTCAGCAGGACACCTTGATGGTCGTTGCTGCCATCCCTGGTGGCCCCTCCGAGGCAGCAGGAATCCTGGCTGGAGATCGCATTTTGGAGGTGGATGGAGAGGCCATTTCTGGATCGGGGCTGACCAACCGGAGGGTCATGGAACTGCTCAAGGGACCTCGCGGCACCACCGTGAGTTTGGGCCTTTCTCGACGGGGCACCCCTTCCCAAGTTCGAATCACCCGAGACCGCATTCCCATTGAGAGCGTCGTGGCTGCCTTCGTGACCGAGGACAGTGTCGGTTATGTCAAGGTCATTCGCTTTGCGGCGACCACTGCCATGGAGTTTGAGGAGGCAATGGCTTCCGTGGCATCGCAGGGCGCCCGTTCGGTGATCGTGGATTTGCGTGGCAACGGCGGGGGATACTTGAATGCGGTGGTGGACATGGTGGAGTTGTTTCTCAGAAAAGACCAAACCATCGTTTACACCCAAGGAAACGCGTCACCGCGTCGCGATTACACGTGCCGGAGGACGGGGCCATACGTGGATTGGCCTTTGGCCGTTCTCGTGGATGAAGGCTCAGCGTCGGCGAGTGAGATTTTCGCGGGGGCCGTTCAAGACAACGACCGGGGATGGGTTGTGGGGCGGCGAACGTTTGGCAAGGGCTTGGTTCAAGAGGAGTTTGCAGTTCCTGGAGACGGCGCCCTGCGTTTGACCGTGGCACGGTTCTACACCCCCACAGGAAGGGCCATTCAAAAGCCCTATGCGACGTATGAAGATGACTTCGACGTGCGCCTGAGCCGTGGAGAATTGTACCACGCCGACAGCATGCCCCTCGTGGACTCTTTGCGCTACACCACACCGATGGGTCGGGAGGTGTTTGGAGGCGGAGGAATTGCCCCTGATTTGTTTGTGCCATGGGACAGCACTTCTACCAGTGCGTGGGTGAGTGAGTGGCTTTGGACGGGCGTCCTACGCGACGCCGTGTTTGCATGGATGGATCAACACCGTGAATCCTTGTTGATGTGTACGTATGCTGCCCAGGTTGAAGCGTTGCCCGCCTGGGGGCTCGTGGAAGAGGAGGTACGTCGTCAGGCGGAGGCTCAAGGCAGGGTGTGGCAAGACCCTTTGCCTGAAGAACGCGCCAAGCTTCGGCATCGGTTCCTCACCCAGGTTGCTCGAACCCTCTGGGGGGAGTCCGCGTCCTATGAACTCCTGATGGAAGGGGATGCAGGAGTCGCCATGGCCCTCCATGCACTGCTCGAGGATGAAATGGACACAGGGAAGGACAGCACCGTATCTTTGGACTTGACACGTAACGAATCACAAAACAACCCTTGAATCATGGCTTTTGAGCTACCCCAACTTCCCTATGCCTATGACGCCTTGGAGCCGCACCTCGATGCACGCACCATGGAAATTCACCACAGCAAGCATCACGCGGGTTACACCAACAACCTGAACAACGCGGTGGCTGGCACCGAGATGGAAGGCAAAGACATCGAGACATTGCTTCGTGACCACAGCGACAACGCTGGCGTGCGCAACAACGGCGGCGGTTTTTGGAACCACACGCTGTTTTGGAACAGCATGTCACCCAATGGTGGCGGACAGCCAAGCGGAGCCTTGGGCGAGGCCATCGATCGAGATTTTGGAGGCTTCGATGCGTTCAAAGAGGAGTTTAGCAAGGCTGCGGCCACACGATTTGGTTCAGGGTGGGCATGGTTGTGCGTGCGCGACGGCAAGTTGGAGGTATGCAGCAGCGCCAACCAAGACAACCCCCTGATGCCCGGCGTGGGATGTGGTGGTCGCCCCATCTTGGGATTGGACGTGTGGGAACACGCCTACTACCTCCATTACCAGAACCGTCGTCCAGATTACATCCAAGCGTTTTTCAACGTGGTGGATTGGAATGCCGTGGGCGCGCGCTTCAACGGTTGATTCATTCATCACTGCATGAATCAGCACGTTGTCATGGTTGCCGGGGGAACAGGCACCCGGATGCGCCAGACAACGGCCAAACAGTTTCTCAATGTCGAGGGTCTGCCACTGATGTGGTGGACCCTTCGTCGTTTCAGGGAAGCCTTGCCGACGGCCGAGGTGACCTTGGTGCTGCACGAGAGCTTGTTTGCGTCCTTTGACGCCTTGGAACAAACGCATGGTGAGGCCGGTGTCCACCGCGTTGTGCCAGGGGGCGCAGAGCGCTTCCATTCGGTGGCAGCAGGACTTGCGACCCTCCCCGATCAGGGTGTCGTTGGCATTCACGATGCCGTCCGTCCCTTCCCGTCTGTAGACACCATCCGACGTTGTTTTGGCCTCGCCGCGGAACGTGGAAGCGCCATTCCTGTGGTCCCTGTCAAGGACAGCATACGACAGGTGTACGAAGCCAGAAGTGAAGCGGTTCCGCGTGACCAACTTCGTGCAGTCCAAACACCTCAATGCTTTGACATCGGCATGCTCAAACGTGCCTTCCAGACCGAGTACCACCCGTCGTTTACCGACGACGCGAGTGTCTTCGAACACGCTGGACACCAGGTGCATCTGTGTGAAGGCGACCCTTGGAATGTGAAGGTGACGACACCCGAAGACTTGCTGATCGCTGCCGCGTTTGTCCGTGCTTCCTTGCCTCCGGAGGAGGGCTCAAGCACCCTCTGACGAGCCCATCAACCTTGCTGCATCGAGCCTCCCGGGCTGGTCGAGGAATCCAAGGTGACGCGATAGTCGAGAAGGTTGGAACGACGGGTGGAACCCAGGTGTCTCATGACTCCCAACAGCACGCCGATTCCCACCACAGCCCAAAGCCAGTCAAACCACGCCCAGGTGCTCAGTGGCTGGGGTTCCAACCCTTTGGCCAGCCAATCCGGTCCCATCACCCATGCCGTCACGACCACCCCTGCGTTGTTGATGAAATGTCCTAGAATTGCCGGCCAGATGCTTCCGCTGTAGACCACCAAATACCCAAACAAGGCTCCCAAAATCATGCGGGGTAGGAATCCAAAGAACTGCATGTGGATGGCACTGAAGACGGCGGCGGTCAGCCAAATCCCCCAATGAACTCGCCCCGTTGCGCGGACCATCACGGGCTGCAACGCCCCGCGGAACAACCATTCTTCGCAAAGCGCCGGAAGCAAGGCCACGGAAAACAGCACAGCCACGCCTTCGATGGGGCTTGAACATGTCAAAATGCGTTGGGTCAGTTCAGCGGCCTGGGCTTCGAGGCTTCCTGCCCATGCATGAAGGCTTGAGCCAGGGAGCAAGGCCCATTCGTTGATTCTGTAGGTCAAATCGAGCAGAGGACTCGCGCACACAGCCAACAAAACAGCCCAGAGCCACATGGCGCGGTTGGGCCACGTCATGAAAAATCCACCCAAGTGGGACCGCCCGACCAAAGCGGCAAAAAGCCATGCCCCGGCCAAAAAACCGACGAGCTGGTTGGCATTGTTCAGCACCAGGATGTTCGTGCGGTCCATCAAGACCTCGGGACTTGCCAAGGCCATCATCCCCGCGACATCTCCTCCCGTGACCCACAGCACGCCGACCATGGCTGCGACGGCAAGCATGGACAGGGTGATGCATGCGAGCATCACCATTTGCATGGCAGGATGCATCGTTTGGAAGGCGTGGCGGATGAAACTCATGGCAGGGGCTTGTCTGCCGTAAATTTGCGGCAACTTCGACGAACGTGGCACAGATTGGTTCCATTGACTTGGGAGACTTCCCGCTTTTGCTTGCGCCCATGGAGGATGTGAGCGATCCTCCTTTTCGCGCCTTGTGCAAGGAATACGGTGCTGACATGATGTACACCGAGTTCATCTCGTCTGAAGGACTCATTCGGGATGCGGCCAAAAGTGTAGCCAAGCTTGACATTTTTGAATACGAGCGGCCCATTGGGATCCAGATTTTTGGTGCGGAAATTGAATCCATGAGAGAGGCTGCGGCCATTGCTGAGCAGGCGGGCCCTGACCTCGTGGACATCAACTATGGTTGCCCCGTGAAGAAGGTGGCTTGCCGTGGTGCAGGGGCGGGAATTCTCCAGGACATTCCCAAAATGGTGGCCATGACCAAGGAAATTGTGGACACTTGTTCCTTGCCGGTGACCGTCAAGACGCGTTTGGGATGGGATGAGAGCAGCAAGCACATTGTCGAAGTGGCCGAGAGGCTTCAAGATGTGGGCATTCAAGCCATCAGCATCCATGGCCGAACCCGGGCCCAGATGTACAAGGGGGAGGCGGATTGGTCACTCATTGCTGCGGTGAAGGACAACCCACGCATGACCATCCCTGTGTTTGGAAATGGCGACATTGACAGTCCTGAAAAGGCTTTGCGCTACCGCAACACCTATGGGGTGGATGGCATCATGGTCGGCCGGGCCGCCATCGGCTCACCTTGGTTTTTCCAGCAAGTCAAGAAGTATTTCGCCACGGGTGATGCGGGGCCCCTGCCGGACATGAATGAGCGGGTTCGTGCAGTACGCATCCACCTTCGCAGGAGCATCGAATGGAAGGGAGATCGCCTCGGGGTGGTGGAGATGCGACGTCACTACGCCAACTATTTCAGAGGATTGCCCCATTTCAAGGAGCATCGTTTGGCCTTGGTGACACTCGATGATGCAGAAGCCATCGAGGCCAAACTCACGGACATCGCCGAATGTTTCGCGGATTATGCGTTTGATTGAAGACCTCGCTGGGCGTGGCGTTTGATCAGATGCCTGACCATGCCGGCGGATCCGAGCCCTCCGATGACCACGACCACCAACAGCGTACCAGCCACATCTGGCGCAGCAAGGCGCACGGGATAGGATGGAACCACGGATCCTTGCAATGTGAGCCACCCGTACTGAGCTTGGCCGAGGACGATCAAGGCGCCCGCAACAACCCCGACCAGGCCTCCCACCACGTTGATGGCCAATCCCTGCCATGCAAACGCGGCTTGAATCGCCGAGTCTGGCATGCCCATGGCTCGGAGCACGTCGAGGTCGCGTTGTTTGTCCAAGAGCAGCATGGTCAGCGAAGCCATGATGTTGAAGGCGGCCACCACCAAAATGAAACTGAGAATGGCAAATGTGGCCCACTTCTCTCCTTGGTTGGTCTGTGTGATGAAGCGGTGCTTGTCGCTTCTCGTTTGGACCCACGCGTTGTCCGCTCCAGGAAGGGAAGACATGGCGAGTGCCTCGCGCACGGATTGGGCCACTTCCTCTTCCGTCCATCCGTGGGCTGCACGAACCTCCCACCGGCTCACCATGCCGTCACGGTCCAGCAATTCCTGGGCTTTGGACAGCGGCACGAGGGCATACCGGGTGTCCAAGTCAGCGTTGATGGAAAAGGTGCCGCATGCGGCAAGGGGAAGCGTCCGGAAGGCGCGTTCTCGGTGACGGGCGAGACGTTTTCCACGCATGGGAGCGGACATGGAAAGGATGGGGGGCGCGACGCTGTCTGCCCGGAGTGCAAGTTCGGATCTCACCCCCAAACCCAAACACGCGCACGTCTGCGTCGAATCATCCACCCGGTAGGCACCCTCCACCACGGAGCGTTGGATGCCGGACACCTTTCGGTACGCTCCATCCACCCCCAGGAGCGTGGCCACTCGAACCGCTTCGTTGGCGCGTAGGACACACTCATCTTCCACCACAGCCGCCCATGCCTCCACCCCTGGGATTCCCTCCAACACGTCTCCGAGCTCTTCGGGAAGGACAGCTCCAGATTGTGGAAGAATGGCCACTTCTGCGTCGAGGGTACCAAAGAGGGTTTGGACCAAGTCTTCGATGCCATTGAATGCCGACAAAATGGCAATCATGGCAGCTGCCACTGCGGCAATGACCACCACGGAGATGCTCGAAATGAGGTGAACGAGCGTGCCTGTCCGTCTCTTGACAAGGTAACGCAAGGCCAGACGAACAGGCAATTTCATCGCGAGCGGATCAGCTTCTGAGGGCCCGATCCACGGCGTCTACATGGTCGAGGCTGTCGTCGAGGTAGAAGTTCAATTCAGGCACACGGCGCAGTTGCTTGCCTACTTTGCCGCCGAGTGCTTTTCGTACACGCCAATTCTCGGCATCGACCGATTTCAAGGCGGCTTGCAAATCGTGAACCCCCATGAAGCTGAGGTACACCTTGGCCAAACCCAAATCCGGCCCGATCCTCACCTGAGTGACCGTGATGAACATCCCTGAAAACCATGTGTTGGACTCCCGCTGGAACAGGATGCTCAACTCGCGCTTCAGCAGTTCTGCCACGCGTTCTTGTCGAATCGTCGCCATGCTTCGAAGGTAGGGCTTCTCGAGGCATCCGCCGAGGGTTCAACGCGAATCGCGTGCTTCGGTTCACAGACGAGCCTCAGTACAGAAAGTTGTTGTAAGGATAGCGCTTGATGTGAAGGTCCTTCACCTTGGCGTAGAGCAGGGCCCGGAATTCTTCCAAGCCTTCCTTGGTCTTGGCTGACATGAAAAACACATCGTGTCCCAAGGCCTCATGGCGCTCCCGCAATCCACGAATCAAATCCTCCCTGGAACGTTCTCCATCGGGGTCCTTCAGGGCATCGATTTTGTTGAACATCAGCAGCACGGGCTTGCTGTCACTTCCAATATCCGCAAGGGTTCGCTCCACCACGGCCATGTGGTCCTCACATTGAGGGTGGCTCACGTCGACGACATGAATCAACAGGTCGCTTTCGCGCGTCTCATCCAGGGTGCTTTTGAACGATTCGATCAGCTGGGTGGGCAGTTTGCGAATGAATCCTACAGTGTCGCTCAACAAGAACGGCAGGTTGTCAATGACCACCTTTCGGACCGTGGTGTCCAACGTGGCAAACAGTTTGTTTTCTGCAAATACATCGCTCTTGGACAACAACGTCATCAGCGTGCTCTTCCCGACGTTGGTGTACCCCACAAAGGCCACGCGGATCATCTCACCGCGATTCTTTCGTTGGGTGGCCATTTGTTTGTCGATGCCCTCGAGGTGCTTTCGAAGCAAGGCAATGCGGTCGCGAATCACGCGACGGTCGGTTTCAATCTCCTTTTCGCCGGGACCCTTCATGCCAATGCCCCCCTTTTGCTTTTGGAGGTGTGTCCACATGTTGGTCAAACGAGGAAGCAAGTACTGGTACTGCGCCAATTCGACCTGTGTCTTCGCATGGGCCGTGGCCGCACGTTGCGCAAAAATGTCCAAGATCAAGTGGGTCCGATCGAGGATTTTCCGCTCTGGAAGTTCTTTTTCGATGTTCCTCAATTGGATGGGGCTCAACTCATCGTCAAACACCACCATGTCAATGTCTTCCGCTTCGACGTATTCCTTGATTTCAAGCAGTTTCCCAGAGCCAATGAAGGTGCGGACGTCGGGCTTGTCCAAGGTTTGGATGAAGACATGCTTGGGCTCGGCCGAGGCAGTTTCGACCAAAAAAGCCAATTCGTCGAGGTACTCTTCGAGTTGTTCACGTCGCTGGTGCCGGGTGGCCAGGCCCACGAGAATACATGTTTCCTGCGGCTTGGCAGTGGAAAGGGGTGTTCGTTTGGCCATGGCTCAAGGTCGAAACGTCTCGATGTAGGCCGCGATGCCTTGAATTGTGGCGGCGTCCAACATGTCCTTGTGGGGAGGCATGGTTCCTTTGCCGTAGGTGATGATGGCGATGCGCTCCTCCAAACCCATGGTGCTTTCACGAAGGTCTCCGGCCGAAAGGAGCACGGGTTCGCCTTGTTCTCCATGGCACATGGCGCACTTCATGATGTATTGGCGTTGGGCATCAGCCACTCCGCTACCCACGTGCTGCGATGTGCCGGTTTGCGGCCTTTCGCCGCAGGATGATCCCCACAGGGATGCCAACAGGAGCAACCCACCGAGACGGACATTCATCACAACAGGGGTTAGAACCAACCGATTTGCTCGAATCCGGGACGGAACGGCCAAGGAATACCCAACACAATGAGCAACAGGCATAGCCCAAAAAACGTCGCCTGCTTCTTGTGTTTGCCCGCGTCATCCGGAGCGCGTTTGCTCAGGCTGTGTCCCAAGGTTCCCAGCACGATGGCCACAACCATCAAGGACGCGTGCTCCACGGCGAAAAAGCGAGTGTACGCGTTGGACATGGTGCCTTCTTGGCCCAACATGCCAATCCACCCGCGCATCATGTAGAGCATGAGCCCCAACACCAATTGCAGGTGCAACGCAATCATGGTGAACAGCCCCAATTTGCGCTGACCCTCGGTAAACGGTGCTCGGCCGCGCGAGCCTTGAACAGACTTCACAACGACCATTACCAACAACACCAATGCAACCCAGCGCAGGGCGCTGTGCATGTGCAAGAATCCTGTAATCATGCAGCGAAGTTACACCACACCTTGGTCAAGCATCGAATCTGCGACCTTGACAAACCCGGCGATGTTCGCACCGCGCACGTAGTCGACCGTACCGTCGGGATTCGTGCCGTATTCCACACACTGACCGTGAATGTTTTTCATGATCCCGTGGAGCTTGGCGTCTACTTCCTCACGCGTCCAGTTGTATCGCAGTGAGTTTTGGGACATCTCCAATCCAGACGTGGCCACACCTCCCGCGTTGGAAGCCTTGCCAGGCGCAAACAAAATGCCTGCTTTGTGGAAGGCTTCGATGGCTTCTGGTGTGCTGGGCATGTTGGCACCTTCGGCCACGCAAACGCAACCGTTCGCCAACAGCGCCGAGGCCTCGTCTCCGTTGAGTTCGTTTTGCGTCGCGCAGGGAAGCGCCACGTCCACGCTCACACCCCAAGGGCGCTTGCCTTCGAGGAACTCGGCTGAGCTGTACGCGGAAGCGTACTCCTTGATCCGACCACGCACGACGTTCTTGAGGTTCATGATGTAGGCCAACTTCTCAGCGGTGATGCCTTCTGCATCGTAGATGGTTCCCTGCGAGTCGGACATCGTCACCACTTTGGCACCCAGCTGGATGCATTTTTCAGCAGCGAACTGAGCCACGTTTCCTGAACCTGAGATGGCTACGATCTTGCCTTTCATGCTGTCCCCTTTGTGGTTGAGCATTTCTTCGGCGAAGTACACGCAGCCGTAGCCCGTGGCTTCTGGACGGATGAGCGAACCACCCCAGTTGAGGCCCTTTCCGGTCAACACGCCCGTGAACTCGTTTCGAATGCGCTTGTACTGGCCAAACATGTAGCCAATCTCGCGGCCACCTACGCCGATGTCGCCAGCGGGCACGTCGGTGTTCGCGCCGATGTGGCGAGAGAGCTCAGTCATGAAGCTTTGGCAAAAGCGCATCACTTCGTTGTCGCTCTTTCCTTTGGGGTCAAAATCCGACCCTCCCTTGCCGCCGCCCATGGGCAGGGTGGTCAAGGAATTTTTGAAAATCTGTTCGAAGCCCAGGAACTTCAGGATGCTCAAGTTCACAGTGGGGTGGAAACGCAATCCGCCTTTGTAAGGCCCGATGGCGCTGTTAAACTCAATGCGGTAGCCTCGATTCACCTGCACATGGCCGGCGTCGTCGGTCCACGGGACGCGGAACATGATGACGCGTTCTGGCTCGACGATTCGCTCCAAAACTTTGGCTTCCTTGTACCGGGGGTTGGCTTCCATGAAGGGAACGATGGCCTCAGCCACTTCCTCCACAGCTTGCAAAAATTCGGGTTCGTTGGGGTTGCTTGCAGCAACTCGGTCCATAAACGCCTTGATGGCGGCGTTGTGATCTGAATTCATCGACGTATGTATTGACGTTCGAGGGACGAATGTACGTCAGAGGCAGGGGGTTCGACCACCATCCACCGGCAAATTGATGCCGGAAATATACCCAGCCGCTGGTGAACAAAGAAACGCGATGGCGTAGCCAACTTCTTCGGCAGTTCCCACCCTTCCAGCTGGGACCTGGGCTGCCATGTTGGCCAAGACACTCTCTGCCGTGGTTCCCGCCGTGGACGCCTTGGCCTCTGCCAAGCTTGTCAGTCGGGCCGTGAGG
Organism: Bacteroidota bacterium; assembly: GCA_041163465.1. Lineage (GTDB taxonomy): Bacteria > Bacteroidota > Bacteroidia > Flavobacteriales_D > Sanyastnellaceae > UBA11663. The sequence continues at coordinate 95,162 of JBEARC010000091.1, forward strand.
GTTGCTCCTGGCAAAACATTGTTCACGGTGATGCCGTGAGATCCGACCTCATTGGCCCACGTTTTGGCCCAATTGGCCACAGCACCTCGCACAGTGTTGGACACGCCCAATCCATTCAAAGGCGCCTTGACGGAAGTGCTAATGACATTGACAATGCGGCCCCATTGCGCGCGTTTCATGCCTGGGAACACCCCTTGGGCCAAGAGGTGGTTGTTGACCAGGTGCTGGCGGAAGGTGCTTTCAAAGGCGTCGATGGAGGCCTCGGCGATGGGTCCTCCGGCGGGCCCACCGCTGTTGTTCACCAACACGTGTATGTCACCGGCTGAAAGGACAAGGTTGAGGGCGCGAGAGACCTGGTTTGGATCGTGAAAATCAGCAACGACCAACGCGTGGCCAGAACCAGGGAGCGTCTGCAACGCCGTTTGAAGCCGTTCTTCATGCCGTGCCATCAGCGTGACTTCAGCGCCCAAAGCAGCAAGCTGTTGAGCGGCAGCCAGTCCGATGCCTTGCGATGCACCGCACACGAGCGCCCGACGACCCTCGAGCCCAAGCGGCATTCCCAAATAGTCCTTCATGGTGTCAAAGGTAGTCCAGGCCTATTTTGGTCCCATGAAGCGATTGGAGCATCTAGGCATCGCGGTCGAGGACCTCGACCAGGCGGAAACCATCTTTGCAGATGTGTTGGGCGTGACACCCTACAAACGGGAGGTTGTTGAGGATGAGGGGGTGATGACGTCCTTTTTCCAAACCGGGGATTCCAAGGTGGAATTGCTGGCCTCGATTCATCCGGATGGCCCCATCGCGAGGCACCTCGAGCGCCGGGGCCCCGGCTTGCACCACGTGGCCTTCTTGGTGGAGGACCTCGAAGCGGAAATCACCCGACTCACTGCGCAAGGATACCGCGTGATTTCTGGACCCAAGGGGGGTGCGGACGGGAAACGCATTGCTTTCCTTCATCCGGGTGACACGGCCAAAGTGCTCGTGGAATTGTGCGAAGACATGCCCTGATTGGATGGCTCCCAGGAGGCGGAATGCACGACTGCGGTCTCGCATGCGTGCACCGAGCCTCGCGATCACCAATCGTCCTCCTCGGCACGGCGCTCCAAGGCTTTTTGGAGGCCTTTGTGTTTGGCCTTCGAAGTACCCTTCATCTTGGGGTCCCACAAGGTCTTCGACGACGCACTTCTGGTCGGTGCAGCGCACCCTTCCGCGGGCTTTCGTCGATACAAATCGGCATGGACTGAGACGCGCCAAGGGCGGTAACTCCCCTGCATCCAATCCAACCCCGCAACCCCTGCGCTCAAAGGTCTGAGCGGTTCGTTGGAGGGAGCCTTGGCGAGCTGAAGTGCATCTGTTGACACGGTCAAACGCACCATGCGTCCTCGCCAAATTTTGACCCCAGCCCCCACACCGAGGGTCCAAGCCACATGCCACAACGGGAGTTGGGCAGGGCTGAACATCATGGTGTCTTGGGATGGCAAGCTTTGGATCAGGTGGTAGGCTCCACGAAGGCCTGTTTGGAATTCCACAAAGCCGTCAGGTCCCGTGGACTTCCCGCGCATTGCTTGAATGTCCCATCCCAATCCGGCCGCCTGGGAGGACCTGCGAATGTCTGTGAATGCCAGCACGCTGTCCGGCGGATTGTCGAGGGTTCCTTCCCATGGTTTGACCCAACCCACATACATCTCCTCGTTTCGACGCAGGAAGATGTCCAAACCAGCCACGACGCGGTCGGCCCACAGGGCGTCCTCGCGAAGCCACAGATGTCCCAATCCAAGGCGTGCACCCACCCGAGGCTGTGCCCGCCACAGGCCGTCATGCAGAGTGTCTAGCTGGGGAGCATCGTCAGTTCCTCGGTTTACCACCCAACTCGAGTTCCAAGAGGAAGGCAATCCCATCACGTGATCGGTGCCCAAATGAACCGTCCAAGCTGCGGGTCTGTAGGCCCGCCTCGTGCTTTCAAAGGGGTCATCCCACACCCCTTGTCCTTCCATTCCCATCCACGCCAACCCCAGCACTGCGCACAGAAGGATTCTGGGAATGCATCGGGGTGTATGCCTGGGAATCATCCGAGTCATTCGTTGGATTGAAGTTGGACAAGGGCCTCATCCATCCAGGCATCGTCCGTGAAATGGTTCCAACGTTCAGGTTGGGCCATGATGTCCTCCATGATGGCTTGTTGCCTTTTCCCCTTGGCGAGGGCTTCGTGATAGGGGGTGTGGCTGAAAGTCACGAGGGAATAAAGCGGGAGCCACTTGCCGGGATGCTTCCGTTGCAGGCGGCCCTCCAGAGCTTTTTGTTGCAAGAACTGAGGGTCTCCTGTGAGGTCCCGCATTTCGATGTAGTTCTGCAAGGCCAATTCCAAAATGGCATCCCCCGCAGGCTTGCGCAGGGCGGTGTACTGGTGGAGGGTTTGGTCCCAAGACGCAGAATCGTCATCGCGATGCTCCAACAGCTCATCCAAGACAGAGCAGTCTTCCATGCCGCTGTTCATGCCTTGCCCGTAAAACGGCACAATGGCGTGGGCGGCATCCCCCATCAGGGCCACCCGCCCCCCGTCGTTCCAAGGGAAGCAACGCGTCATGACCAACGAAGACACGGGATGGGCATTCCAATCTTCGAGCAGATTGGGCATCAGGGGCAACACGTCGGGAAAATGCTTCTCAAAGAAGGCCATCACCTTTCCGTCGTCTGTCAGTGAATCGAGGCCATGCTCGCCCTCATAAGGCCCAAACAACGTGCATGTGAATGTCTTGTCCGGGTTGGGAAGAGCCATGAGCATGAAGGTGCCTCTGGGCCAAATGTGCAAGCCATCTTCCTCCATCTGGAATCCACCATCCGGACCCGGAAGCATGGGAATCTCCTTGTAGCCATGGGGGAGGTACGTCTGTTCAAAATTGAAGCGGTCTTGCCGGGTCATTTGTCCACGGATGGCACTGAAAGCGCCATCGGTACCAAACACCCGCTCAAACACGTGGTGCACCTGTTGTTCGTCGTGTTCCAAGTGAAGGACCACGCCATGGTCTTCACGGGTGTACCCTTCGCATTTGTGGTTGAAGTGAACATTGACGCCTGGCATCGCCTCGGCAGCCTCGAGCAGGATACGGTTCAACCCACCGCGAGAGACGGAATAAATGCATTGGCCTTCGAGACCGTAGGGTTGAAAGGTTCGCGTGCCGTCGACAGCATGCATTCTGCGGCCACGGATGGGAAGGGCGATGGTGCGCACCGCCTCGGCCACACCAGCTTTTTCCAGGGCTCGCCAACCCCTGTCGCTCAAGGCCAAATTGATGCTTCGTCCCCCGTGATTTGGACCGAGGCGCGGGTCGGACCTGCGTTCGAAGACGGAGACGTCATGGCCTCGGTTGGCCAGCATTTTGGCCCACAAGCTCCCCACCAGACCGGCCCCGACCACTGCGACCTTAGCCATGGATTCCTGTGGCTGAGGCCAAGGCCTGGTTCAAATCATCAATCAAATCTTCTACATCCTCTACACCCACACTCAGTCGAATCAATCCGTCTGTAACCCCTGTCTTTTCTCGAACCTCTTTGGGGATGCTTGCGTGGGTCATGGTGGCCGGATGTCCGATCAAACTTTCCACCCCACCGAGCGATTCGGCCAAGGTGAACAAGCGCGTGGTGGCGACCAGCTTTTTGGCCACGTCGAGGTTGTTCTCTCTCAAAGTGAAGGAGACCATGCCACCAAATCCATGCATTTGACGCGCCGCCACCTCATGGCCAGGGTGGGAAGGGAATCCCGGCCAATGCACCTTGGCGATGGCCGGATGTTGGGTGAGGTGATGGGCAATGCGCGCACCATTTTCACAGTGCCTTTGCATGCGAAGGTGCAGGGTTTTCAAACCACGCAAGACCAAAAAGCAGTCCATAGGCCCCGGCACGGCGCCGCATGAGTTTTGCAGCGTGCGCAGCTGGTCTGCCCATGCTTCATCGCTGGTGACCAAACACCCCATGACTACATCGGAATGTCCGCCGAGATATTTGGTTGCGCTGTGCATGACCATGTCTGCTCCGAGATCGAGCGGATTCTGGAGCATGGGCGAGGCGAAGGTGTTGTCCACCACCACGCGCGCTCCACTGCCCCGGACGGCATCGGCCACTGCCGCGATGTCCGTGATTTGCATCATGGGATTGGTCGGGGTCTCCACCCACACAAGGCGGGTCTTCGCATTCAGTGCGCTTTGCAAGGCGTCGAGGTCCGACAAGTTGACAAAGTGAAACACGATGCCGTAGTGTGCAAACACGGTGGTGAACAAGCGGTAGCTTCCACCATACAGGTCGTTGGTGCTGATGACCTCGTCACCCGGCTTCAGGGTCTTTAGCACGGTGTCCATCGCCGCCAGGCCTGAAGCAAAGGCCAAACCATGGGCTCCGTGCTCGAGCGCTGCAAAGGCGGATTCGAGCGCAGTTCGCGTGGGATTGTGGGTTCGTGAGTACTCATAACCCTTGTGGTTGCCAACGCCTTCTTGGACGTAGGTTGAGGTCATGTACACAGGGGTCATGATGGCGCCTGTGGAGGGGTCTGGTTCGACGCCGGCGTGCACAGCAAGGGTGCCTCGGCCCGTGTTGGTGGAGTGGTCACTCATGGTCGCCGAAGTTACGGGAGGACCGATGATTTGGGGCTGAGGTTTGTGCCACCCAAAATGGCATCAACGCCGCCCCCACCAAAAGGTAGATGTGGTAGGTTAACCATCGCCACAGAAGGACAGTGGCTGTCCATACGGCGGGAGGCAGCACCCATGGCATCAGGTCTTGCATGAAGGCAGGCAAGGCAAATTCAGCCATCCCCGCAGATCCGGGGGTTGGACTGATGAGCAGGACGGTCCACATGGCCAGTTGTCTCGCCCACACGGCAGCATGGGGCAAAGCGTCGGTGACTTGACCCCCCGTGGCTTCCACCAAAGGCCCAACCATGGCCAGCAAGAGAACATGGAGGGTTGCAAACCGTGCCGTCCAACTGGCGATGGTTGCCACGGAGGCCAACCCCCACGACAACGATGGCATGGATCGAAGGGCGCTCGATGCTTCCAAGAGGTCGTTGGCAAGAGAGGCAACCCGGTCCTTCCACCGAATCAGCACCCTCCAGGTGGAGAGCCGGATCAGGGTTTGGTGCACACCTCGGGGATGCAGGAACAAGGCACTTGCCAGAAAGACAGCCAACCCCACCATGAAGCCCAAACCTCCGGCAAACACGGCGCCCAGGGATCCTTCAATCCATGGGGCCACCTCTGGCAAAAAGGCGGTGGTGCCAGCCACCAAGGCCACGACGAGCACGGCCAGGATGAAGAACATTTCGTCGAGCAGCGCCGTGGCCATGACCGTGGCCAAACTGCGGCCCCACGTCAGGCCATTCCGATGCAAAATGAAGGAAGCCACAGCGCTGCCGCCAACCACGGACGGGGTCAACGCGGATGCCAACTCCCACAACAAAATGCTCGAAGCTGTTCGCTTCTTGCCCAGCTTTCCTTGGGTGAGTACGGCAAGCCGGACCATGTATCCGACATCGCGCACAACCACAGACACGCAGGCCACCCCCACCCATCCCCAGGCCACCTCGACGTTCATCAAGCCGTGCCACGTGGATCCTTGAATCCCCCCAAACATCACCACACCGACGGCGGCGATGACGCTCGCAGAAACCACCCACCAAAGTCTGCGTGCGGTGAACAGCTCGGTCGCAGCGACCCGACCTCGGTCGCGCGAACTGTGGCCAGCCGGACCAGGAGATGACGCTGAAGAGGAAGAACCACGTGATGTGAACACCATGGTTCACAAGGTAGCAAGGTCACGCGTAGACCTCGGTGCCTTCTGTGCAGTTGGTGCACATGGGGACATCGGAACGCCCCGTGAAGATCTGGCGACGGAAGGCATCGTATGCTTCCCCATGCCAAACCTCAGCCATGGGTTGCGTGGTCAAGTTGCCCATGACGTGTTTCGCATCTTTGTCAAAACAGCACGGAACCACCTTGCCATCCCACGTGACCACCGCGCCTTGCCACATGCGCCAACATTCGTCCTTCATGGGGTTCCGAAGGACCCACGTGCCCGTGTGTGGATCGCGATCGTAGCGACGCAAGTTGGGGTCTTGGGTGAGAAGTGGATGCCCGTCTTTGGGGTCATCGAGCTGCGCAGTTTTGATCACAACTTCGTCCACCCCAAGGGCCGTGGCTCGGGCATGAAGGTCCTTGACTTCGTGTTCGTTGGGACCCACCGCCAGAAATTGCCAAACCACGTGGGGGCCGCGTCCCAGGCGCCGTTTGGTCTCCACCAACGTGCCCGTACCCTCAAGCACCTTGTGCAGCTGTCCTCCCACGCGATACGCGGCATACGTCTCTTGCGTCAGGCCATCGACCGACACGATGAGCCTTTTCAAGCCAGACTCAATCAATTCTTCACACCTTGAGGGGGTCAAGTGATGGGCATTGGTAGAGGTGGAAGAATAGATGCCGTGCCGCGTGCATGCCTCAATCAATTGTGCCAACCCCGTGTTGAGCAGAGGCTCTCCTTGGAAATACAGGTTGACATAGGCCAACCAAGGGGACAAATCATCAATCCATTGGGAGGCATTCCGGGTGGTGAGCATGCCCGTGGGTCGGGTGAAGGACCGAAGCCCGCTGGGACACTCCGGGCAACGAAGGTTGCACGACGTGGTGGGTTCGATGGACAAACTCATGGGCATCACGCCCGCCGGCATCAAGGCTTGGCCATCGATGGGACCATGCTTGCGCAATCCAGCGTAAGCCCTTTGGAGCTTCCAAGCATTGCGGGCGCGCGTTGGCGTCAAGCTCGCCAACCTCCGAATTCTGTCCACGGCCAAGTTCCCGTAACCCATGGGGCAAAGATACGTTGGCGCTACCTTCGTCTCCATGATTCGCATCGGAAGTACGCTGTTGAGTGAGGACCTGTTTGAGGAGTTCTTCACGTGCAATTTGGGCGCGTGCAAGGGTGCATGTTGCGTGGAGGGAGACAGCGGCGCGCCCCTGACCGTGGCAGAAGCTGGCAAACTTGAGGAGGTGTGGGAGGCTGTTGCGCCTTTGCTCCCCGCGTCTGGGAGGAAGGCCATTGAGAGCCAAGGCTTTGCGGTGAGGGATGCGGATGGGGATTTGGTGACACCTCTTGTGGAGGGGCGCGAATGTGCCTTCACGGTGTTTGACGCCAACGGCACGGCCAAATGCGGTTTGGAACAAGCCTACCTGCAGGGAGCCACCGATTGGAGAAAGCCCTTGAGTTGTCACTTGTATCCCATCCGGGTCAAGGAGTTGCTCGATTTCACGGCTTTGAATTATCACCGCTGGCCCATTTGTGATGCCGCAAGAGTTTGCGGCCAAGCCACCAAACTCTCGGTGCTTGATTTTTGCAAGGATGCCTTGATTCGGAAGTTTGGTGAATCGTGGTATGCTGAAGCACAGGAAGTCCAAAGCGCATGGAGATCCTCCCAAGACGAGTCATGACGTGGTGTGATGCCCTGATTCGCGTGATGGGGATGCTCGGATTGTCAATCCTTGCAATCTCCTCTGATGCCATGGGCCAGGCCGTGCCATTGGATGTCTGGCAAGCGGGTCATCACGTGGTCATTCTTGGGGTGGATTCGGATGCGGTCTACCTGGGGAAAACGCGGGGAGACCAAACCTTGTCCGAAGCCATGCGTGCGAGCTGGGAAGTGGGCACAGTGTCGCGGCTGGCTTCCACAGGAGAGGCCCTCGTGATTCCCGATGCCTTGGTTCCCATTCAGGACCCGGCATGGGTTGGGCTGGGGAAACTTCAACACGTGGCGATCCACGCCCAACTGGGCTTGGCTGTTCTCAGCGCTTCAAGGCCGGGAGGTCAAGGCGATCTGGACTTGTTCATGTCACACCGGGTACCCCAAAGCAAGGTTGGAGCCTCAGCGGGCGGGAAGGCCCAGTGGTCAGTCCCTCAGCCCCTCGACGGCTTGAACACCACGGGAGACGAGGTGTTCCCGCAATGGAACGGCCGAGATCTCGTGTTTGCCAGCAACGGCAGGTCGGCAGAAGGCAGGTCGGCAGAAGGAGGTTTGTTCCGCCTTTACCGTGCCGAGGGTCGACACCAGTGGTTGAGGGCCAAGACTCTTCCTGGTCCATGGAGCCTTGAAGACGACCTAACGTCGGTGGTGGAGTTCGTGCCGGGAATCCTCGGGGTGTCTCAACGTGCGGGGGGAAGCCCGCATGTGCAGCTGACATGGATGGAAGTGCCTTCTCCACGGGAAGGACTCGGGGAGGGATGGATGATGTGCGTTCGCGACCCGTACACGTTGGAGCCGCTGCATGGAGATGTGGAGCTACGCCATCCCCAAACGCGCCAGTTGATGGGGCGTTGGACCGTCCATGGATGCGCCTCCATCGCCTCCTTGGACCCCACCCAACCCTGGGTGATGCGCTGGCATGCGGATACGCACTCGGACGCGGAATGGGTGTTGGTCTCTCCCGATGGAAGGACCATTCGCCGTCATCTCTTGCGCGAAGATTTGGGTTGGTCCTTCACCTTGTTGCCCTTGGATCCTGTGGAGGCCATGAAGCAGGGTGGATTGGAGGATGCGAGTCGTTGGCCGTGGATGGAGGTGCAGTTGGTTCATTTTGACCTAGGAAGTTCCGATCCACAACCCTCCTCTTTGCACGCCTTTCGAAGTTGGTTGAATGAATCCCTGGCATTCACCCACCACGAATCAGGACAATGGACCGTGATGGGTCATGCAGACCAAACAGGACCTGAATCGGTCAATGCAGTGCTGAGTGAGGCCCGCGCTCAAGCCATTGCGCAGGAGCTCCTCCATCTTCTCCCCTCAGCGAAGTTGGTGGCCACTGGCGTTGGGAGCTCTCTTCCTGTGGGGAAAGATCCAGCCCAAAACAGACGTGTCGAGGTGCGTTGGGTCCCCAACGTGAAGTAATTTCGCACCATGCTCATCAACGTCATGCGCGCGAAGCTGCACCGTTTGACCGTCACCCAGGCGGACCTTAATTACATCGGCAGCATCACCTTGGATCCCGACCTCATCGAAGCCGCGGGTCTTGTGGAGGGAGAGCGCGTTCAAATCGTCAACATCAACAATGGCGAACGTCTGGAAACCTATGTAATCACCGGGGAACGCGGAAGCGGCCAGGTGTGTCTCAATGGTCCAGCAGCTCGAAAAGTGCAACCCGGTGACATCGTCATTGTCATTGCCTACGCCATGATGACCGTGGAAGAAGCCCAGGGATACACCCCGAGGCTTGTGTTCCCGGACACGGCGACCAATCGCTTGACATGACCCTCCGGAAGATCGTAACCACCCTCCTTTTTTTTGGCATCGGCGCGGGCCTGTTCTGGTTGGCCATGTCAGGGGTGGAGGATCGTGAGGGCATGATGCGTGACATGCGTTCCGCGCAGGGTTGGGGAATTGGCGCGTCGTTTCTCATGGGATACCTCGCCATCGTGTCTCGTGGCATGCGATGGAAGCTCTTGCTGACACCGATGGGGCACAGTCCTTCTGTTTCTCGGTCTGTGCATGCCGTGGCTTTTTCTTATTTGGCCAATGCGCTGGTTCCGAGGTCCGGTGAGGTGGCGAGGTGCGCTGCACTCAACCAAACCGATCACATTCCCGTGGACCACTTGTTGGGCACGGTCATCACGGAGCGGGTGGTGGATTTTGTGATGCTCTTCGGATTGGTGGGCTTTGCCCTTCTCACCAACTTGGACGCTTTCGTGGAGCTCATGTCTCAGGCCAATCTTCCTGCACTGCCTTCCCTTGAGGCATTGGGTCTGCTGGGTGTCTTGGGCGTGGCTACCCTTTGGTGGATGTCTCAGCAGCGAGGCCAAACCGGATGGCTTGGCAAGGTTGCGGCCTTTCTTCAAGGCATCGGAGCGGGCATTCGAAGTGTCATGGCCATGGAACGTCGAGGCCTGTTTGTCGCCCACACCCTGTTCATCTGGGTGATGTACTTCCTCATGTCTTACGTGCTTTTCAAGGCCATTCCGGCAGTCAGCCACATCAGCATCACCGATGCAGTGTTGGTGATGGTGGCAGGGGGATTTGGCATGGTGCTTCCCGCCCCTGGGGGCATCGGTTCCTACCATTGGGCGGTATCGCTCGGGTTTGCGGCCATTGGCATGGTCGGAGACATCGGACTGGCTGTGGCCAATGTGGTGTGGCTTACCCAAACAGCGATGATTCTCTTGACCGGCGGCTTGGGCTACCTGATGTTGTTTCTCCATCGCCTGCGCCATGGCTGAGGGCATGATTCGTCATGACCTTCAGGAGGCAAGGAAGGCCGTGGAAGGATGGCGTACCTCGGGGTGCAAGGTTGTGTTGACCAATGGCGTTTTTGATGTGCTTCATGTGGGCCATTTGGCCGTGCTCGAGGCAGCGGCTTCAGAAGGCGATCGGCTTGTGGTGGCCGTGAATTCGGATGCGAGCGTGCGTCGTTTGAACAAGGGTGAGGATCGACCCATCCACCCCCAACGGGAACGCGCTCGGATGGTGGCAGCCTTGCGATGTGTGGATGCTGTGGTTCTGTTTGACCAAGACACACCCATCGAGGTTGTTCGCACCCTGCGCCCCGACGTATTGGTCAAAGGCGGAGATTACCATCCCGATGTGCGTGATCCCCAGGATCCGGCTTACATGGTGGGTAGCGAAGAGGTGAAATCGTGGGGAGGCCGTGCGGTGTCTGTCCCCTTGGTGCCCGGTCACAGCACCACGCAAATTCTCGACAAAATTCGGGGGTTCAAACCACAGGACTGAACATCACAACGCCCGACAGTCTTGCCGGGCGTTGCACGTTGAGGTCGCGAAGTGACTCACACTTTTTCTTCCTCGAGGAATTTCGTCGTGAAGTCACCGTCGCGGAAGCGTTGGTTACGCATCAACCGCTGGTGAAAGGGGATGGTCGTCTTGACTCCCTCGATGATGTACTCATCCAAGGCCCGCTGCATCTTGGTGATGGCTTCTTCGCGGGTTTGGGCCACGACGATCAGCTTGCTGATCATGCTGTCGTAGTACGGAGGAATCATGTAGCCCGCGTACGCATGGGTATCCACGCGTACTCCATGCCCCCCAGGGGCGTGATAGTCCGTGATTCGCCCGGGGCTTGGTGACCAGTTGCGATCCGGATCTTCCGCATTGATACGGCACTGGATGCTGTGGAGTTTGGGATAGTGATTTCGTCCGCTGATTTTCTCCCCTGCAGCCAACTTGATTTGCTCTTTGATCAAATCGTAGTCAATGACCTCTTCGGTGATGGTGTGCTCCACTTGGATGCGGGTGTTCATCTCCATGAAGTAGAAGTTGCGATCCGCGTCGACCAAAAATTCCACAGTCCCCACGCCTTCGTATTTCACAGCTTCAGCCGCTTTGATGGCGGCCTTGCCCATGGCTTCACGGAGGTCATCGGTCATGTAGGGAGAGGGCGTCTCCTCCACCAGTTTCTGGTGACGGCGCTGAATGGAGCAGTCGCGTTCGCTCAGGTGACATGCCTTGCCTCGGTAGTCGGCAGCCACCTGGATTTCGATGTGACGCGGCTCCACCACGAACTTTTCCATGTACATGCCATCGTTCCCGAAGGCAGCGCCGGCTTCTCGTCGTGTGGATTCCCAACCCTCGGCCAATTCCTTCTCATCGTGACACACCTTCATCCCCTTTCCACCGCCTCCAGCCGTGGCCTTCAGCATGACGGGGTAGCCGATTTCTTTGGCACAGGCCTTGGCCTCTGCGAAGTCGGCCAAAATCCCTTCACTTCCAGGAATGGTCGGCACGCCGGCAGCTTTCATGGTGGATTTGGCCGAGGCCTTGTCACCCATGGCGTCGATCATTTCTGGGCTGGCTCCGATGAATTTGATGGCATTTTCAGCGCATACCCTCGAGAAATTGGCATTCTCAGACAAAAACCCATACCCCGGGTGAATCGCATCGGCGTTGGTGATTTCAGCAGCAGCGATGATGTTGGGGATGTTGAGGTAGCTCTGCGCGCTTTGAGGAGGACCAATGCATACGGCCTCGTCTGCAAACCGAACATGCAAACTGTCGCGATCGGCAGTGGAATACACTGCCACCGTCGAGATGCCCATTTCCCGGCAGGTCCGAATCACGCGCAGGGCAATCTCCCCGCGGTTGGCGATCAAAATTTTCTTGAACATGCGCTCAGCATCTGCGTGGTAATCAGGCGGGTTCGACCAAGAACAGGGGTTGGTCGTACTCCACGGGTGAATTGTCATCCACGAGGACCTTCACAATCTTGCCTTTGATTTCAGACTCGATTTCATTGAAGAGCTTCATGGCTTCGATGACACAAACCGTATCACCCACTTTGATGGCGTCACCTACTTCGCAGAAGACACTTTTGTCTGGGGATGGTCTGCGATAAAAGGTACCAATCATGGGCGATTTGATTTCGACCACATTGGCAGAGGCCTTGGGCGCTTCGGCTGCCGCAGCCGGAGCTCCTGCAGGCGCAGGTGCTGCAGGCGCTGAAGGGGTCACTGTCACAGGTGGCGTCATCACAGCCTGAGGCATGGCCGCAGGAACCTGGATGGTTTGAAGCATGGGTTCGTCTTTTCTGCCACGTCCTTTGGGCATTTCAGACTTGATGGTGAGTTTGAAATCTTTTTGTTCGATTTCTACCTCAGTGACGCCCGCCCGGGCGACGAACTTGATGAGGTCTTGAATTTCCGTCAGTTTCATGTCGGAGGTTAATTAGCGGGGTGAAAGGTAGTCAAGCCCTGATGAATCAAGCATGTTTTGAGCCGTCATAGGCCCATTTCACGTACACAGAACCCCAAGTGAATCCACCACCAAAGGCGGCAAGGATGAGGTTGTCACCCCGGCGAAGCTGAGATTCCCAATCGTGCAAGCACAAAGGAATGGTGGCAGCCGTGGTGTTGCCGTACTTCTGAATGTTGATCATCACCTTCTCCTGGGGAAGACCCGCGCGGCGTTGCGTGGCGTCAATGATTCGAAGGTTCGCTTGGTGGGGGACCAACCACGCCACGTCTTCGGCGGCCAAACCATTGCGCTCCATGATTTCGTAGCTCACGTCGGCCATTTTTGTGACCGCAGATTTGAACACAGGTTGTCCGTCCTGGTAGATGAAGTGTTGTTTGGCATCGATCGTCTCATGAGAAGCGGGCCGGAGAGAGCCTCCGGCCGGCATGCACAAGTATTCGCCGCCGGACCCATCGGAACGAAGAATGGCATCCTTGATCCCACACTCGCCATCGTGGGCTTGCAACAACACCGCCCCCGCGCCATCGCCAAACAACACGCATGTGGTTCGGTCCGTGTAGTCGAGAATGGCGCTCATTTTGTCGGCGCCAACCACGACTACGTTGCGGGCTTTCCCAGTTTCCACGAATTGTGCACCAGTGTTGAGCGCAAACAAAAAACCACTGCACGCCGCACTCAAGTCAAAACCCCAGGCATTGGTCGCACCTACCTTGTGTCCAATCAAGTTGGCCGTTGATGGAAAGAGCATGTCCGGGGTGACTGTGGCGCAGATAATCAAGTCGATGTCCTTGGGATCAAGCCCCGATTTGGCACACAGAGACTTGACAGCTTCTGCCCCCATGTCAGAAGTGGCCTTGTTGGGGTCTTTCAAGATTCGACGTTCCTCAATCCCCGTGCGGGTTCGAATCCATTCGTCGGTGGTGTCGACCATCCTTTCGAGATCGAAGTTGGTCAACTTGTCGTCTGGCACATAGCCAGCGACGCAAGTGATGGCTGCAGGCATCGGATTTTCAATTCAATGAGGCCCAAAGGTAGACCGACGGTTTGGGCCTTGGTGGCAACTTTGTCTCGAGTCTTCAACGAAAGACGTGGAAAAGTCGCGTTGCGTTGGAGGGTGATGGCCTTGGTGAAGTCAAAATCGATGTCAACGAAAAAGGACCGCCCTCGAGGGAAGTCCTTTTCAAGCTGCGCTGAGAAGCACAGCCCATGGCTGGATCACGCGTTTCAATCAAGCCTCCTCGCGCTCCATCACCACCTTGCCCTTGTAATAGAGTTTTCCTTCGTGCCAATGGGCGCGGTGGAACATGTGGGGCTGGCCCGTGGTGGGGCAGGTGCTCACATTGGGGGCCGTGAGGGCGTCGTGGGTACGGCGCTTGCGCGTGCGCGTCTTGCTCTGCCGTCTTTTGGGATGTGCCATGTTGCTTAGTTGTCGAGTCCTTTCAATGCTGCCCAGCGCGGGTCGAAATCTTCGGTGTCGTCACCATTCTCCGGGGAGTCGTCATGCCACTCGGTCATGTCCAAGTCGCAATCTTCTTCCCGTTCGTGGATCATGCGGGTGGGGAGGGAAAGGTGCACCAACTGAAAAATGGCATCGGCCACATCCAGCTCGTACTCCTTGCTGCCCAAAATCCACAAGTCGTCATCCAACACCGTCTCTTCTCCGAATCGGATGGAGATGCGGTCCGTGGCTCGAAGTGGAAGTTCAATCTCTTCCAAGCAACGATCGCAGGGTGCTGTCAACGTGGCATCCAAGGTCAAACGAAGGGTCATTGTGGTGTCGAGTTTGTCCAACTCCACATGTACATCTCCGCGAACCTGATTCACGTCGGAATGGGGAAAACACGCAAAGAACTCCGGGTCCACACGCATTTGGAAGTCATGCATTCCAGGCTTCAAACCCACAAACGGGATGCGGTAATCTGCCAACGGATTCATGTCCACCAAAATTTGGGGAGTGCAAAGGTAAAGAATTCAACTCATTCTGCCAACAATCGAGGCAAGGGTGTATCGAGGACGCAGGAAGTCCACGCGATCAGGGGTTCAGTCCTGGCCCTTGGACTCGAGAAATCAGCGTTCGCGCCCCTCAAATTTTGGGGGATTCACTTCCAAGGGATTGGCTGTCAATTTGCGGTGGGCTTGGCGATTCTTCCTGACGTCACAGGCCAAACGAATGGCCTCAAGCATCGAACCGCCGCGCGCCTCGCCCTTGCCTGCGATGTCAAACCCCGTCCCGTGGTCTGGGCTGGTCCTCACAACGGGAAGTCCTGCTGTGAAATTCACCCCGCGGCTGAAGCTCATGGCTTTGAAAGGCGCAAGCCCCTGGTCGTGATACATGGCCAACACACCATCGAAGCGAGCTGCCGCTCCTGACCCGAAAAATCCGTCCGCGGCATAGGGCCCCATGACGTGCATGCCCTTGTCTGAGGCCTGTTGAATGGCAGGCATGATGATGCGTTTTTCTTCATCGCCCATCATGCCGTTGTCTCCCGCGTGAGGGTTAAGTCCGAGCACGGCGATGCGAGGCGACGGAATGCCAAAATCCTTCGCCAAGCTTTCGTTCATCAGGGTGAGCTTGGTGACGATTCCGGCTGTGGTCAGGTTGGACGCAACGTCTCGCAGGGCCACGTGGCCTGTGGCGACGCCAATGCGCAATCCCTCACAACACAGCAACATCAAGACGTCATCCACCCCCGCGACGTTGGCGAGGTATTCGGTGTGACCTGGAAAAGCAAAGCCCGCTTGCCGGATGGTGTCTTTGTTGATGGGCGCCGTGACCAGCACGTCGAGATTGGTTTGGGCCAAATGTTGCACGGCAGTCTCCAAACTCGTCATTGCGACAGCGCCCGCAAGTGCCGTGGCTTGCCCCGGCTGATGCTCAAACGCCCCCGCATCCACGTCCACAACGTTGATTTGGCCTGAGATTCCCGCTTTGGCGTCGTCCACTTCGGACCAAGGAACGCGTTCAAAAGCAACTTCAGCCAGGGACCTTGGGGCAAACACCACAGGGATGATGTCTTCGAGCGTGCGTTCATCCGACAACGCGTCTGCGAGGGCTTCGAGACCGATGCCGTTGGGGTCTCCGCATGATATGCCGACCCTGGTTTTGGAATTCTTGTGGCTCATGGCGTGGGGTCAAAGGTAGCACCGAGTAACTTGGTCTTGTCAATGACGACGTTTCACTTTCTTCCCGTTTCTGCGCGATTTTGGCGTTGGACATTTCTCCTGTTTGGGATGGTGTGGGCATTCACTGCAAGCGCCACACACAACAGAGCGGGAGAAATTACCTACAGCCATGTGGAGGGGTTGACGTATGAAATTGTCATCACCACCTACACGAAGGCCAGTGCTCTGGCTGACCGACCTTACCTGTTTTTGAGATGGGGAGATGAATCGGACAACAACCTGGATTCGTTGGACCGCGAACTCCCCGTGGGAATGCTTCCAGGCGATGTGCAGGTGAATGTCTACCGCGGGACCCACACCTATGGTGGCCCAGGCGTCTATGAATTGTCAGTTGAGGATCCCAACCGCAATGAAGGCGTGCTCAACATGACGGGGTCTGTGGATACGCCGTTCGCCATTCGGTCCTTGTTGATCATCGATCCACAGGCAGGACACAACAACAGTGTTCAGTTGCTCAACCCAGCCACGGAAAATGCGTGTCTGTTTCATTCGTGGATTCACAACCCCGCGGCATACGATCCCGATGGAGACCTGTTGACCTATTCCTTGGTGCCGTGCCGAGGATTCAATGGCGATTTCATCCCATCTTATCAGTATCCAGATGAAATCAGTCCTTCCGCCGACGTCTTTGAGGTGGATGAATTCACTGGGGATTTGATCTGGGAAACGCCCCAAATCGTCGGGGAATACAACGTGGCTTTGAAGATTGAGGAATGGCGGATGGTGGCGGGGGCCTTGCGCAAGGTGGGGGAGGTCATTCGCGATCTTCAAATCGACGTTCAAGTATGTGCCAACCAACCCCCGGAAATTGTGGCCATGTCGGACACGTGTGTCTTGGTGGGCTCTACATTGACCTTTGACGTCACAGCCACTGATCCCGACGGAAACCCAGTGGTCATTTCGGCCGCTGGAGGTGCGTTGACCGAGGTCGAACACGTGGCTGAGCTTGATTTTGTCTCTTCGGGATTGGCCACGTTCACGTGGACCCCTGGGTGCGCTGAAATTCGCGCCCAGCCCCATCAAGTGGTCTTCAAAGCCCAGGATGTGGGCAACGCCGTCCCGCTTGTCGACATCGAAACCAGGCAAATCACGGTGATTTCACCCCCTGTCGAGGACGTTGCGGTCGAGCCCATTGGCTACACCATGGCCCTTTCGTGGAGTCCCAATGCGTGTTTGGACGAGGTGGGTTTGCTCCAGGACCAGGGCGCCCAATCGCTGGTGTACCGCAGGCTTCAATTGGACGAGACCGATTGGGAACCCGCCTTGTGTGAGGTGGGTGTGCCAGAGGGAGTGGGGTATTCGCTTGTTGGCGTTACAAGCGCTGATGATGTCGGTTGGATCGACGAATCATCCCTGAGTTTTGGTGTGACGTACTGCTACCGTGTTGTGACCAGGTATGGCGATGGGGCCCAGTCTTTGGCGAGTGAAGAAGCGTGCGGCCGCATTCGCAAGGACATTCCGGTCATGACCCATGCATCCGTCCAAACGACGGGTCCGTCAGATTCTGTGTGGGTAGCGTGGTCTTCCCCGACCGAACTGGACGAGGTGGCCTTCCCAGGCCCCTATCGGGTCGATTTGATGGGTCGTCCCATGGCCGATGTGGCCTCGCCCATGGAGGTCCTTTGGTCTTCGCTCGAGGAGAGTTCTTTGGCCGATGTGGACACGGGGACATGGGTCGTGGATATTCCGACAGACACCACAGCGTGGGAATTCTCTGTGAGGCTCTGGAGTGGTGATGAGGAAGTGGGCATGCCACCGACCGCCACGACGCCGTGGTTGACCTTGGTCCCCAATGACAACCAATTGACGTTGAATCTGAACCAATCGGTTCCGTGGTTGGTGGAATCGTACGTGGTGGAAAAGCTCATGGGAGAGGAGTTTGTGGTGATGGACACTCTGACCGTGCCGATGTGGGTTGACACGGGCTTGGTGAACAATGTGACGTATTGTTACCGCGTGACCACGTTGGGTCGTTATGACGATCCCAGTGTGACCAGCCCCTTGGTCAACACAAGCCAAACAGCATGTGGGGCTCCTTATGATTTGACCCCACCTTGCCCACCCTCCCTGGTGGTACAAGCCGACTGCGAGTTGGAACGCGACACCCTGAGGTGGTCAGGGCCTTCGGCGTGCCCCGAAGCTGATGACATCACGGGGTACAACGTGTATTGGGCTCCCTTTTGGGGGGATTCGTTGCAGTTGTGGATCCACGTGGAAGACCCCATGGACACCGTGGCTGTGTTCAATGAAGGGGATGTCCAACGGTCCATTGCAGGTTGTTTTGTGGTGACAGCTTTGGACAGTTTGTTGCCCGGGCCGGATGGGGTGTTGCGCCAAAACGAAAGTTTGCTCGGAGACACGGTGTGCGTAGACAATTGTCCCTTCTATGCGTTGCCCAACGTGTTCAGTCCCAACGACGATGGGGTCAACGATGTGTTTGAAGCCTTTCCATGGAAATTTGTGGACAGCGTCGATGTTCGGATCATGAACCGTTGGGGCGAAGAGGTCTTCAAGACGAAGAATCCTGCGGTGGAATGGGATGGAACCTACCTCGACACGGGCGAACTGCTTCCTGACGGGGTGTATTTCTACACGGCCACAGCTTTCACGCGCCGTTTGGTAGGGATTGTGCCACAACGCTTGTCAGGGTCCATTCATCTTGTGGATGGGAAGCATGTCATCACGGATTGAAATGTGCGTCGTGGATGCGAGGCGCGTTGTGGGAACGTCAGGTGTTGCGATGAGAGGTGATGCAATGACAAGGGCATGTTGTGCAGGCTTGAGGCCAACGTAGTTTTGCACCATGTTTACAGGAATCATCGAAGCTCAAGGAGAATTGGTCGGGCTGCGTCGGGAGGGGACCAATGTCCACCTTTCGGTGCGTGCACCGTTTGTCCATGCCCTCCAGGTGGATCAAAGTGTGTCCCACGACGGGGTTTGTCTGACCGTCGTGGAGATTACAGAGGACGTCTACACGGTCACGGCCATCGAGGAAACGCTTCAGAAGACCACCTTAGGCACACTTGAGGTGGGGCATTGTTTCAACCTTGAGCGTTGTGCAGTGGTCGGCGATCGCATTGATGGCCATGTGGTGCAGGGTCACGTGGACGTGGCTGGGCAGCTTCAAAGCATTTCTCCGAGAGATGGAAGTTGGGTGTTGACCATCACCCATCCAGTGGGTTCGGAGTGGCTGACAGTTCCCAAGGGGAGCATTGCCCTTCAGGGAGTGAGTTTGACCGTGGTGGACAGCTCGCCAGGCGAGTTCACGGTGGCCATCATCCCTTACACCTGGGAACACACCAACCTTCATCGGACACTGCCAGGAACTCTTGTGAACTTAGAATTTGATGTGATGGGCAAATACGTGGCGAGGTTGCTCGATGCCCACCTCAGCGCTCGGACCGGGGCCTGAGAACAAAATTTTGGCCGAGGTACACCCGCCGCACCTTGTCATCGGCGGCGAGTTCTTCAGCCGTTCCCTCTCGAAGAATTCGTCCTTCAAACAGGAGGTAAGCCCGGTCAGTGATGTGCAGCGTTTCTTGCACATTGTGGTCCGTGATGAGCACGCCGATGCCTTGGCGCCGAAGCTGGTCCACAATCTGTTGAATGTCCTCCACCGCAATGGGGTCCACGCCCGCGAAGGGTTCGTCGAGCAAAATGAAGGACGGGTTGGAAGCCAAGGCTCGCGCGATTTCTGTTCGTCGTCTTTCACCCCCTGACAGGACATCGCCCATGCTCTTGCGCACTTTGTGGAGATTGAATTCGTCCAACAGTGCTTCCAAACGATTGGCTGCCTCTGACTGACTGAGCCCCTGAAACTCGAGGATGGCCATGATGTTGTCCTCGACACTCAACTTGCGAAAGACGCTCGGTTCTTGGGGAAGGTATCCAATGCCCCGAGCTGCTCGTTTGTGCATCGGTGCATGGGTGAGGTCTTCCTCCCCGAGCCTCACGGTTCCCTGGTCGGGTTTGACCAAACCAACCACCGTGTAGAAACTCGTCGTTTTCCCAGCACCGTTGGGGCCGAGCAACCCTACCACCTCGCCCGGAGCGACCCTGAACGAGACATCATCGACAACCTTGCGACGGCCGTAGGTTTTGACCAGGTTTTGGACGACGAGATCCATGGGACAAATGTCGGCCAAAAGTGCGCCCATCCTGCGGATCACAAACCCACGCTGAAACCGATGCGAACCCCCCATGGGTCACGCATGCCATCGAGGCTCGGGGTGATTCTGCGATGTACGTCGATTCGCAGGAATTGAAAAACGTTTTCCACACCCAACACCGCCTCAGCATACCAGCCGTTCAATCCTGTGGTCGTGCCAGGCATGGCTGTGATGGCTTCGTGCCGAGGATCCCAGCTGCTCCTGACCCCTTTGATACCGACCACTTCGCGCATCCGCAGGTTTTTCAGCAGCGGAAGTCGATTCAACACGACGCCTTCTCCATGCCATTCAGCGCTGGCGCGAATCCATCGATCGCTCGCAAATTCCATGAATCGCAGGAGGT
Source organism: Bacteroidota bacterium (assembly GCA_041163465.1). Lineage (GTDB taxonomy): Bacteria > Bacteroidota > Bacteroidia > Flavobacteriales_D > Sanyastnellaceae > UBA11663. Next base: position 115,587 of record JBEARC010000091.1, read on the forward strand.
TGAAGGCCTCATTGATGCTCAATGAAGTTTCATTGGCCGGCTGGAGTTCCGTGAGAACGACGGGGGCCAAACCCGTATACATCCCCCCTTGACTCCACCACTCGATTCGACCCAAGGGCCCGATCCTTTTGGTGCCCTCGGCATCCAGTGTCCAACGTTGGTAACTGAATTCGCTCCCCCCGATGCGAGGAAGACCCAACGTCACGGTTCCGGTCAACACCGGCCATTTGGAGCCCAGGCTGATGCGTTCAAAGGCCCCTGTCAAGAACTTTTCGTTTCTCGCATAGCGCGTTTGGAGAGTCAGTTCGGCAGTCACCAGCGGGGAGAGTCCGGTGGTGTCCGTCGATCGAACAAAAAGAACCTCGCCTCGCGGAGCCACTTTCCGGTGCCTGAATTCGGCGGATTGCCCCCATCCGCTTCCAAATTCGTGCAGAAAGCTGATTTCAGAGCGGGTGATTTCAGTGAGGCGCGTTTGGTCGTTCAATTGCAAGGCGCTGTTCAAGCCATTTCCTTGGTCAAACAAGCCCATCATCCCGAGCTGATCCATGTCGCGCCTGTGTTCGACGAAGAATTCGGTGCGGGGTGTTTTCCGGAGCACCCACTCGGCAGAAGCACCGTATTTGAAACGCTGGTCCAGCGTGCCGTACGCCGCAAACGTCCGAAGCCAAACCTTGCGGGAAAAGTCGTTGCTCGTTTGAATGCCGAGGCTCCAGCGGTCCCCTTCGATGGCGTTGGTGCTGAAGGTGTCATACCATGGACCGAGCTCAACAGGCCCCATGATCAGGTACCCCGTCCCGCCCAGAAACAGGAATTTTTCGAGAAACTTGTACGCCCTCATGGATTGAATGGAATCCACCATGGCGTACGTGCGACGCGCGCGTTCAGGGAGCAACTCAGGCCGGATCGTTTGCCAAGTACTTTCCAACAAGGCGTGAGATCCTTCGGCGAACGAGATGTCACGGGGGGAGGACCAAAGCGAATCTGGCCACGTCGACGCCATGACAACATCGCGGTTCACCTTGGTTTGGTGGCTGTAGATGCCCATGCCGCCTTCCCGGAGGCTGATGTCAGCCAGGTTTTCTTCTCGTGCCAGGACCCAACGGCCGCTGTCCATCGCATAGGACTGGCTGAAGGCATAGCTTCTCACGAAATTTACGTTGGCCCCTTCGCTGATTTTGGCCTCCACGTGCCGCAGTCCCAAGGTCAAGGTGTCGATCCACATGTCGCCCTCAAACGTCAATTCACCGCGGCGCCTCGGGACAAAGGCGAGATGGAAACACGGCCGCCCTCCGCGGTCGAGGGTGTCGAGCAAATAATACCTGTAGTGGACGTTTCCCCTGTCGTGAAGTGGACTCGTGAAGGCGCGGTCCAGCAGCAACATTTGGTTTTGGTACAAATCGATGTTCAGGAATTCAGATTGAACGCTCGAGGTGTTTTCCCCATGTTGCATCCACGTTGCTCTGGCTGCTTCCACGCGCTGCTCCTTGCGCCGTCCCTCCGTTCTCTTGGTCCCTGCGGATTCAGTGACAAACAAGGGCAGCGAAACCCTGCTTTGGGTGGAATCGATGTGGTTCCAAACCCACCGGAATGGCCCCCAAAATTTGCGTTGTGGCAACCGTTCGGGAAAATCATTGACGGCCAATTCTTGCAGGTCGTAGTATTGATAGAACAGGGCAGGAATGGTGCGGGGGTCGTTGTTGGGCTTGGCCTCAGCCACCCGTTCCATCAGCGGTTTGGCCGGGTTGACCGCCTTCTTGTCAGGTCTAACTTCAGCGACGCCAAGTTCCACATTGCGGCTTTCCAAGGACACATTGATCACCTGGGGAACACCGCGTTGAAGGGGAATGGTTTGTGTCAGGTATCCCAAACTCGAGACCACGAGTTTTGTGACGCGCTCTCCTTCAGCATCGAGGTGGTACTGGCCTGACGTGTTGGTCATGGTGCCCAAGGCCGTGCCGGAAAAACTGATGTTGACAAAGGGGAGCGGCTGTCCTGTCTCTCCGTCAAACACGTGGCCGCTGACGGAAGTTTGGGCTGTGCTGCCCCAGGCGAGGCACCACATCGTCACCATCCATGCAATCCCAAGGCCCTTCATGGTTTTGCAGTGCGTCGGCGATCTTGGCTGCGGGCAATGACAATGCCCAATTCATAAAGCACCAGCACGGGAAGGGAAACCAAGATTTGGCTTGTCACGTCAGGGGGGGTAATGACCGCTGACAGGGCCAAGATGGCCACGAGGGCGTGACGGCGGTAGCTTCGAAGCATGTCCGCCGTCACCAGACCTGCTTTGCTTAGGAAGTAGACGAGCACGGGAAGTTGGAAGACGAGGCCTGCGGCCAAGGTGATGCTGGCCACGGTTTTGACGTAGCTCATGACGGCAATGCGCGAAGCCACATCCCCCAGTTCGTAGTTGCCCAAAAACTGCAGGCTCAGTGGAGCGATGCCAAAATACCCGAAGGCCACCCCAGCCATGAAGAGGACCGACGACGCCAGACCAGCCCCCCGTGCAGCTTGACGCTCATCCTGCTTCAACGCCGGCCTGACAAACGCCCAAATTTGGTGGATGAGCACTGGAAAGGCCACAATGACACCCCCCACCAGGCTCACGATGATGTGGGCTGAAAAGTTGCCGAGCATGGTTGTGTTGATGAGCTCGTACCCGATGGTGTCGACACACAAAGCGTCACCGGACCCAAGGGCGTGTGAGAGGCTGCACCACGCGCGGTAGGTGATGAAATCAAGGTTGCGCGGCCCAAAAAGCACACGGTCAAAGACCCATTCCTTTTGCACAAACAGGGCCACAGCTCCCACCAAAACTGCCAGGGCAGCGATGAAGAGCCGCTTTCTCAGTTCCTCGAGGTGATCGAGAAACCCCATGTGGGCTTCATCGTGGGCCTGGTCTTTGGGCATGGCGCAAAGTTCGGGCGGAATCTCCAACGATGCCACGCATGTCACACCAAACCCTCGCGCATGCAATCATGCACGTGGACCATGCCGGCGTACTTCCCGTTTCGGGTCACGATGACTTGGCTGATGCCCGTTTCCTGCATGTGTTTGGCAGCGTGATGAGCCAACATGCTGGAATCCAAGATGTGGGCATGGGTGGATGCGACGTCCCCGGCGGTTGCCCCCTGCAAGGCGCCAGCCATCATGGCCCGCCTCAAATCGCCGTCTGTGATGATTCCACCGATGGCATCGGCTTGTTCTGGATGCATCACCACCGTGGCGCCATAACGCCCGTTGGACATGCTCTGCAGGACCTCTTCCATGGGAGCACCCCATGGTACGAAGGGTGTGCGCGTTGGGTCGAGGAGTTCATTCAACGTCCAGGTCAAACGTTTGCCCAGCGCCCCTGCAGGATGATTTTTGGCAAAGTCCTCCGCGCGAAACCCGGACAGTGACATCAAGGCCATGGCCAAGGCATCTCCCATGGCCAGTTGCAGGGACGTGCTGGTGGTGGGGGCCAAATCATGGGGGCATGCTTCCTCGGTGACGCCCACATCGAGCACGACATCGGCGGCCTTTGCCAAGGGCCCATGGGCATTGGCGGTCAATGCAATCAACGAGCATCCGCGCTGCTTGAGGGTCGGAATCAAACCGACAATTTCCTCGCTTGCCCCGCTTTTGGACAAACAGATGACAGCATCCCCTGGCATGACCGCTCCGACATCTCCATGCAATGCTTCTCCTGCATGCAAGAACAGCGCGGGCGTGCCCGTGGAGTTGAGGGTGGCCGAAATTTTGGCCGCAATGTGTGCGCTTTTGCCCACGCCTGTGACCACGACCTTCCCCCGTCCCCCGGTGGTGACCGCACCTGCTCCGCGAGACATCCCACCCACGGTTTTGCTGATCAAGTTCAACGCCTCCAGGAAGGCCGAATTCAACGTGTGCGCAGCCCGCGCGGTGGCCTCAGCCACGAGTTGAAGGCTTCGGCGCCCCGCCTGAAGAAGGCGGGCTTCGTCATCGGAAATGCCCGAATCAGTGACGGGAGAAAAAGGGGCTTTGTTCACGGGCCGACGTTGTGTATATTTATTGGACCAAAGCTAAACCCTTTCCATGAGCCTGGTGGAGATGGCGCCCTCGGAGGCGCTGAAGCGTTTTTTTGGATTCGATGAATTCAAGGGTGAGCAAGAAAAAGCCATCCAAGCCATCCTCGATGGGCACGACACCTTCGTGATCATGCCCACCGGAGGAGGCAAATCCATGTGCTACCAATTGCCGGCCTTGATGCTCGACGGCGTGGCGCTGATCGTCAGTCCATTGATTGCACTGATGAAGAACCAAGTGGATGCCATCCGAGGTCATCACGAGGACAGGCGGGTCGCGCATTTTTTGAACTCTTCCCTCGGAAAGGCGGATGCGGAGCGCGTGAAAATGGATGTGGCCGAAGGCGCCACCAAATTGTTGTATGTGGCGCCTGAGAGTTTGACCAAACCAGAAAACATTGCGTTCCTGAAATCGGTCCGTATCAGTTTTGTCGCGGTGGACGAAGCCCACTGCATTTCAGAGTGGGGGCATGATTTCAGGCCGGAGTATCGCCGCATTAAGCCCATCATCAAGGGAATCGCAGATGTTCCCGTGATGGCATTGACGGCGACGGCCACGCCCAAGGTGCAGCAGGACATCCAAAAGAACTTGGACATGACCGATGCCGTGGTCCTCAAGGCGTCATTCAATCGGGACAACTTGTTTTATGAAGTTCGTCCCAAGAGAAATGCACTGCAGCAAATCGTTCGCTACGGCCTTCAAAACGCCGGAAAAAGTGGCATTGTGTACTGCCTGAGTCGAAAGAAGGTGGAACAGATTGCCGAAACGCTTCGTGTGAATGGCGTCAAGGCGTTGGCCTACCACGCCGGCATGGACAGCCAGCAACGCAGTACAATTCAAGATCAATTCTTGATGCAAGATGTGGACGTCATTGTGGCGACCATTGCGTTTGGGATGGGCATCGACAAACCGGATGTGCGTTATGTCATTCACTACGACATGCCCAAATCCCTCGAAAGCTATTACCAAGAGACTGGAAGAGCGGGGCGTGATGGGGGTGAAGGACGATGCATTGCGTTTTACAGCCACCGGGACATTGAGAAGTTGGAAAAGTTCCTTCAAGGCAAGCCCATTGCCGAGCAGGAGGTGGGCATGCAGTTGCTGCAAGAAGTCATGGCCTATGCGGAGACGGCAACCAACCGTCGGAAGTTCCTTCTTCATTACTTCGGAGAATCCTTCGACGAAGTCAATGGTCCTGGGGCCCAGAATTGTGACAACAGCCAAAATCCGCCAGTGATGGTGGATCGCCAGGAAGAAGTTCACATGCTTCTTGGTGCCATCTTGGAGCACAAATCCATGCACCGGATGGAATTTTACACGTCCCTGTTGACGGGTGAGAAGAACCGACAAATGGAGGATTATGGGGTGGTTCATTCTGCGTTTTGGAAACGCGGTGAGGAGCATCCTGTGGAGTTTTGGCAGGGAGTCATTCGCCAAATGGTGGTGCAGGACTTCGTGGTGAAGGAGGTCGAGAAGTACGGGGTCTTGCACGTGAGTGAGAAGGGCATGGCGTTTTTGACCGACCCATATCCTGTGATGTTGGCGGAACAGAGAGATTTCAGTGATGTGGATTCGGAAGATTCATTGGCCCAAACCCGCGGAGAAACCGGGGGTGCCTTGGATCCCAAGCTACGCGGCATGTTGACGGACCTGCGGAAGCGCGTGAGTGCAGACAAGGGATTGCCGCCTTATGTGATTTTCCAGGACGTCAGCCTGGATGAAATGGCCACGCACTATCCCATCACTCCCGATGAATTGATTCGCATTTCAGGCGTCGGATCGGGAAAGGCCGCCAAGTTTGGCAAGCCCTTCACAGACATGATTGCGCGCTACGTGGAGGAGGAGGGAATTGAGCGGGAAGATGCGTTGCTGGTGCGAAGCAGCGGGTCCAAATCGAGCAACAAGGTGACCATCATTCAGTTGCTCGACCGAAAAATGGGACTGGACGACATTGCCGCTGGGATTCATGGTCAGCGCTCCCAGGTGCTGGAGGAAATCGAGGCCATCGTGGATGCGGGTACCAAGGTCAATTTGGACCACATTTTGGAGGAGAGCCTCGACGAGGATTGCTTGGAGGAATTGTTTGACTTCTTCCGTGATTCGGAGGAAGATGGCTGGATGGCCGCGTTGGAAGAATTTGAAGATGCCTACTCAGAAGAGGAGTTGCGTTTGGCGCGCATCAAATTCCTCTGTGAAGTGGCGCACTGACAGGTCACCCCTCGTGCGGTCCAAGCAACGTGGCTGCGGCGTAAGCCATCAGTCCTGCACCCGTCTCTAGGGCTCGTTCATCCACATCAAATTGGGGTGTATGCAGTCCATGCGTCCCATGCACGCCACCTTCAGCATCGGCGGTTCCGAGTCTGTAAAAACACCCTGGAATGGCATTGGCAAAATGGCTGAAGTCTTCACCCGTCATGCGGATGTCGAGGTCGTGCACGCGGTGCTCCCCGAGGAATTCCACAGCAACATCACGCATGTTTTTCGTCAATGCTTCGTGGTTGTAAACGCTCGGGTAGCCCATGCGGATGTCCAAGTCCACGGTGCATCCGTGCGCTGTCGCGGTGTGTTCAATGGTGTTTCGGATGAGTTCGTGTGCCGACAATCGCCACGATTCGTCCAACGCGCGAAACGTCCCCTTGACATCGACGGAATGGGGCAGGATGTTGGTCGCCCCCAAGGCCTCCACCCTGCCAAATGAGAGGACGGATGGGTTGCCCGGATGGCGTTTGCGGGAAATGATCTGTTGGACCGCCACCAGAATGTGTGCCGTGGCCAAGACGGCATCGACACACGTGTCCGGCAAGGCCGCATGTCCACCTCGACCATGAACTGTCAGGTGGATTTCATCTGCCGATGCCATGTAGGCGCCCATGCGCATGCCAACGTGACCCGCCGGAAGTTGAGGATAGACGTGTTGTCCGAGGATGTGCGTGGGAATGGGATTGGTGAGGACACCTGCCTGGACCATTGCTTGGGCGCCACCAGGAAGTCGTTCTTCTCCAGGTTGGAAAATACAGCGCACGGTGCCTGACCATGCATCACGGGTCGCCATCAACACATCGATGGCTCCCAACAGGGAGGCGGTATGCACATCGTGCCCGCAGGCGTGCATCACACCGGGTACTTGTGAAGCGTACGACACGTCATTGGCCTCTTGAATGGGCAGGGCATCCATGTCGGCGCGAAGTGCGCACACCCGTGACGACGGATTCACACCTTCGACGGTGGCCACGATGCCCGTGCCCGTCACCCCCGTTTGGTGTGGGACACCAAGTTGGGTCAAGCGTGCCGAGACATAGGCCATCGTTTGATGCTCTTCAAAGGAGAGCTCGGGATGCTGATGAAGATGACGTCGCCAGGCAACGTAGGCCGGAGCTTGCTGCGCAGCTCGTTCTTGGATGCGGTCACGCAGGGTCATGGGAAAAGTTCGGGTTTGATATGACTCCACGCTCGAAGCAACATCCGAATCGAGGCGTACAACATCAGGAGCCCAAAGACAAATCGCACCCAATGCTCGGCCAAGCGGAGACTCAGTTTGGAACCACCCCACGCACCCACGACAAACGTGATGCATAGCACGGCAGCATAGGCCCAGTGAACTTCACCGGCCCGGTGGTATTGCAACACGGCCAACAAGCCTACCGGAGGGAGCATCATGGCCAAACTTGTGCCTTGTGCCGCGTGTTGTCCAACACCGAGGAAGGCGACCATGCAGGGAACGAGGATCAGCCCGCCACCCACACCGATGAAACCAGAAGCCACACCTGCGAAGGCGCCGATGGCAAGAAGGATCAGAAGGGTTTGGGCATCCATGGGGAATTGCATTGAGGTTGAAACGCAGGGTTAGAAATCAAAGTTGAGAGACAATGTAAAGCGACGCGGCAGGATGGTTTGGTCATCGACCCCGTAGGCCCAATCCGCGGCGACCCAATATCCAAACAAGCGAGAACGCAACCCAAATCCCAGGTCGTACAAGATGGGCTCGCGGTTGTTGCTTACGGTGACGGTGATTGGATTGGCTTCCACGGTGATGGTGTTGAATGCGTTGTCATCCGAATACGGGTGCAATCCAGACCATGCGGCACCGACGTCGGCAAAGCTGAGGACCTGCAGGTTTTTCAAAAACTCGGATTTTCCCGTGCCGTTGAAGAACACCGGGACGCGCAACTCTGCGTTGGCAACGGCCACGTTGGAGCCGTTGCGCACATTGCTTGAAAAGCCGCGCAGCGGCGTGATGCGCGCCTGGTAGGCATACGGGATGTCGGGATCCACGGAGGTGCCGGCGTTGGGGGCAATCGACAGGCTGTTGTCGGTGCCGCCCAGGAGGTGAAGGAGCTTTTTTTGGCCGATCGACCAGTCCCCTGCCAAGCGGAGGGCGAGGATGCTCGGTCCCACCAAGGGGATGTACCGCCTGGCATCAAAGCCAGCCGTTCCAAACGACCACCCCGATGGCGGAGAGGCCAGCCCTCCCCCGGGGTTGCTCGCGGTTTGGGCTCCCACACCATCGACAAACCACTCCACCCAAAAACGTGCACGAAGTCCATGTCGAATGTTCAGCCGAGGGCTGCGGGTGTCGTCGTGAACAAAGGCCACTTGGAACCCCAATTGTTCACCAAAGGCATCATCGCTCATGAGCGCAAACATGTCCGTGCCTTGAACCACGTCTCGATCGAGGCGCAATGACACGTTCCAACGCAGGCTTCTGACTTCATCCAAGGCCCACCGCCACTCCCTGCGAAGAGAATGAGCGTACGTGTTGACGAGCTGACCCGTGATCGGGTTCACCCGAGCAGATGATTGCCGTTGGAAGGAAAGGACCTTGTCCACTTGATTTTCAAGATTCAGGTAGGCCAAGCCGAAGAAGGTGTTGTTCAAGTTGGCCGGAATGGTGTAGCCACCGACAATGTGACGGTCCTCCATGAGGTCACTCACCCGAATTTCGGTGGCGTTTCCAAGGCCGGGCTGGGTGTTGACTTGGCCTGTGTACGACTGATAAAACGAGGTGCCAAACGTGTTGTTGAGTTGGGTTTGGACCTTGTCAAGCGCATAGTTTCGTCTCAGGTTTTTGGGCACCAAGGTTTCGTAGACAACGTCGTCTGCAGGTTCTTCCACAGCGGTCTGTTCCTGATCGCTCGCTGCCGCGACATCCCGTTTTTCTGACTCGAAGATGTAGTTCTGTGGATCGATTTCATCGGGTAACCAAACCCGATCCCATGTTGGGAGCACGGTTGGAAACGGGAGGTCGTTCTGGCCGGACTCGGTGGGCAAGGTCGGCTCATTCTTCAATCCTGAAAGTCCCAAGTCGGGGAGCCTCCAACGCAGGATTTGCCCTGCATTCACGGTGGTTGCATAGGCGTCCTCTCCCAACATGGTCATTCCCAACACAGGAACAGGCAATTCGAGGGCTTTCCGAAGTTCAGTGTAGGGGCGGTATCTGACCACAGTATCCACGGAGACCACCACGCTGTCGAGCCAACCAAAACCGAGCGTTTGACCTCCCCAAGCATCCTCCGTGAGGTAGGTAAATCGCTGTCCATCCAAGGTTTGGGGAAGTCGTTCATCGATCTCGGGGGTGTGGGTCCAACGCTCCAAGGTGATGGGATCATCGGACAGCCGACCCACGTACAAGTCGAGGTTGGCAGGGTAGGGGTGGTTGAGTTTGTCGTTTCTCAGGGTGTCGTCCGGCCTGTTGGACGAGAACATGAAGAGATCTGTCCCAGGCCAAAACACGGGATGGAGATCATCAAATCGGTCTCTCCACAAAGGCGTGGCGTTGTTTGACAGCAGGTCGTACACGTAGAGATCGCTCGAACCGTCCTGAAGCGCAGAACACAGGATGTCGTTCCCATCGGGGGTAAACGTCATGCTCAACATTTGGTCGATGCGAAACAATTCGCGGATTTCAACATCCCCGGTTTCCATGTCCACAACGCCCATTCTCGGGGCGCCGCGTTCCTCGTGGGACCACACCAACAACGTGCTTTGGGGATGCCAGGCCAGGCGAGGTGCAAGGTCATCTTCCAAACGTGCCAGCCTGTGACCTAGAATGGCATGCCAAGCCACATCTCCGCTAGACAGGTTCAACGTACCCACGCGAAGTTGCCCACGTTCATTGGTGGTGAAAGCAATGAAGGATCCATCAGGAGATGGCACGAACTGTTGGTAGTCAAACCGACGTCTCAGCACCATCGGGATGCCTTCTCCAGCGGTCTTGCTCAATGCTCTCAACTCGCGACGGCTTTTCCATCCGGGTAGAGATCCCAAGTACCCAACTGGGGCCTGGCGGAGGTGGTGGGCTTGGACCTCCAAAAGCAAATCGTCGAGGTACATGCCTGTGGCCATCCGAAATCCCTGTTCCACACTTCGTGTGATTCTGGACATGTAGAGCACGTTGGCGACTGCGGGAAGTCCATAGACATCAGCCACATAGGCCCATACAGCCTGTCCGAGCCGGGCAGCTTCGAGGCCGGAGGTTTGGTCGATGTTGGAGATTCGCCCGCGACGACAGGCATCCAACACATGGGCCAACGTGCCCGCATCCAAGCCTCTCGATGCGAAACGAGCCACACCGTCTTCCATCCATGACGGTGTTTCAATCACATTCCCTCCCCGAAGGCTTTGGCCCCAATCAGCTTCGTACAGACTTTGTTGAAAGAGGATGCGTGCCAACCCCTCTCGCACGTCTTGCTTCAGCCGACGACGATCCCCCGAAGCATACAGGAAGAGCTTGGTTCCGACCAATTTGGCAGTACCACCAATGTTGGAGTCTGCGTCTTCTGCTGACATGATTCCAACGTTGCTCTGCCTGAATTCTTCTTGGGATTTGAACACAATCACCTGAATGGGCCCCTCCAGAGCACGACCAAACATGGGGGACAAGCTCGATGCTTCGGATTCCAACATGCGCGCGACCTGTCCCGCCACCTGCGCGCCCTCCTGGTAATGGTACACCTCAAACATCCCTTGGGTGTAGTATTGCCATTGAAAGTCACGGGTTTGGACCCGGTTTTTCCCAAACGACACGTTCAGTCCATCGGTGAATTGTCCCCAAGTCACGACAGGACCGAGGATTGCAACCGTCAGGCAAAGCGTTTGGAGGAATCGTCTCGAAGTGGCCAACATTCTTCCCGAAATTACGCCTCATGCTGCATACACTCACATGCAATCCGTTTGCAGAACAAACGTATGTCTTGGAACACGGGGATGGGTCAGCCACCGTCTTCGATCCGGGCATGTCCAACCGCACCGAGCAAGCGACCTTCCTTGCTTTGGTGGAGAAACTTGGTGTGGTCATTACCCAGTGTTTGTTGACCCATGCTCATCTTGACCACGTCATGGGATGTGGTTGGGTGCAAGAACGGTGGGGACTCGCCCCTCGCATCCATCCCCTCGATGAAGAGACCTACCAAAGGGCCCCGCTCGCCGCCCAACTCTACGCCGTCCCCATGGATTCACTGCCACCACCAATCCCGGATTTGGCGCATGGGATGAGGGTACCCTGTGGACCAATCGAGTTGGAGGTGCGTTGGGTCCCAGGCCATGCGCCGGGCCACGTGGTCTTCGTCTCTCATGACCATGGTTGGGTTGTCGGAGGCGATGTGTTGTTTCAAGGAAGCGTAGGCCGAACGGATCTCCCGGGATGCAATCCTTCGGATTTGGCAGCGAGCATCCCGCGCGAGCTCTACACGTTGCCTCCATCCACGGTGGTGTGGCCGGGCCATGGAGGCCCCACGAACATTGGCGAAGAGATGCGCGGCAACCCTTTTGTGAACGGGTCGGGGTCAGGCCTTTTGCAGCGTGAAACTGAACGTTGAGCCTTCCCCAATGGTGCTTCGCACGCTGATGGTTTGATCGTGCGCTTCCAAAATGTGTTTGACGATGGCGAGTCCCAATCCCGAACCACCCGCATGCCGTGAGCGAGATTTGTCCACCCGATAGAACCGCTCAAATACCCTGGGAAGGTCCTGTTCTCGAATGCCGATGCCGTTGTCGGCCACCTCGATGAGCACCGATTCGTCGGCGTCGTAAAAACGAATCTCCGTGTGGCCACCCTCCTTTCCGTAGTTGATGCTGTTGACCAAAAGGTTGGTGAGGACTTGCACGATTTTGGGGGCATCCCCACGCACCATGACGCGGGTGCCGTCCATTCCCTTTTTGAGCTTGAGTTTGATGTGATTTCGCTTGGCCTTGGGCTCCAAGCTTTCCATCGTCTCTTTCAAAATTTCGAGCAGGTCAAACGGGCGCAAGTCGATTTCCAACCCCCCGGCCTCCATGCGTGTAATGACGTCCAGATCTTCCAGCAGACCCGACATGCGTTCCACGTTTTTGGCCGCCTTCAACAAGAATTTGCGGTTGATTTCTGGATCTTCCATGCCGCCCTCAAGCAGGGTCAAGATGAATCCTTGGATGTTGAAGATGGGGGTCTTCAACTCGTGGGCCAAGTTGCCAATGAATTCTTTGCGAAACGTATCGGTTTCCCGCAAATGACTGATTTCTTCAATCTGAGAATCCGCCCATGCCATCACGTCCCGATTGACTTGATCCACAATGTCATCGCCCATGTCCAAATGAACGTGGCTGGTGCTCCCCTTGAAGCGACGAATCGTTTTGTAAATGATGCGAACGCGGTCTTGAATGTACAGGCCGAGCTGTCGGTACACGAGAAGATATCCCACAATCCCGACGACGACGCCCACAATCAGCGGGATCCAATGCGCCTCCTGAACACCGGTCATCCACAAGGCGACCAACGTCCCAGCCATGGACAAGAGACCCACAGCCACGCCGGCCTGGATGGCCACCATTCTCGGGCTCCTTCCCGCCATCAGCCTACAAATTTGTAGCCGACACCCTTGACGGTTTTGAAGAAATCGTCTCCCAGTTTCTCGCGCAATTTCCGGATGTGGACGTCAATCGTACGGTCACCCACGACGACGTCGGTGCCCCACACACTGGCCAAGATGTTCTCCCTGCTGAAGACCCGTCCTGGCTGGGAGGCCAAGAGGCTGAGGAGTTCAAATTCCTTTTTGGGCAAGGACATTTCCTTGCCTTCGTACATGACGACATAACGCTCAGGATCAATCATGATTCCTGTTCCATCGTAATCCCCTCCCACATAGCTCGCGGCTTTTTTCCTTCTCAGCAAAGCCTGAACTCTGGAGATGAGCACCCTGGGCTTGATGGGTTTGAGGATGTAATCGTCTGCACCCGCTTCAAAGCCTGCGATTTGACTGTAATCTTCACCCCGGGCCGTCAAAAATGCCACAATGGTTTGGCCCAACGCTTTGTCCTCTCGAATCTCCGTGCATGCTTCGACACCATCCATTTCAGGCATCATGACATCGAGCAAGATCAGGTCGGGAAGCAATTTTTTCGCGAGTGCCACGCCTTCACGGCCATTGTTCGCGGTATGAACGTCATAGCCCTCTTTCACGAGGTTGTACTCGATGAAATCCAAAATATCTGGTTCATCGTCGACCAAGAGAATGCGTTGCTTTCCCATGGCGCGAAGGTCATCGAGGTTGTGTTCCTTGGAGGTAAGGGACATGTGAAGAATGTATGAACACGAAGATGCAACAAAAACAGGGGATTCGCCGTCAAGGTGCGGATTCGTGGAGAATGGAGAGGTAATTCGACCATGCCTTTCGGGCTGTGGTTTGGCTTGGGTCATTCCAAAAGACCTGTCCGTTGTTGGCGTCCCGGTGCTGGATGCGCAAGCCTTGAACGTGGTCGTGAAATTTGGATCCGGCTTGCCCCCAGATCCACATCCCCGCGGCAGCCATCCATCCCCAACCCTCCGGAGCCAACCAGCCCCCAACACCCGCCCACAAGAGCCATATGATGGGGTAGAAAATGATAGCCAGGCCCACCGACAAGGTGGCCACGAAGTCGTCTTTGCTGACCATGCGCTTCACGCGATGCTGGATTCCCTTCATGGCGGGCCATGTGGGCAGGTTGGCAATCCATGCCAAGACGTTGAGAAGTCCCATGGCTGGAATGCGGGTTCGCGTGTCGTTTGCTTGACAACCCCAAGCCTCGGGACGTCCCGGGGCTGACGTTTGTCGGAACGCCTCGACACATGCCACGTGCGAAGATTTCACGCGTTCAGCCCATGATGGGTCAGCCACCCAACGCGCTGCCCAATGTTCCAAACGCTCGCGAAACGCACGAAAGTCTGGGATGTCCATGTCAGTGGTTCTGCAAGCCCGAACCGCATCGTGAAGAAAGGGCTGCCCCTCTTCCGGCTGAATGTTGACCATCACCTCGCCCATGGCCTGGCGAACGCGGTTGTTGAACGCAGGTTTGTCCAGAATCCCTTCTGCGTCGATCAAATCGCCGAAGGGGATGGGTGCTCCCACCCTCAGGCGAAGTTGACTGCCTGCCGTGGCATAGCTTTCGTAGTCCAATCCTACGGGGACCACCTGAAGCATGTGCTTGAGCTGAGGATGTTTGGCGGCAGACCGCGCAACCATTTCGGTCAAACCTCCCCGCAATTCGCGGAGGGAAGGAAACAAGTTGTGATTTCCTTCTGGAAAGATGCCCATGGCCGCTCCTTTCTCCAAGCGATCGACACAAACATCAAAGATGATGTCATTGCGCTCCCGGAGGTCCTCCACCCGGTCGCGCCTCCTGTAGATGGGAAGTTGGTTGTACCCGTACATGATGTGTCGTGCGAGGGGATTCCAAAACACATCTGCCCGTGTAAGCCAATGAATTTGAGCCGACATGAAGGCGCACGATACCAAAGGGTCCATCAATCCATTTTGGTGGTTGCTGATCAAAATGGTCGGCTGACCTGTGGGGGGCAAATGGTGCACGCCGTCGGCGCCACGTACCCTGAAGAATCGCATCACACCTCCCCAAACCCAAAACCAGGTCAAGCGGTAGTAAAGGTGCTTGCGCTGGATGGGAGGGGTGAGAAGGGGTCTTTTCATTCGAGACATGCCCATGTCATTGACGGAGTCGCGCCCCACAGGATTCGAGTGCATGGAGGATGCGCGTCATGGCAGATTCAATGTGTTTGTCGTTCAAGGTGCCATGAGGGTTTTGCAATGTGAACGACATGGCGTAGCTCACCTCGTGATCGGCCAATCCTTTGCCTTGGTACACATCGAAGAGAGAGACATCTACAAGACATTGGCGCTCCGCCTGCCGCGCGGCCAAGTCCAGGGATTCATAGGTGGTACCCTTGTCAATGACCACGGCTAAGTCGCGTCGAACCCATGGATATTTGGGCAATTCCCTCGCTTTGAACTTCCGCTTGCGGGTGGCCTTCCAGAGGGATGCGACTGAGAAATCTGCCCAATACACGGGTGCTTGGACACCACAAGCCTTGGCGACGTGAGCATCAACAAGCCCCATCCTTCCGATGGTTTGACCACCGGGATTGACCCATTCCAAGCCCTCCATCAACAATCCTTCCGAGGCCAACACCCTCGTTGTTGCGCGCAATCCAACGTGGGAGAACAAAGCTTCGACAGTTTGTTTGAGGGTGTACATGGACGACAAAGCATCCTTGCCCTTGGCTTGATTCCACGATTCAGGCACGGCCCGGCCGGTGACCCACAGGCTCAAGCGCTCCTCCTCGACGAACGGATGCGGATGTTCAGAATCTTGGGCGATGCGTCGGTAGATTCTTCCCAATTCAAAGAGTCGCAAATCAGCCGCCTGGTGGTTGGTGTTGCGGGCAATGGCTTCGAGACCTTGGAACACCAGGCTTTGACGCATCACCTCCAACTCAGTGCTCAGGGGATTGAGCATGCGAACAGCCTCCAAGGGACGGAGGTCTGCATCTTCTACAAGCTCGAGGTAACTAGCCTTGGTGAGAGAATTGGACATGATCTCCGAGTAACCGGCATTCACAAGGAGTTCTCGCCACCCGAACATCACATCCTCACGGTCGGGTTTTTCAGGAACTTCCAGGGTCCCCGTCATGCGGTCGGGTAGGGGGATGTGATCAAATCCGTGAATTCTAAGAATCTCCTCGGCCACGTCCGCGGGTCGGGTGACATCGGAACGATAGGCGGGAATCTCGAGGGTCCACAGGTCATCCACTGTGGCGATTACGGCAATGTCAAGGGAGGCCAAAATGGAACGGATCCGTTCCTGTTCTAGGGTCGTCCCCAACAAGGAATGCAACCAAGTCAATGAGAGTTCCACCCTCGAAGGTTCAGTCTGGTCTTGATTGCGATGCTCGACTGCCCCTACGCACGTTGCCCCAGCCCATTCTTGGAGCAACTGAACGCACCGTTGGGCGGCCTTTTCAACCATGTCAGGGTCCACACCGCGTTCAAATCGAAAGCTTGCATCGGTGCTGAGGGTGTGACGTTTGGCCGTTTTTCTGACGGTCACGGGATGAAACCAGGCGGCTTCGAGCAAGACCTGGGTCGTTTGGTCGTGAACTCCACTGGATTCACCACCATAGACACCGGCCAGGCACATGCTTCCTTCCACATCGGCAATGACCAAATCTTGTTCGTTCAAGGTGCGATCGACACCATCGAGCGTGGTGAGATGTTCACCGGCCAGGGCTTTTCGAACCACGACCTTGCCCCCGCGGATGCGAGACAGGTCGAAGGCGTGCAGGGGGTTTCCAAATTCGTGGAGTACGACATTGGTTGCATCCACAACGTTGTTGATGGGCTGCAAACCCAATGCTCGGAGTTGTCGTTGAACTGGCTCTGGACTCGGTCCGACCTGGATGTTGTGAAGCTCGACAGCCAGGTAATGGGGGCAATCTGATCCAGCCTGCACGTCCAGTCCGATGCTGCAACCACGTGATTTGGCCTCTGCGATGGAAGCCAACGGAGGCATGGTCAATTCACCCACCGCCATGGGCCCAATTCCTTCCACCGTCCCGTGCAAAAGGCCCGCTCTCAAATCGCGGGCGACCCCCCAATGGCCCATGGCATCGTTGCGGTTGGGCGTCAGCCCAATCTCAATCACCTCATCACCTTCCATACCCACAACCTCCGCCAGGTTGGTTCCCGGCTTCAGACCGGCCTCGAGCACCATGATGCCGTCATGACCTTGGCCAAGGCTTAACTCATCCTCAGCACAAATCATGCCCATGGATACTTCTCCGCGAATCTTGCCTTGTTTGATTTTGAAGGGTTCCCCTTCCATGGGGTGAACGGTGCACCCCACAGTGGCCACGGGAACATGTTGTCCGACAGCCACGTTGCGGGCTCCACAAACAATTTGGACGGGTGCATCGAGGCCGAGATCCACTTGGCATAGCTGCAGTCTGTCTGCTCCGGGGTGGGGTTTGACCTCAAGGACATGTCCCACGACGACCCCCTTCAATCCTCCTGGAACGTCTTCTACAAATTCCACGCCCTCCACCTCGAGTCCCGTGGCGGTCAGGACTTGGGCTGCCTCTTGGACGGACACGGAGAATGGGAAGAGCTGACGGAGCCAGCGAGCTGAAATTTTCATGCGGTCGGATTCTGATTGTTCCCTGGCGGGACTTCTTGCAAATCTACTTTTGAACGGGGCTTTTTTCCGTGGCCAAAATTCAATTACATTTGCACCCCTCCATCGGGATGTAGCTCAGTTGGTAGAGTACACGTCTGGGGGGCGTGTGGTCGCTGGTTCAAGTCCAGTCATCCCGACAAAAGCCGTGTTCAACCGCGGCTTTTTTTTGTGTCTGAATGGGTCCAACTGTTCGACCTTTGCATGGCGAGGGTCCTGACGACCCTGACATTCTCCCCTGTGAACCCCAACCATGGATTACGCGTTTGAACGAGATTGGATTCAACTCCTGGCGCTGATGGAGGAGCGGTTTGGTGAACAGCCAGACATCACATCCATGGTGTTTGCCGTTGGGCTGCAAGAAGCAGGTCAAGGTGCCCGAGAATTCAAGAAGGACGAGAAAATCGACCTGATGCACGTGGGCGTTTGCACGCTCCTTGAACCACTCGGATACTACGTTCGGGAAGGGGAGGATGAGGATGGGTGGCCTCATTTTGTGCCGGGAGAGCCCATGCCTGCCTTAACCCACGGGGAGCAAGAGCGCATGATGCGACGTGCCTTGCTCCATTATTTTTCCGCCTGGTTGGGACGCGAGGTTGGCGAAGAGGACGCGGGATAAACGGAGCGTTATTCTACCACCACCGTGGCCGAATTGGTCATCATCTCATCAATTTTGATGAGCCCTTCGCCATAGAGACCGCCTTTCGTGGCTTCAATGTCGAGCACCGCGAAACCCGCTTGACCCGGGACGTAAAAGTCAGACAGGTTGAACGACACGAATCCTTCCTCTGTCGTGTACTGGATGGTGTCAAAGCGAGGAGACCCTCCAGAAATCGAGCCAATGGCATAGAGGCGAACCTCTGCGTCCGATACAGGCACCTCCTCCGTTCCTTCGAGACGTACCACAGTGATGTTGGCAATGGTTTCTTCGATTTCGTAGCATCCACTCATGAGAATGGCGCAGGAAGTGATGAAGGCGAGTGAGAAAATGCGAATCATGAACCTCTGTGTCTTTGTTGGCATCTACCTTTGATGCTTGGAACAAAGATGACAAAAAAAACAACAAATGCGCTTTTCTACCACCCATCTGTTCTCTTCGGTTGTGATTGCGGGAATGTCCATCCTGTTGATGTCGGCATCTGGCTGTGAGGGGAGTTCGGAAACCAGGTCCTCTGTAGGTGGGACACATTCCGCTGGAAAACCTGCCAAGGTTCGTATCGAGACAAAGTTTGGCGACATGGTGGTTCAGCTCAGCGACTCCACCCCCAAGCACCGCGACAATTTCCTGAAGTTGGTGGAGGAGGGGTTTTACGACAGCACCTTGTTTCACCGTGTGATCAACGAGTTCATGATTCAAGGGGGTGATCCTGCGAGCAAGGGTGCCGATGGTTCCACGCGCCTCGGATCGGGAGGCCCTGGATACACGGTGGATGCTGAAATTCGACCCGACTTGTTGCACGTCAAGGGGGCCTTGGCAGCCGCGCGACAAGGGGACAATGTCAATCCCCTTCGGAAAAGCTCGGGCAGTCAATTTTACATTGTGCAAGGCAGGACCTTCACAGATGCTGAAATGTCAGGTGTGGAAGGACGCATTGCTGCGTTTGCTGAAACCTATGGCAACGGCTTGGCCAACGTTGAAAATGGGCAGTTTGTCTATTCATCCGAGGCTCGCGAAGTGTACAAGACCCTTGGCGGAACGCCATTTTTGGACATGCAGTACACGGTGTTTGGCCATGTTACTGAAGGGTTGAATGTTGTGGACAGCATCGCCAATGTTGCCACAGATCGTCGTCGTGGAGACCGGCCTTTGGAAGATGTTGTGATGACCATGAAGCGCATTCAATGATTCCTTGTTGACCTCAAGACCCCTGAAATGATGAAAGTGCGCATTGAGGAGATGATGGCTCACGTGGCCTCTGTGGAGCTCACCACGCCGGATGAGGTGGAGGCGTTTCGCATCGAGTATCTAGGCCGAAAGGGAAAAATGAAGGACCTGATGGCTGCCTTCAAGGATGTTCCTGGGGAGCAGAAGCGAGAGCTCGGTCCCATGCTCAATGCGCTGAAGCAGGGTGTGGAAAGCAAAATCAAGGAATCATCGTTGGGTTCCAAGGTCCAAATCAAAGCTTCAGGAAGCGATGCGACGCGACCTGCGGGAGGCATTCCCAAAGGCACCCACCATCCGCTTCAGGTCGTACGACGTGAAATCGTGGGCATTTTCCAAAACATGGGTTTTGCGGTTGCGGAGGGTCCCGAAATTGAAGATGACTGGCACGTTTTCAGTGGTTTGAATTTCCCTCCTGAACATCCCGCCCGTGACATGCAGGACACGTTCTTCGTGGGCCGGAATCCAGATTTGTTGTTGCGTACCCACACGAGCTCTGTCCAAGTGCGAGAAATGGAGCGCCGAGAGCCGCCCATGCGATTGATCATGCCCGGCCGAGTCTTCCGAAACGAAGCAATCAGTGCTCGGGCCCACTGCATGTTCCATCAAATCGAAGGGTTGTATATCGACAAGGGGGTATCGTTTGCCGATTTGAAGCAAACCTTGCTCCACTTTGCGCGGTGCTTTTTTGGTGCTGAGACGCGCATCCGGCTGCGCCCGTCGTATTTCCCTTTCACAGAGCCAAGTGCTGAGGTGGATGTGTATTGGGGACTTGAGACAGAAGTGGACAAGCGAATCACCAAGGGAACCGGATGGCTTGAAATTTTGGGTTGTGGGATGGTCGATCCCAACGTCCTGCGTGACAACGGCATTGATCCCGACGTGTACAGCGGGTTTGCCTTTGGCATGGGCATCGAGCGCATTGCCATGTTGCGGTACCAAATCGGAGATCTGCGCTTGTTTTTTGAAAACGACTTGCGCTTTTTGGGCCAGTTCGAAGGTGAGCGCTGACCTCACCCAAGACTATTTCTTGATGTGAGGAAGCATGAATGTCAACGAAAGAAATCCGCTTGAGCGCTTCTCCACGGTCAAACGACCAGCCAGTTTTTCAATCTGAACCAGCACGGGATTCCATCGAGGGCTGTGGGTACCTCCGGCAAACATGCGCTCGAGCTCGAGTGTTGCGGGAGTTTCAGGTCCTTCAATTTCAACGACAATTCCGTGCCAGTCATTCCGAATGAGGCCTGCATAGCTTTGGTCTGCGCTGTGGCCATCAAGCAGTCGCTTCACGGTCACTGACAACAACGACAGGAGGCCTTCAGGGGCAGCTTGTCCTTCTTCGGGATCTCCCTCGAGGTTCCATTCTACAATTGTCCCATGGTCCATTTCCAAGGATGCAATGATGTCATCGAAGTCCAAACGATCGGCCCTTGCCAACACCTCATGGACCTCACCACCTTCGTTGACGGCGAATGAGCCGATGGAACCAGCTGTGCCTGTGGAGAAGGGGTCTGTCTCGTGCATGGACATGCGTTGAATTCTCAAGGCGCGCAAGCGTTCTTGTCGCAGCGCCTTCTTGAGTTCATGGGCCCGTAAACCCGCGGCAATCAATCCGAGCAGGATCAATGCGCATGCGAATGGCCACGCTCCGGGGCTGCAAGGAGAGGCCATGGCTTGAGAAGCTGCCACTTCAAACGGGTCTCCCATGATCATGGGTTGGGCGGAAAACTGTTTGGTCTCTCGTCCCACGCGTGCCCCTTGAAGCATGAGCAAGGTCAAACTGTCAGCTTGTTGCAAGTGCTGAAGTGCAGAACTCGTCGCGCCTCGATCTCGCTCAAACCGGGCTTGCTCTCTCGCGATGCGAGCACGAAGTTGGATGTTCTCCAGTTGGTTGGCGGTTCGACCCGCGTCGTGAAAGGCAAGAAGCGCCTCCAACGGTTTTCCCGCGTGTTCCGCGGAAATGGCCACACGAAGTTGCGCGAGGGTCCAAGCTTCAGGATCGGCCACGGGGTCGTACAGTCCCACCATGCTTCGAGCCAATGTCAAGGACTCCGCATGCCTCCCGGCTGCTCCTAGCATGGTGTGGAGATGTGTGAGTTCAGCCATGACAGCAATGCGCATGGAAGGCTTGGACGAGTGGATGTATGATTGCCAAGGCAAACTATCGAGAGGAAGACCTTTCATGGCTGCTGCCTGCAGACGCAAGCCGTCAGGCCGAGCGCCATTCAGGTTGGACGTGGCGTCGATGCATGCCTGCCATTGGCCTTCGACAAACAGAAGTTCCGCTCGTGCCAAATCGACATCGGCTTCTTTTCCCGGAGCGGGTCCAAGTTGATGCTCAGCCGCGAGAAGTTCCAATGCTTCGGAAGTCATTCCACAGGACACCATCCACGACACGAGATCCAAGGCGAGCTGGGTTCTGATCGACGTCGGGCAGATGGAACAGCGCTCCGCAGCAAGGAGAAGGTGAGGTCGAGCATCGGCAGAGTTGCCCACGTTCCATTGGATGCCTGCCACGCCGGCATGGGCTCGTGCTGCGTGGCATCCACTCAAGGGTTCATGCAACAGGTGTTCATACAGGGCCAAGGCCTGCACAGCGCGTCCAGCGTGGTTCAGGCTGTCTGCCCGATGGAGCAACTGGCTGTGGTTGGAGGGCACAGCAAGTGCCAACCAAGATCCCATGAGGCCCCACACCAGCACCAAGGCTCGTACCCATTGCATTGGACCAATTTACACGACCACTCAGCGCAGATTCGCCTTGATTTGGAGGGTTTCACACAGACCTTGGTGAATGATTCACGAGGGGTCGTACACCACGGAAAGCACAGTCACACCGACTTGGCGAAGTGTTTCTTTGTCAATGATGTCCATGTTGTCGGCATGGGTGTGGTGAAAGGGCCCATATCCCATCGGTCGAACCTGGGTTCGGTAGTCCACGATGTTGGCACTTGGAATGCCAGCCATGTCTGAAACAAAATAATTGTCGTCGATGGTAGGGGGAGTTTGGGAGTTCGGAAAGCGGTCTCCAAAGCCCAATTCATCAGCGCGCCTCCACACTTTCCGGACGATGTGTGGTGCATAGCGAACACTCGTGCCTTCTTGGTTGAAGACAGCGTCTGCTGCACCGACCATGTCCAGCAGGATGCCAAACCTTGCCCGATATCCCGGCTTGTGAGGATTTTCGGCCCAATACTGACTGCCCAAACACCAATCCCTGTAGCCGTTTTCAGTGGCATCCATCCATTCGGGTTTGCCATGGTCTTCCGCATCAAAGAACACGATGTCAACGCCGATGTCCGCAGGCAATTTGCCCAGTTGACGTGCTACTTCGAGCAACACGCCCACACCTGAACCGCCGTCGTTGGCTCCATCAATGGGTTCTCGGGTTCGGACGCTGTCCTTGTCTGCAAAGGGTCTTGTGTCCCAATGGGCAAACAAAAGAACCCGATCCCGGGACTCTGGATGGAACGTACCCACGATGTTTTGAATGTCGAGCAAATCCCCGTTGTACGCTCGTACGCGGCCTTTTTGCACGGTGACTTCTGCGCCGTGGCGTTCCAACTCGTTGGCCAACCATTCGGCACATTGCGCGTGTGGCGACGTGTTGGGAACCCGAGGACCAAAGGCCACTTGACGGGCGATGTAGGCGTACGCGGAGTCTGCACTGAAGTCGGGAATGACCAACGCCTCGGAATCATTGGACTGCATGCTCTGCTCCGACTTGGGTTGCTCGCATGCGACGAGTCCCGAGACCAGTGCCGCAAGCACGACCAAGCGTGTCCTGAAATCAACCACGGCTCCAAGAACTGCCATCCTTGCCGTCTTGAATGGTGATGCCGTGTGCTGAGAGTACATCGCGGATCTTGTCCGCCGTGCTCCAATCTTTGTTGGCCTTTGCCGTGGTGCGCATGTCTACAATCAAGTCGAGCAGCGCGCCTGTTTCCGATTCGTCCCCGCCACCTGTGTTCGAAACACCTTCTGCTTGCAAGCCCAACACGTCGCGCATGAAGGCCTGGAACGTCGTCTGCATCGAAGTGATGTCATCGGCCGTCATGGCGACCAGGCCTGCGGCTGCCCCATTGATGGCCTTGACCCCCTCGAACAACGTGGCAATCAGGATGGGGGTGTTGAAGTCGTCGTTCATCGCCGCGTGGCATTTGTCCTCAAACGCCTTGACGTCGAAATGCCCTTGCCCCGAGGTGGGTGCCAACCCGTTCAAGGTGTCGACGGCTTTTTCCAATTTTGCCAAGCCCTTCTCCGCGGCTTGTAGCGCTTCGTTGCTGAAGTCCAGCGTACTGGCGTAGTGGCCCATGAGCATGAAGAAGCGCACGGTCATGGGGGTGTAGCCCTTGTCGAGGAGCTTGTGGTTGCCCGTGATGAGTTCCTCGGGCGTGAATCCGTTGCCTTCCGACTTGGCCATTTTGCGGCCATTGACGGTGAGCATGTTTCCGTGCATCCAGTAGCGCACGGGGCGTTCAACGCCGTTGGCGCCAACGTTTTGGGCAATTTCACACTCGTGGTGGGGAAATTTCAGGTCCATGCCCCCGCCATGGATGTCAAACGTCTCTCCAAGGTATTTGGTGCTCATCACCGAACACTCGAGGTGCCACCCAGGAAACCCCATCCCCCAAGGGGAAGGCCATTGCATGAGGTGGCTTGCGTCGGCGGCCTTCCACAGGGCGAAGTCGAGTGGGTCGCGCTTTTCGCTTTGGCCGTCGAGGTCGCGCGTGTTGTTCATCAGCTCGTCAATCTTGCGGCCAGACAACTCGCCGTACGGATGGTCTGCGCTGAATTTCCGAACGCTGAAATACACGCTGCCGCCTACTTCGTACGCGTACCCGTTGTCGATGATTTTCTTGATGGACTCAATCTGCTCGACGATGTGGCCTGTTGCGGTAGGCTCGATCGACGGACGCAGGATGTTGAACACGTTCATCACGTCGCGGAAGTCGTTGGTGTAGCGCTGCACCACTTCCATGGGTTCGAGGTTTTCGAGCCGGGCCTTTTTGCCAATCTTGTCCTCGCCGTCGTCCGTGTCTCCCGTCAAGTGGCCCACGTCGGTGATGTTCCGGACGTAGCGCACCTTGAATCCGAGATGCTGCAAGTAGCGGTAGACGATGTCGAAGGTCAAAAACGTCCTGACGTTCCCCAAGTGTACGTTGCTGTATACCGTCGGCCCGCACACATACATCCCCACAAAGGGCGGGTTGATGGGTTCAAACTTTTCCTTTTGCCGGGTCAGGCTGTTGCTGATGTGCAGGGCGTCCATGGATCTCTGTTCAAGTTCAGAGTGCAAAGAAAAGCCCAAACCACGCACAACCTCCCACAGACCTCAGCCCAACCTCGTTTCTCTTTCAGTCAATTGACCAAGACCTTGAAACATGTAATTCATCAAGCCTTGTAAGTCGTGCTTGGCGCTCCAATTCCAATCGGCTTGCGCTTGGCTGTCGTCGATGGTGTCGGGCCATGACGCGGCGATCCCTTGTCGATGGTCGGGGATGTAGACCATGTGAAAATCCGGGATTTGGGATTGGATGCATGCCTCCAGCTCACGCGGCGAAAAACTGCATCCACTGAGGTTGTAGGATGTGCGAATTCCCACGTGGGGGGCTTCAAGGAGTTGAATGGTCGCACGGATTGCATCCTCCATGCTCATCATGGGCAATCGCTCGTCGGGGTGAAGGTAGCACACCATCGACTCCCCAGTCAGCGCCTTGCCAAAGGCTTCGACGGCATAATCTGTGGTGCCTCCTCCTGGCTGCGACCGATACCCAATGAGGCCAGGGTAGCGCAAGCTTCTGACGTCCACACCATGCTTGTCGTGGTAGTATTGACACCACAGCTCCCCGCTCACCTTGGACAAACCATAAACTGTGGTCGGTACGAGTGCGGTATGTTGAGGCGTGTTTTCTTTGGGCGCGTCTGGTCCAAACACCGCAATGGAACTTGGCCAAAACACTTGATCAACCAACCCATCTTTGGCTGCCTCGAGCATCACCAGCAAAGACGTCATGTTTAGTTCCCACGCGGCCAGCGGCATCGATTCTCCGCGGGCTGAAAGCATGGCCACGAGCATGTAGACCGTGCTGATGTCCTCGCCTTCGAGGACCCTTCTGACGGCATGGCTTTCGGTGGCGTCCAGCGTCAACGATTTGCTGAGGGCGGCATCGGGGTGGGGCACAGGACGCAAATCCGCCAACAGGACCTGCTCAGGACCGTGTTGGGCTTGCAATGCAAGCATCAATTCGACACCGAGTTGGCCTGAAGCACCGACGATCAGATGTTTTCCCATGAAGGGACGAAGGTAGTGTGAGGGTACCTTTGTTGTGTGGATGCCAGTCAATTTCATTACGACCTTCCGGATGCAGCCATTGCGCGTCACCCTCGAGAGCCTCGCAGGGCTGCACGACTCTTGGTGCGACAACCAGAGGGCGAGATACATCATGCAACATTTGAGCGTTTGCCCCAATGTCTCGCGGACGCACAAGTGGATGGGCTTTGGGCCAACGACACCCAGGTGCTGCATGCGCGGATCATGGCAACCAAGCCCACGGGAGGTCAGTTGGAGGTGTTTCTGCTCGGACCTTCCGAAGGATTGACTGAGGAAGAACTCGTACAGCGAGGTCCAAGGTTGTGGAAGGCCATGGTTCGGAATGCCAAACGATGGTCTGACGGCATCGCCACGGCAACGGGTGCCTCCAAGACGATGACCATTCAACGGAGAGAAGATGCCGCCGACGGAACTGCCCAAGTCACGTTGAGCTGGGCAGGCTTGGATGGGATGGCTTGCACCTTGGGCGAGGTGTTGGAAGATTTGGGCCGAACTCCCTTGCCGCCCTACATGAAGCGCCCGGATCTCCCATCGGACCGCCAGGACTATCAAACCGTGTTTGCAGTTGCCCCAGGAAGTGTGGCTGCGCCCACTGCGGGACTTCATTACGATGAGGTGTTGCTGTCGGATTTGGCAGTTGCGGGTTATCCGTTAAACAAGGTGACCTTGCATGTGGGAGCTGGTACTTTCAAACCCTTGACGGATGG
Organism: Bacteroidota bacterium; assembly: GCA_041163465.1. Classification (GTDB taxonomy): domain Bacteria; phylum Bacteroidota; class Bacteroidia; order Flavobacteriales_D; family Sanyastnellaceae; genus UBA11663. The sequence continues at coordinate 142,027 of JBEARC010000091.1, forward strand.
AGCCATCTCCGCCCACCGAATGCATGCTGAGCGCTGCGTCTTTCGGCGTGACTCGCTCGAAAGAATGAAGTCCCAAACCAGGCGCGTTGCGACAGGAACAACGACCCTTCGTGCCATGGAGAGCCTGTATTGGGCCACCCTCATTCACAAGAATTCCGGTGTTTGGGTGGATGTGGTGCCCCAAGATGCACCCTACAGTCAACGTTCGTTTCAGGCCGCGGGTTGGTCGGATTTGGATGCCCTATCCCATGCATTGGAACACGCCCCTTGGCGCAATGAATCGTGGTCTTTTGAAACACAATTGATGGTGGTTCCCGGGTATGAAGTCCGAATGGTCGTCGGTCTGGTCACCAATTTCCATCAACCCGGAAGTACGTTGCTGTGTTTGGTATCGGCATTCACGGGACAAGAGGGCTGGAGGTCGATGTATGAGGAAGCATTGAAGGAGGGGTATCGCTTCTTATCCTACGGGGATGGATGTTTGATTTGGGCTTCCTCCACACCTTGATTGCGTCCTCGTTGCAAGCCGTTGCATACAAGGGACGGGTGCTGCTGGTGGGCCCTCATTCCGGACCAAAAAAAAACCCCGCACGACGGCGGGGTTGTTGAGACCATTGAAGGTCCACTCAATTCGCTGCGCGGCGGTTGTCCTCGATGCCTGCTTCCTTTTGCATGATGCTGAGCACCGTGAATGGGAAGTTGGCCCTGGCCCTTGACGCCAGCGTGCTCTGTTCACCGAGGTAGCTATCCTTGCTCGATGCTTCGGTGACGCTTTGAGGAGCAATCACCCACACGCCGTGGTTGCCCACGATGGGGCTGGACATCATGCCGTTGGGAATGGCGAATGCAGCGCCCGCAACTTTGGGTTCAGTCGACGCACCGCTTCCGCGAACCGTGGGGAACTTGATGCTCAAATCCGTAGCAGTTTTGACGGTTTCACCAACAGCTTCAGCCACTTCCTCGAGGTTGGCACCATCCATTTTCCCGGCGTAGAGCTTGCCTTTGGCCTCGTTCAAAGCACCGGTCCGCATTTCGTCTTCCACATCCTCAAACGATGGTTCGCCAGCGCTGCGTGCGGCATCCAGGTGTGCAACGATGTAAAAATCTGACGTGAGGATGGGATTGGAAACCTCACCTTTTTCGCTGCGATAGGCCCAACCCACGATTTCAGAGGCATCGCGAATTCCGGCAATGGCTTTGGCGTTGGATACGATGTCTTTCGCCTCCCCTGTTGCATATCCAGCATCTTCTGCTGCAGCGAGCAAGGACTCTTTGGAGGTCGCATTGATTGCGAATTCACTGGCTTGAGCGTAGGCGTCGCGGGCTGTGGCTGCAGAAGCTGCCACATCGCGGGTGATGTACGCAACGCGGGCTTCCTCCACTTCAGTGCGACGATCGAGGACCTCAATCAAGTGCACACCATAGGTGGTTTCCACCCATCCAAGGGCTCCGATTCGTTCGTTGAAACAAAAATCCTCAAACGGTTTGACCATTTGACCTTTGGGGAAGAAATCATAGACGCCACCCGTGCTTTTGGAACCCGGGTCTCCGCTGAATCGTTCCACCAAATCATCGAAGTTTCCGCCCTTGCGAAGCACTTGCTTCAAGCTGTCGGCACGAGCACCGAGCTCTGCCATCTCAACTTCGTCCTTCGCGTTTTTGGCCGACAACAAGATGTGTCGACATTTGGCAGCAGTGTCTGGAACCATCACACGATTCAACACGCGTGACACGACCATTTGATCTCCTTTGGTATATGGCCCAAAGATGGTCCCTTCGGCTTCTGAGAAAAACCCGCTCTCGGTCAGGTTGGTTTCCACCTGCTTCAATCGCACATTCCGTACATCAGCCTTCCCGCTGTTGGCTTTGGTTGCGAAATCTTCCGCGTCATCCGCTTCTTTCCAGCCATCCGCCACTGCTTCAAGCTCAATCTCCATGGCCTTGACGTCAGCATCGCTTGCACCCAAAGGAATCTTCACGTAGGTGATGTCTCGACCTTCTTTCTGTTCGTACTTGGGCTCATGTTTGTGGGCGTTGAAGTATGCCTTGACTTCGCGCTCGCTCAAGTTCACGTCGCCGTCGGGAATGTTCTTGTACAGCTTCACGACATACTTGATCTCAGCCTTTCGCTCGGTGTTGATGTGCTCGTACTTGCCTTCGAGGCTGTTCGTGTAGGGGGCCTTGGCGAGCAGGGCATCCACTTTTTCCTTTTGACGCTTCTCGAGAATCAAGCGCTTGTAGCTGAGCAAATTGAGCTTCCCTTGGTCCGTGGTGAGCATGGCACCGAAGTTTTGCTGCCAAAACGATTTGTTCTCGCCATTGCTGTAAAATGCGCGGCCCATGTACGGACTGTCCAAGTCGCCAAAGAGCATTTCCTGGAACTCGGCATCGGTGACTTGAACCCCCAATTCGTCGTAGAGATCTTCCCACACGATTTTCGAGGTCAAATCGCTCCACACCTCGTCACCGAGCTGTTCTCCCGAGAAACCGAGACGACGACGCTCATCAATTTCGATGCGATAATCCAGGGCTGAGATGCTTTCGCCGCCGACGCTTCCCACGTCACGTGCGTTCCCTTGGCCCAACAGGGCGAGCACAGCATCGTAAGGAATTAGGAATCCCAACATGCCGATGCCGATCATTGTGAGCAACAGGCCTTGCCGGTTGCGGATGTTTTCAATCATTGCCATGGTCCTCTGGCTTTGCGTTTTTCAGGTTCGCGAAGATAACATTTCCACGGCAACTGAGCACCATGTCTTGGCTTACCTCTCACCGTGAGGCCAAACCTCCACCCATTCCACGCGATTTTCGCTCACTTCGCGCACGACCAATTGCACCCCTTCCACCTCGACGAGTGTTCCCTCTTCTGGAATGTCCCCGACCTCGTGAAGGACCAATCCGCCCAGCGTTTCATAGGTATCACCGATTGGCAATTCCCAGCCATGGGTGTCATTCAGCACCCTGATTTCGCGCCTTGCGGGCACCATCCAGCTGTCTTCTGTCAAGGGGTGCTCCACGTCAAATTCTTCGTGGTCGTGTTCGTCATCAATTTCGCCCAGCAATTCTTCCACGATGTCTTCCATGGTCAAAATTCCCGCCGTTCCACCAAATTCATCCAGCACCACCGCGAGGTGACGCCTTCGTCTCAAAAATTGGCGCAACAACTCATCGCCTGGCATGGGTTCAGGAACCACAAATGTGGGTAGCAAAATTTCCTTCATGGAGGAGGGCCGACGGAAAAGGTCTTTGGCGTGGACGTACCCAACAATGTGATCAATGTCACCTTTGTAGACGACGAGTTTGGAATAGCCAGTGTCTGCAAATGAACGCTGCAAATCCTCAATGCTTGTCTCGAGTTCAACGCCGCTCACCTCGTTCCGTGGTACCATGGAATCACGGGCTTGTACCTCTGGCAAATCGAGGGCATTCTTCAGAATTTGAAGTTCGTGCTCGAGTTCTTGCTCGGGCTCCATTTGGCCACTCAGCGTGTTGATGAAATGGTCCAAATCCTGGGCTCCCAGCGTGTCCATGGCCTGCGTCGTTGAATGGGACGAGACAAAAGGGCGAATCAAGGCTTTGCTGAGAACCATCACAAGCCATGCGGGCAAGGCGAGTAACCCAAAAATCACAATCAGAGGGAAGGCGAACAGGTCCAGCCATTTGTTGGGTGAGGCGTGAAACAGGCTTTTGGGCATGAATTCCGCGACAACCAGGACCACCGCTGTGGTCATGAGGGTTTGGGTGGCAAGGACCACCGTGGGCTGGCTGGCCTCTTGCCACCCGGACACACCAAAGATCCACTGTCCAATGAGCGCGCCCGACTCCATGCCGCAGAGCACCAACGCCAAGTTGTTTCCAACAAGCATGGAAGCGATGAAAAGCTGGGGTCGGTCGGACAAGAACGACACAATCCTTCCACGTAAGCTTTGATGAGCGCGAAGTTCCGTTTGCAATCTGCTCGACGCGACAAAGGCCATTTCCATGCCTGAAAAGAAGGCGGAAGCCAAGAGCGAAAGGGCTACAACAGCTAGCGAACTCGAAGGGTCAGGATCCATGCAAATGCAAATGGTTCATCGAAAGATACGGAATCAATCGTTGCGGGTTGTCGCCATGCGTTTTCTGAACGTGCGACGCACCATCCACCAAAGCCATGAAATGCATGGGAACAAACCCAGCACCCAGCGCGGGCTCGGTTCGCTCAACCATGTCCACAACACATAGCCCGTCGCAACCACAGACATCACCAACCAGAACCTCTCAGCCGCTATGGCGGTCTTTTCCGCGAAGGAAGGGGATTCACTCATGGGACAAAGGTCAGGGTTTCTTCTTGCTCTCCGAGATGGAGTCGGTCAGAACCTCCTTCATCCCCAAATCAAACGACCCGGTAGGCGCCAAAATCTCATAGCGTTCAAAACGGCTGTCTGCCCGAAGGCCTCTTCCACGAAGGACCCCTTGAGCCGTTGTGATTTCAACAGGACGATGCGTTCGGACCACATCAGAATCATGCAGCCAAACGAGATGTTCCGAAGACAACCGATCTCCTTGGCGGTTGATCAGCACCACATCATCCCATGCTTCAAGGTGACCGTGCACGTCGTCGTAGGTGCCACGGGTGGCCGACAAGGAGGCTTCGTGGGTGGTTTGGTCTCCCCCGATGTACAAGACAAACCCCTGATCCACTCGCCACATCGCGGGAGATTTCCCTTCTTCCTGGTCATTCTCCCACCGCTCAATGCGCTCCGCTTCAAGTACTTGCACGATGCGTCCTCGCTCCGTGTATTGAAACACGCCTTGCTCCACCACTTGGGTGGGAGTCCCTTGTTGCGTGGCCTCCTCTTGGGCTACGTCATCTGCATCCAAGGAGGTGCCACATCCCATCAGGGGCGTGAGCAACGCTGCGGCTGTGACGCAGACCGCCCAAACCAAGAGGTTCAGGCGGTGCGTCAATGATTTGCAGCAGGGGGTTGACAGCATCAGCGAACCCGAATGGTGGTTGTCTCTCCTGAGCAGGGACAGCCGGGCTTGTTGCCTACGGTGAATGACCCACCAGCTGACTTTCCAAACGTGAAAATGTCATCCACGGTGGGGAACTGTTTGGCCATGTTGCTTATTTTCTTGTTCGCGAGATCACCCAATTCTGCATCCAAGTTTTTGGCCCTGGCGTAGTAATCCGAAGCGACCCAAAACACAGACCGTGCTCCAAGAGCTCCGTCATCGCATGCGCTGGAACTCCCCGCAATGGCATCCCCAATCAACATGTATGCCTCCGCATTGTTGCTGTCGATGTCCAAGACTTGACGCGCGTATTGTTTGGCCGTGACGCTGCGGCCGAGCGCACTGGCAATCTGGCCAGTTTTCAGGAGGTAGGTGACACGTTCACTGCAATCTTCACAGCGATTCACGGCGTCTTCCATGTACGCAAAACTCGAATCCAGTTGGTTGCTTTTGGCAAAGCCAATGCCAATGGCATACGCAGCCGGTGCGGATGGCTCCACACTGTACACAGACGTGGCCACCGGCAAGAACAACGCGTTGTCTGTGCATTCCTTTTTGTTGAGCAAACGCAACACTTTGACTTTCAAATCCATGTCGTCGGGCGAAGCAGCCACGGTTGCTTCGAGCACCGGGACCATGTCGGCACAGTCGGCAATCGCCACAAACACTGTCTCAATGTTTCCCTTCGCTTTGTCGTAATTCTCCATCTCATCGGAGTCGCCAGCCGCCTCAGCCTTCGCCTTGCCTTGTTCCACATAATCGCTTAACATGAGGTAATCGGTTAGCATTTGAGTCCTCATCTCTTGTTGCGCCAGGCTGTCTCCTTTCAACGAGCGGGTCAAAGCGTAGAAAGAAGATGTGTAGTACTGGTATAGTGTGGTGATGGATGATTCAGCGCCAAGACAGTCCAAACTTTCCTTGAACATGCCATTCGCTTCGAGGTGGTTGTCCTCGAAGTAGCGGTAGTAGTCGGTGGCCTTTCTACCCAAGATTTCACAGCGATTTTGGGGGCTGCGAGAGGTCGAAGGGTACAACTCCATTCGTTTGTCGTGTAGGTACATCAAGCTGTCCACCAACACGGCGTGACGCGCATCGGTTTCCTCAACCTGTCTCAATTGACGGCTGATAAACGTTGTTCCGTCTGCGTACAAGCCTTCGCTGGCCTGTTCGGGACACACATTGCAGGCTTTTCTCCACTGAATGTAGGCCTCGTCGTAATTCTTTTGCTTCTTGTACGATTTGTACACGCTCAGTGCCTCTTTGCAAGCGATCTGCTGCTCTTCCGTCTCCCCGTATTTGGAGTCGTCTTGTGCTCGCATAGTGACGCTCAACAACACGGTGAAAGTCATCAACAAGGAGGTGGTCAATGTTCCCTTCATGGTCTTGGTTTTGATGGGGTTCAATGGGTTTCTTTTCATGGTTCAATCATACAACCGCGGGGTCAGCCACAAGTTCTTTACAAAGGGAGTCAGGCTGACTCCAAGTTGGAGCCGAAGCGTGGATTCCGTGTGCAACTCGGGGTTGTGGGTATGTCGTTGGCCAAAATCCATGCCAATGTGAAATTGACTGGCACTGCGGCTGCCTTGCAATGGCAGGGTCAAGCCAACGCTGGCACGCCATTCTTCGAGCGGCTCGCCTTCGCCATCCCCATCCATGTCCAGCACAACAGGCAACGTGCTCCACGAAAATCCAGATCGCCACAAAGGTTGGATGGTACGGCTCGGAGTTCTGCCCCTTTGCCACGTCAATCCAAGTGCGGTGCGCTTCGCGTCCCCCCACACCCCCGAACCACTCATGAGGTGTGGCAGGGATGAATTGGCAGAAGACCACGCTTGGGCATGGTGATCCACGAACAAGGCCCACCGCTGACCTTGCGGTCCGTCCCATTGAAGGCCTCCACCGGCGGACCATGCCATGGGCACAATCCCCTCAAGGGTCAATTCAGAGAACGAGGAGGTGTCGAGCGAAGTTGCCACGCCATTGAGAATCAGCGTGGACTCGACCAGGCGCTTCCAATCCGTTTGAAGTGTCCGTTCAGGCGACCACGTTGCGCCGCCACGAAGCACCCAACTTCCCTCGAATTCTTGGCTGCCGGAATAGGAGGCTTTCAGGACTTGAAATGCTTCCACCCCCAACACAAAACCTGTGGCGCGGTTGCGCATGGAGGTGATGGATTGAACATCGCGGAAGGTCAAATCAGCGATGTCCAAGCGAGATGTTTGGACGGCATCACCAAACCAGTGGTCTACTTGAAGACCAGCATCCAAGCCTCGCATGCTCACCAACACGCTGTCGACTTGCCCCGCCTTGACCCAGCCCTTTCCACGCCAGCCTGTGGCCAGTCCTAAGTAGCCTCGCGCCATGCCTCCAGAGCCCCCATAGGTTTCCGCGATGGTACCCAACAACGAATCTTCGACGACGCGCTGAACTGCAAAGGCCTTGCTGGACAAAGGTGTCATGCCAAGTGTCAGGGCAGATCGGGAACGCGGTTGTTTGATGACCAAACCGAGTTGACCAGGCCCACCCGTATAGGCCCGGGCTTTGCGGTCTCCCTCCATGAGTCCGATGGTCTCGGAATGGATCGAGGCTTGAAATGTGGGGTGGGTCAAGCCCGCAGCCGACGCGGGTTGGTCCGGATTGATGGCACTGCTGTTTCCAGTAACGGTTGTGATGCCTGCCATGCCGGCAAGGGCGGGATTCAGTATGCCTTGATGGGTGCCTAGGCCAAACCGCGCGTATGGGCTGAAATCGGTTTCTTGCCCTCTTGTTTGGATGACCGCGGCCAACACCATGGTTGCCACCATGACCAGCCTAACCAAGGGTTGGATCAGGGTGGTCTTCATGTGAAAGGTGGTGGATGAACAATGCATGGTACCCTTTGAGGGTCAATTCAGAATCGGCGAATTTCGGGGAGATGTGGCGGAGTTCCAAGAGTTGGTGGTCGCCTCCTGTCAAAACCACCCCCACTGTTGGCAGTTCTTGGCGTAGTTCGAGCCATCGGCCCCACAATTCTGCTTCCAACCCATGGATGGCGCCCGAAAGCATGGCCGATTCGGTGGTCAGTCCCAGAGAATTTGTGGGGCGTGTCGCAGGCAGACTCAGCTGAGGCAGCCGAGCGGTTTGGTCTGCCATGGCGCGCAAACGCATGCGTAGTCCAGGGGCAATGACGCCACCGAGGTGCCTGCCACGATCCACGAGATCCATCGTTACGCACGTTCCGACGTCCACGACAAGCCAGGGTTGCGTGGAATCCACCCCGGAGGCAGCGCCTTGGATGACAGCCCACGCATTGGCTGCACGATCAAGTCCCAGGGCGGAAGGTTGGTGTACATCCGTTGGCAACGGGAGTGAGGCACCAGGAAGACCAGGAAGCCAAACCACAAACCCGTCTTCGCCCGCGATTCGTTCCAGAGCAACCCGCCATGCCGTCAAATCACCGCTGCCGGTTAACAACAAGGGGTCCGTTTCTTCTTTGCGGGCAAACCACTTCTCAGTTTGACGATTTATATCGAGGTTTTCCAGAAGCACCCGTTCCATCACCACAGGAGACGCGTGCAAGGGTTCATGGGGACCAAATCCGGCCCATTTGGCGGCGGTGTTGCCCACCTCAAGAATCCATCTCATCGCCAATCCACGGTTTCCATCAAGCGTTGGACTTCCCACTCCATGCGCGCGAGGACGGGGGCAGTGGAATCTGGGTTGGGCCTGTGGTTGAAGTACAACGAACCCCTCAGAAAATGCTCGGTGCTGTCTGTGACGAAGAACTGTATGGGAGCCGCTACAGGGCCTTCGAGGACGTAAAGCATGCCCAACTTTCCATCTTCTGAGAGGCTGGAACGATGCAATCCGGCTGCGGCGACCTCATGGCCATAAACCAATTCATGCGCGTCGTCCACGAGCTCTTGGAGTTGACCCTGAACTGGCACCTCTGTGCAATGGAGGGTCGCCCGAATCGAAGGAAAAAACAGGTCGTACCAACACCCCGCTTCTCCCGTGGGAGGCGTGCGCTCCACAAGGCCTCCCCAAGAAGGCATGCGGAAGGACGCGCCGCATGGAGAAACCGTGCTCGAGGTCGCCGTATCGGGCAACGTGATTCTGACTTGGCCTTTGGGTCGAGGGACGGGCATGGATTCCGGCTGCACCCACCATGCAGCGCCTGCCACCAGAAGCAAGGCACCCAGCCCCCAAGTCCAAGGGCGGGCGAGCAAACGACGAGATCCATGGGTGGAACTTGGAGCGCTCACGTTCATGAATCGTTGAGAGAGCTGTCGTCCATGCGTGGCAACATGACTTTGATTCTTCGAATGCGACGCGTGTCCCCAGCATCTACTTGCAAGACCACCCCTTCAAACTCGATGGATTCGCCTTTGCGCAAGAGGCGCCCCGATTGCTCCACCATGAATCCGCCCAACGTGTCGCTCTCGCCTTTGGCCGATTCCCATGCTTCCTCATCCAACCCCAGGATGCGGTAGGCATCGAGCAAGGGGGTTTTGGCCTCCATGAGGTACGTGAACTCATCGAGAACCGAGTGATTCACCTCTTCATCGTCGAATTCATCGGCAATTTCCCCCACGATCTCCTCCAGGACGTCTTCCAAGGTGACGATCCCACTCGTGCCTCCATATTCATCGACCACAATGGCGAGATGGATTTTTCGCGATTGAAATTCGCGCATGAGGTCGTCGATTTTTTTGCTCTCAGGAACGTACAGGGCGGGCCGAAGAAGAGCGGTCCATTCCACGTTGTCGCGGTACAAATGGGGCAGCAGGTCTTTGACGTGCAACACCCCGACAATTTGGTCTGCGGAACCTTCGTGCACTGGAATGCGACTGAACCCTGAAGCCACAATGCTCGCCCGCACGTGATCCCACGAATCACTTTTGGAAAAAATCATGGCGTCGGTGCGAGGAGTCATGACTTGTTTGGCATCCTTCGACCCAAAATTCACAATGCCCTCAAGGATGCGCTGTTCTTCTGCTGTGCGCTCAGAATTGTCGGTCAATTCCAGAGCCTGCTCCAAATCTTCCACGCTCACAGCAGCCACAGGGTGGGCCAGCCGATCATCCATCCATCCCCCCATGGCGACCAAAGGAGCCCATGCGGGGCGAAACACCCGTTGCGCCCACGAAAGGGGTGAGGCCATGAATTTGGCGAACTGCATGCCATGGTTGGTTGCATAAATCTTGGGAATGACCTCACCGAGCAAGACCAACAAAAACGTCACGCCTGCCACGTGGATCAGCGTACCCAACCACAAGGGAAGGCCTTCCGATGGGAACAACTTCTCGGCCAAAACCGTGGAAATCAACACAATGGTGATGTTAACCAGGTTGTTCACCACCAAAATGGTACCGAGAAGATTCCTCGGCCCTTCAGCGTTGTTGGGGGTGCGCATCAAGGACAACACGCGTTTGGCCGAAGGGGTGTCCTCCTCCTCCAACTCATGAATGGCCTGAGGCGACAAACTAAAAAAGGCCACTTCCGATCCAGAAACGAGCGCAGAGATGACCAAGAGGACCCCGACAGAAATCAGGGCAACCGAGTGGTCAACCAGGGAAACCAGCAAAGAGGGGTCCTCCATGCGCGATGAGGATCAATTAAAAGGGCATGTCAGCCGAGGCAGGCTCGGTCTGATTGGCGACACTGGCCTCACCTTGGGCTGAACTTTCGGAAGACTGACGAGGTGCCTTGTCCAAGAGCTGCATGACATCGGCCACAACCTCAGTGGTGTAGCGTTGCTGTCCTTGCGGGTCTTGCCAGTTTCTGGTTTTGAGTTTGCCCTCCAGGTACACCTGTGAGCCCGTGTGAAGGTATTTGCCCGCAGTTTCAGCCAAACCGCGCCACAACACAACGCTGTGCCATTCCGTGGTCGTCACACGTTCACCCGAAGCACGGTCGGTGTAGGATTCAGAGGTTGCCACACGGAGTGTGCACACGGGCACGCCATTGGGGGTGTACCGCAACTCGGGGTTTTGGCCCAGGTTGCCCACGAGAATCACTTTGTTGATGCCTGCCATGGGACGAAAATAACCCCAGAACCCTTGCCAACTGCATTCTGAGGTCAGGAGTTGTTCACCAGGTTGGGGGCGTCCCGACGTTGCGTTGGAGGTCGGCGAACACTTTGGTCAGCATGCGGGGGAAGGCCAAATCCGCCGTCTCTGGCCATGCAATGACTCTTCCCTCGATGTCCTTCGCCCAGGCGCGCAGTGCCTTCTCAGATGGGGCTTGCCAGCCGATGATCTTCGCTTCGATGGTGCGATGGGTCAACATGTGACGGATGGGAGGAATGATTTCATCCAGTCGGACAAACCCCGGGTTGGTGGGGCTGCATTCTGGGAGTGACCAAAGTTTGGCCCAAACCCCTCTCGCAGGCCGTTGCACAACCACCCAATGCGATTCATGCATCGCAAAGTGCAGGGTCATGGCCCAAAGGGTAGGCGCCTTTTTGGGTGTTTTGGCCGGAAGAATGCCCCAAATCGCGGGGTCTTGGGCGGCATGGCACCTCGAAGCGATGGGGCACGCATGGCAGGAGGGTTGTTGCGGGGTGCAAACCGTCGCTCCCAGTTCCATGACGGCTTGGTTGTGGTCCCCTGGATGTTTGTGGTCGAGCCAGCGGTTGGCCCATTCCTGGATTTGTTGGGCCCCTGCGGTGGCATCCACGGGGTCAAACACACCAAAGACCCTCGAAATCACCCGTTGCACATTCCCATCCACAGCCGCCACGGGTTCACCAAGGGCGATGGAAGCGATGGCGGCCGAGGTGTATGTTCCAATTCCCGGCAAAGCTTGCCATTCGGACGCTGTTTGAGGGAACTTTCCGCGGCGAGCCACTTCTTGGGCGGCCTTGTGCAAGAACCTCGCCCGACGGTAGTACCCAAGACCTTCCCAAGCCTTCATGACCTCGTCTTCAGTGGCATTGGCCAAGGCTTCGACATCGGGAAATTTGTCCAAAAAGGCGTGCCACTTTGGAATGCCCGTCTCTACGCGGGTCTGCTGCAACATGATTTCACTCACCCACGTCCCATAGACCGAAGGTTCCAAGCGCCATGGAAGGTCCCGGGCGTTGGACAAGTACCACGTCCTCAGGTTCTTGCGCAAAAGGTGCAGTGCGTCAGGCGTTGTCATATTTTCAAGAATTCCCGGGACATTCATTTCGTTTTCAAAGGTATGCGTGTATTTTTGCACCCCCGAATTCTCTTCAGAGAAGGAAAAAGGGGAACCCATTGAAGTGGGGACACCTCTCGAAGTGAACAGATTCAACACCACAAGAAACCATTGAACCATGACCAAAGCAGACATTGTAAGCCAAATTTCGGAGCAGACCGGAATGGAGAAGGGAGATGTGCAAGTGACCGTCGAGGCCTTCATGCGATCCGTGCGTGAGAACCTCGAACGCGGCGAAAATGTCTACTTGCGTGGTTTTGGAAGTTTTGTCGTCAAGACCCGTGCGGCCAAAACAGGCCGGAACATCTTGGCCAAGAAGTCCATTCAAATCCCAGCACACAACATTCCGTCATTCAAGCCCAGCAAGGACTTCATGGAGAATGTCAAGACCAACGTCAAGGTCAAGTAAGCACAGCGCTCCTTTTGATGACCAAGTCCAACCTCATCTTGCTCGGCGGCGCAGCGTTGCTTTTGGCCGGAATCCTTTGGATGCCGAGGGTCCCGAGTTCTGCGCGGGAGGTCGCTGAGGTCGCTTCGGAACCCGTGGATGACCCGGTACAACGCGCCATTGACAAGGTGAACGGATCCAATCCGATGGAGGGCATCATGGAGCTTAGAGAGCTTGCCGATGGCAACCCGCCCAACCTCGACGCCGTGTTCATGCTGGGGCAATTCAGCATTCAGAGTGGTCAATTGGACAAGGCCAGAGAGCGATTCACGCAGGTTGTCGATGCCAATCCCACGAGGGTTGATGCCCATTGGGAGTTGGCCATGCTCAACTTGGAAGAAGGCTTTCTCGAAGAAGCTGTTGAAGGCTTTGACTTGTGCATTGCAGCAGACGAAGTCTACGTCAATGGTCGATTTTTCAAAGCACGTTGCCTGGAAACCATGGGCCGCGTGGATGAAGCACTGACCGAATACAAATCTTATCTTCCGCTCGCTCCGGACACCGTTGTGGCCCAGAGCGTGGAAGGAATCATCGAACGTCTCGAATCTGGCTTGCCAGCGTCGGGCTCTTAAATCTTTTACATCATGCCAAGCGGAAAAAAGCGCAAGCGCCATAAGATGGCCACGCACAAGCGAAAGAAGCGTCTTCGCAAGAACCGTCACAAGAAGAAGTAAGGTGTCCGGGCGGCCCGGGTGATTGGACCTCGGGCCGCTTGGAATGCTTCATGTGATGGACGCGGAACTCGTCATCAACACCACCCCGAGCGGGGTGGAAATTGCGCTGCTCGAAGAAGGGCAACTCGTGGAGTTGCATCGGGATCAGGGCGATGTGCAATATGCCGTGGGCGACATTTTTGTCGGTCGCGTCAGGAAGGTTATGCCCAATTTGAATGCTGGGTTTGTGGATGTGGGACATGGCAAGGACGCCTTTCTCCACCACCAAGATTTGGGGCCGCAATTCAAGACGCAGCAAGCGTGGTTGAAGCGCGTGATGGCCGGCAAGCAGCCGGTGGCCGACATCAGCCAATTCAAGCGAGAGGGAGACATTGAACGGAAGGGGAAAATGAAGGACTACGTTTCTGCCTCCCAGCTCGTTCTGGTGCAAGTTGCCAAGGAGCCCATTGGAACCAAGGGCCCACGTCTGACGGCCGAAGTCAGTCTCCCCGGTCGTTATTTGGTGCTTGTGCCGTTCAGCGACAAGGTGAGTTTGTCCTCCCGCATCAAAGGAGAAAAGGAACGCAACCGTTTGAAGCACCTCATGCAAAGCATCCAGCCTCCAGGGTTTGGTATCATTGTGCGGACGGTGGCTGAAAACAAGGGGTCTGCAGATCTCCACACGGATTTGGAAGACCTCGTGTCTCGTTGGGGTAAGCTTCACCAGAACCTGCGACATGCCAAGCCTGGCAAGCGCGTGTTGGGCGAGGTAAACAAAACGAGTGTTGTGTTGCGAGATGTGCTGACCTCGGACATCAAAACCATTCATGTCAACGACCCACGGACAGCGGATGAGGTGAAGGAATTTTTGGTTGGCAGCAAATCGGGATCAGAGGACATGGTCAAAGTGCACCGAGCCAACGATTTGTTCAATGCCATGTCCATCCATCGCCAAATCAAAGCGGCCTTCGGTCGTCAAGTGAATTTGAAGAGTGGCTCTTACCTCATCCTTGAGCAGACCGAAGCGATGCATGTGATTGACGTCAACAGTGGGGGGCGGAAGAAGGGAGCTTCGAGTCAAGAGGAGAATGCGTTGCTGACCAACTTGGATGTCGTCGATGAAATTGCCAGGCTCTTGAGACTTCGGGACATGGGCGGAATCATTGCCATTGATTTCATTGACATGGCCAAGCGTGAGCACAACAAGCAGTTGACCGACGCCATGAAGGCAGCCATGAAGAGGGACAAGGCCAAACACAACATCATGGCGCCGAGTCGTTTTGGTGTGATGGAAATGACCCGACAGCGCGTTCGGGAGGTGGCGGAGGTTGCAACCCAGGATGCCTGCCCCGCATGTGAGGGTACGGGAAAAATTCAGGCGAGCATTTTGATCACAGACAAAATGGAATCAACCCTCCGATATTTGGCAGAGGGGGAAGGGCGCAAGCGCGTGAATTTGATTGTGCACCCCATCCTTGAGGCCTACCTCACCCAAGGTTGGTGGCGTTCCATTCGACGGTCTTGGGAGAAGAAGTTTGGTATGAAAGTGTCAATCGATTCGAACAGTTCCATGGAAATCATGGAATTCCACGTGTTCAATTCGCTTGGAGAAGAGGTCACGATTGAGTGAGTTCTGGGCTGCGAGTTTCACAGGTTGAACACCGCCCGCGAACGCGTTAGGATGGTTGAAGTGCTTCTGGCAGGGGAACATCTTTCGCATAGCACAGGAAACTTTTTTCGACAGGCTTGCTCAAGAGTTGAAGATTGAGATGGTCGTTTGCTTCGGCAAAATCTCGGACATGGCCGTCTTTGTATAGAACCATGATTCCCCGAGGCACATAGGCTTTGTTGTCAATCCGCGCGTTGCTGACCATAAAATCGGCCTCTTCCTGGGTGAATCCAAAATGGAGGGCCGTGGCTTCCTTGCGTTCATCCACCTCTGCTTGGGAGAAGGGCTCGGGTCGAAGTTCAATGCGAAACAGGCCTCGGTCGAGCAACCTGCTGCTGAGCAAGGCGAGCACCCTGTCCTCGTGATGACGCCAAGCTTTCATGGCCACAAAAATGTCACTGTCATCCAACTCACAGAACCGCTCAAGCACGGCGGGATCTGCCAAAAATTGAGCTCGGTCTAGGTTGTCGTGAAGAAACAAGGAGAGCGCGGGGGAGGCGAACAGGGCCACGCCTTTCTGCGCCAAGTGTTTCGCGCGGCGCAACACCAGCATCAACATGTGCTCCGCGCTCAACACCGTACGGTGCAGGTACACTTGCCAATACATCAGTCGCCGTGCCACGATGAACTTCTCAATGGAGTAAATGCCTTTCTCTTCCACAACCAACTGACCATCCACCACATTCAGCATTTTCAAGATGCGTTCGCTGCCAACCTTGCCCTCGGTGACTCCGCTGTAGAAGCTGTCACGAGAGAGGTAGTCCAAACGATCCATGTCGAGTTGGCTGCTGACCAATTGATGGAGGAAGGCTTTGGGGTGGTGGTCGTTGAAGATTTCGATGGCCAAATCAAGGGCACCTCCCATGTCGTCATTGAGCCGCCCCATGATCAAGGCGCTGATGTCTTCATGGGTGACGCCTTGGACGATGCTGTGCTCGAGAGCATGGCTGAATGGGCCATGACCCACGTCGTGAAGGAGGATGGCCAAGCATGCCGCTTCGGCCTCTGATTCTGTGATGTCGATGCCCTTGTTTCGCAAGCTATCAATCGCTTCCTGCATGAGATGCATGCACCCAACGGCATGATGGAAGCGGTTGTGAACGGCTCCTGGGTAGACCAAGTGTGACAATCCCAATTGCGAAATGCGGCGCAGGCGCTGCATGTACCGATGATCCATGAGGTCCAGGGCCTTGCTGTGTCTCAATGTGACGAATCCATAGACTGGATCATTCAGGATTTTGTGTCGGTTGGAGGATCTCATCCAAAAGGTCGTTCGTACATACGAAGTCGGGTGTCTCGCCGTTATCTTGTGCAAGATACGTTGGCCTGACGCGCACCGCGCCAACCCCTTCGTGACGAACATCAAGCATGAGCAGACGACCACACATCCTTTGGGCAGACGACGAGATTGATTTGTTGAGGCCTCACATGATTTTTTTGGAGGAAAAGGGTTATGATGTGACAGGTGTCAACAGCGGAATCGAAGCGCTGGAGCAAGTCGAGGCATTGAATGTTGACGTGGTGTTTCTGGATGAAAACATGCCAGGGATTCATGGCATCGAGACGTTGCAGCGCATCAAGGCCAAACGACCGGACTTGCCTGTGATCATGATCACCAAGAGCGAGGAGGAACACATCATGGAGGAGGCCATTGGCTCCAAAATCAGCGACTACTTGATCAAGCCCGTCAACCCCAACCAAATTTTGTTGGCGGTCAAGAAGATTTTGGACAATCGCCGGTTGCAAGGCGAGCAAGCACAGTCCACGTACATGCGAGAATTCAGGGAACTCGCCATGCGTCTTGGGGGAAGAATGGAGGCGGATGAATGGGCAGAGGTGTACCAGCGATTGATGCATTGGCACGTGACTCTGGGGGAATCGGGGGACCGGAGCATGTTGGAGATTTTGGAAACCCAACATGCGGAGGCCAATCATCAATTTGCCCGATTTGTGGAGGCCAACTACGAGGATTGGATGACGGGAAGGTCAGAAGCACCGATGCTCTCGCATCGCGTGTTGCCGGAATGGCTTCCTGATGTGCTGGAAGGGGCAGGACAACGTCCCGTGTTCCTTGTGGTCATCGACAACCTCAGGTGGGATCAGTGGCGCGCCATTGCCCCCTTGTTGCGAGATGCGTGGCACATCGCCGAGGAACGCAGTTATTTCAGCATGCTTCCGACGGCCACCCAATACGCCAGAAACGCACTCTTTGCAGGGATGACGCCTGCTGACATTGAGCGTTTGATGCCTTCATGCTGGATTCCAGAATCGGCAGAAGGTTCCAAAAATGCACATGAGGAAACCCTCCAGCGCGCCTTGTTTGAGCGCATGGGCATCGAGGGCCGAACATCGTACCACAAGATCACCAACTTGCAAGCGGGCAAGCGTTTGGTCGACAAGTTCCACGAGCTCAAGGGGCAGCGCATGTGCACCGTCGTGTACAATTTTGTCGACATGCTGAGTCATGCACGGTCGGAAATGGAAGTGATCAAGGAGCTGGCTGATGATGAGGCGGCCTACAGGAGTTTGACGACATCGTGGTTTGCCCACAGCCCTTTGAAGGAGATGATGGACCAGATGGCCGAGATGGGGGCGAGGATGGTGTTGACCACCGACCACGGCACCATGCGCGTTGACCAGCCGGTGGAAGTGCGGGGGGACCGTGAGACCAACAACAACCTGAGATACAAGGTGGGCAAGAATTTGGGCTACAGCACGGATGAGGTGATGGAAGTCCGTCACCCGGAGCGTGTGGGGTTGCCCAAACCCAATGTGTCTTCCACCTACATTTTTGCCAAATCGAGGGATTTCTTGGTGTACCCCAACAACCATGCGAAGTATGTCAAGACATTCCGCGACACGTTTCAGCATGGTGGTGTAAGCCTGGAAGAAATGATCATCCCTTGGGTCGTCCTCGATCCCAAGTAATCAACCGAAGGATTCAATCGTAGCAATCGATCGCAGAGAGGGAATTGCCTTGAACCGATGCATTTTTGCACCTGTCTCCGTTGCAGTTCTCAGAGAAAGAGCGAGTGCTGTGTCAAAGGCCATTTGAAATCATGAGCACATTGGTTGAAGTTGCCCGCTGGGAAGATGTCTTGTTGGAAGATTTGCCGCGAGTCGCTGCAGAGCTTGCGACATGGTTACCCACCCAGGGAGTGGTGGCCATTCACGGCCCGATGGGCGCGGGGAAGACCACCTTGGTTCGCGCCATCCTTCAATCGTGGGGCGTGGGAGAGGATGCCGCAAGCCCCACGTTTGGATTGGTTCATCACCATCGCGTCACGCGAGATGGTCTGGAAGTGGAGGTTCGGCACTTGGACCTTTACCGCCTCGAGGGAGAGGACGAGGCGGAGCGATCCGGCATTGCTGAAATGTTGATGAATCCGGGATTGAGTCTCGTCGAATGGCCTGACCGCGTGCCTGATTTGATGCCGGAAGATGCGTTTTTACTCGAAGTCCAAACAGCCGAATCTCCCACGCGCACGCTCATTTTGTCCACCTTGCAGGGGTGATTCTCTGCCGTTTCTCTAATTTACCACCCCATGGATTCTGGACGCAAAGCAATCAAGGCCTTGGCACGCGAAGCGGCCTTGCTTCCTCAAGAGGAATTGTTGCAAGTCAAAGCTGGCCAAGCGGATCTCACCATTGGCATTCCTGCAGAGACGAGTTTGCAGGAAAAACGCGTCGCTTTGGTTCCTGAGGCTGTTGCCTTGCTCGTTGCCCATGGCCACCAGGTATTGGTGGAAACCCAAGCTGGTGCGGAATCTCAATTCTCAGACAGCGATTACAGCGAGGCGGGTGCGCGCATCGTGTATGATCGGCGTCAAGTGTTCCAATCTCACATCGTGCTGAAAGTGGAGCCACCATCTCTGGAGGAGGTCGAGTTGATGGGGATGCGACAAACCCTCATTTCAGCGCTGCAACTCAGTGTCCAAAACGAGGGGATGCTTCAGGCTTTGATGGACAAAAAGACCACAGCGATTGCATGGGATTTTGTCCAGAATGAAAATGGGATCCAACCATTGGTCAGGGCCATGGGGGAAATCGCAGGCAATACGGCTGTTTTGGTGGCAGGGGGGCTCATGGCCAGCGAAAGCGGCCAGGGGATCATGCTCGGTGGGGTCAGTGGCGTACGGCCCAGTGAAGTGGTCATCATCGGAGCAGGAACAGTGGGGGAATTTGCCGCCCGTTCGGCCTTGGGTCTAGGAGCGAGTGTCAAGGTCTTTGACAACAGTGTGCACCGTTTGATCCGACTCCAAAATGCGTTGGGTCAACGCGTGTGGACATCAACCCTCCAGCCCTCCGTTCTCGAGGAGGCCCTGCGCACGGCTGACGTGGCCATTGGTGCCGTTCGCGGAGAGGGATCCCGGGCACCCATGATTGTCAGCGAACCCATGGTGGCTGGCATGCGCGAACGTGCCATCGTTGTGGATGTTAGCATTGACCGAGGAGGGGTGTTTGAAACGTCCCGGTTGACGAGCCACGAGCGTCCAACGTTCATTGAATGTGGGGTCATCCACTATTGTGTGCCCAACATTCCCTCACGCGTGGCAAGAACCGCAAGCAAGGCCTTGAGCAACATTTTTGCACCGATGCTTCTGGGCGTGGCTTCGGACGGAGGCGTCGAGTCGTCTGTGAGACAGCGTCATTTGGTCTCGACGGGGATTTACATGTTCAATGGCACGTTGACCAATGAGGAGATTGCCTCGGACCGCAACTTGCCTTGGAAGCCTTTGGATTTGCTCACGGCAACATTGTAAACCAAACCCTAGCCTGGACTAAGGTGTCACCGATTGTCTCCCCTTGGCGGCTGACCCTGTCAACGTCGCCTTGATTTCGTGCAATTTCATCAAGGCTTGGACGGGAGTGAGGTTGTCGATGTCCACCTCCATCAATTGGTCTCGAATGGCTTCAAGGGCAGGATCGTCCAATTGAAAGATGCTGAGTTGAATTCCCGCATCGAGATGACTCACTTCCGGAGATAAAGGGGGCATGCCTGAAGAAGGGAGTGACACCTCGGTTTCTGAGCTGACACCCTCTCCGCGCTGGGCTTCAAGTTGGGAAAGCACGGATTCCGCCCTGCGCAACAAGCTGCGAGGCATGCCTGCCAATCTGGCGACGTGGATGCCAAAACTGTGGTTGGAACCGCCTGGCGCGAGCTTGCGCAGAAACACGATGTTCCCGTTGAGTTCTTTCACGCTGACATTCACATTGACGATGCGATGAAAGCGCCGACTCATGTCATTCAGCTCGTGGTAGTGGGTGGCAAACAACGTGAGCGCGCGACCATGGGTGTGAAGATGTTCAGCGATGGCCCAAGCAATGCTGACCCCATCGTAGGTGCTCGTACCCCGACCAATTTCATCGAGCAGGACCAAACTTCGATCCGTCAATCCATGAAGGATGGCTGCGGTTTCATTCATTTCCACCATGAAGGTCGACTCGCCACTGCTGATGTTGTCGGAGGCGCCAACCCGGGTGAAAATCCGATCGAGGACGCCGAGTTCGGCATGTTTGGCCGGGACAAATGAGCCTGCCTGAGCCATCAGGGAAATGAGGGCTGTCTGGCGCAGCAACGCACTTTTTCCAGACATGTTGGGACCAGTCACCATCAGGATTTGACGGTGTTCTGGGTCCAGCTGAACGTCGTTGGAGATGTACGACTCTCCGGGAGGCAAGTGGCGCTCAATCACAGGATGTCTTCCCTCCGTGATGTGAATGCCCTGACCTTCCTTCATCCGGGGTCGGGTGTACCCCAGATTCTCAGCTGTTTCAGCATGGCTTACGACCATGTCCAACAGTCCAAGCGACCGTGCGTTGTCCATGAGCGCACCAACCTCTGCGGCACAGGCTGCGACAAGTCCAGTGTAGGCCTGCTGTTCCAGTGCCTCGACCTTTTCTTGGGCCTGAAGAATCTGGGTTTCGAGGATTTTCAATTCCTCTGTGATGTATCGCTCCGCTTGGGTCAGGGTCTGCTTACGAATCCATGATTCGGGAACTTTGTCCTTGTGGGCGTTGCGAACTTCGAGGTAGTACCCGAAAACATTGTTGAAGGCAATCTTCAATCCGCTGATTCCAGAGGCTTGTGCTTCTTTGTCGCGGATGGCGTCCAAGGCTTCCTGGCTTCGAAAGGCCAAACGCCTGACCTCGTCCAATTCCAGATGGACTCCTTCTGCGATGACGGGTCCCTTCCCCACGGCTGTGGCAGGGTCTTCCACCAATTCACGTTTCAGCCGCTTCAGAAGTGTTCCGCAAGGATGCAATGCCTCGAGAAAGGGGAGCAATGCATCTTCGCCGGCAGCACAATCGGCAACATCTTGTACGGCCTTCAATCCTCGTCCAAGCTGAGCCATTTCACGCGGCAGAATCCGTCCTGCGCTTGCTTTGGTGGTCAAACGCTCCAGGTCACCCACCTTGTTTAGCACTTGCCTCAAAGCATGGCGAAGAGCCACTTCTTCGACCAGTCGTGCCACAGCGTGGTGACGCTGTTCCATGGCGTTGAGGTCCGTCAATGGCGACACCAAGGCCCGACGCAACGCCCGTCCACCCATGGGTGTACAGGTGTTGTCAAGCACGTCGACAAGGGCGGTGCCATCAGGATGGTTGGGGTGAAGAATTTCCAGGTTTCGAACCGTGAATCTGTCCAGCCACATGCCACGGTCGGGTCTCAGTCTTTTGATGCCTTGGATGTGATCGAGCTGTCGGTGGTGGGTATGATCCAGGTAATGAAGAATGGCCCCAACTGCGATGACGGCCAAGGGGGCATCATCCAGGCCAAAACCCTTCAGAGATCCCGAGGAGAACTGACGTGCAATTTGGTCCTTGGCGAATTCCTCGGTGAACACCCAATCTTCGAGGCGTGTCCTCGGCACGTCGTCGCCAAACAAGGCGCGGACGTTGGCTTCATGCCTCTTTTCGATCAGCCATTCCTTGGGCTCCAAGCTTCGAAGCACCCGGTCAATCCATGGGGCATCTCCTTGGGCCGCCTGGAATTCTCCGGTGCTGAGGTCGAGCAGGCCCAACCCGACGCCTTGCTGGCTCCAATGGAGGGAGGCGATGAAATGGTTGGCCTTGCTTTCAAGCACGTGGTCGTGCATCACCAATCCCGGCGTGACCAGTTCTGTGACACCTCGTTTGACCAATCCTTTGGCTTGTTTGGGATCCTCAAGCTGATCACACACAGCAACTTTCAAACCAGCCCGGACCAATTTGGGCAAGTACGTGTCCAAGCTGTGGTGAGGAAATCCGGCCAACTCGACTTCCGACGCGCTGCCGTTGCCACGTTTGGTCAGCACAATGCCCAGGACACGCGCCGCGGCCACAGCATCCTCTCCGAACGTCTCGTAAAAGTCGCCCACGCGGAACAACAGCACCGTGTCCGGATGCTTCGCCTTGATCCGGTTGTATTGTTTCATCAATGGGGTCTCCTTGCCTGCCACAGTCCTTGGGGTGTCGTTGGGGTGTCGTTGTCGATGAGGTGAACTTCGAATGTACCAAGGTGTCAGCGCATCGCCGCACTGAGCCATGATTCCGTTATTCACAAGAGGTTCACACGGTCATCCACCCAAGTGGCCCCGGCCATCTCCCAATGGCATCCCCAATGGCATCCTCCAATGGCATCTCTCCGAGCAGGCCCATCCCTACGAAGGGGCGACTTGATCAAGCGTAGAGGTTCGTCACCCTGCGCGCAGAGGTCAGAAATCAGCGGCAGGACCCGTCACAACGGGCTGTCCTTCTTTGATCCAGCCGGCGATACCAGTCTCGAGGTTGTACACTTCCATGTGCCCTGCGTCGTGCAATTCCTTGGCCGTCAACGCACTTCTTCCTCCACCTGCGCAATACACGAGGACCGGGCGATTTCTCGGGATGCTGTTCATCGCATCATCAAAACCTGCATCTCCCCAATAATCCTTGTGGGCAGCCCCTGCCAAGTGGCCCTCAGCCCATTCTTCAGGGGTGCGAACATCCAACAACAGCGCACCATCGAGCTGGGCCATGAGGGACTTGAATTCTTTGACGTTGACGTCCTTGATGATGGGGCCCATTCCATCTTGGACCGTTTCAGACGCAGGTATCGAAGTGGGCTGGGACGAGGCGGGCTGGGACGAAGCAGGGCTTTCGCACCCAATTGCGGCCAAGGTGAGGAGGCCACACATGAGGCGGGAGAGAAGAAGAATGTGCATGGGACGAGTCATGAGGCTTTGGTTCCGGGTTGTTTGTTTCCGAGGTCCAAGTCTTGGTGGGCTTCGTGTTGGGCTTCGATTTGGGCTTGAGCGTAAGCGGCCGTGACCCTCAATTCACCGACATCCGTGCCCGGAAGTTCAAACATCGCATTGCGCAAGATCACCTCGCAGATTCCACGCAATCCACGGGCTCCGAGCTTTCGTTCCAAGGCATGATCCACAATCAAATCCAAGGCCTCCGCATCGAATTTCAAGGCGATGTCATCCATGGCGAACAGCTTGACGTACTGTCGCACGAGGGCGTTTTTGGGCTCCGTCAAAATCCGTCGAAGCGCCGATCGCTTCAAGGGCCTAAGGGCGGTCAGCACGGGAAAGCGACCAATGAGCTCCGGAATCAGACCAAACGCACGCAAGTCCGAAGGATCCACGTATGCCAAGGCCTCGGATTCCTCCACGACGCGGCCTGCAGAAGCATAGCCGATGGTGCTTTTTCGCAGCCGTCGGGCCACGATTTTTTCCATACCCCCGAAGGCCCCCCCGCAAATGAAGAGGATGTTGGCGGTGTTGACGGTAATGAGCTTTTGTTCAGGATGCTTGCGCCCGCCTTGTGGAGGGACCTGAACATCCGTTCCCTCGAGGAGCTTCAACAAGGCTTGTTGCACCCCTTCACCACTGACGTCTCTCGTGATTGAAGGGTTGTCACTTTTGCGAGCAATCTTGTCAATCTCATCGATGAACACGATGCCGCGCTCGGCTGCCTGAACATCAAAGTCAGCAGCTTGCAACAACCGCGACAACACACTTTCCACGTCCTCTCCCACGTAACCGGCCTCTGTCAGCACGGTGGCATCTGCAATGCAGAAAGGGACGTCAAGCATGCGGGCAATGGTCTTGGCCAACAGGGTTTTTCCCGTTCCCGTTTCACCCACCAAAATCACATTGCTCTTGTCCAACTCCACCTCAGGATTTTGATCACCGTGTTGGTGAGTCAATCGCTTGTAGTGGTTGTACACGGCCACACTGAGTGTGCGTTTGGCTTCATCTTGTCCGATGACAAAATCATCCAAGTACGACTTGATTTCCGCAGGACGTCGCAGGGTGAAATCCAAGGCGCTGTGCGCACCACCATGCGATGACGACTCCTCGGCCACAATGGCTTCGGCCTGCTCGACACAGCGGTCACAGATGTGGCCGGTGGTCCCGGCAATCAGGATGTCGACCTCGTCTTTGCGTCGACCGCAAAACGAGCACCGAATGTCTTGTTCCGACATAAAATGCGTTCAGTTGTTGTTGCCTGAAGGTAGGCCAAATCACGCGTTCCTCACAAGCACTTCATCAATCATGCCGTATGCTTTGGCTTCGTCAGCGATCATCCAATAATCGCGGTCGCTGTCCTCCCAAACCTTGTTATAGGTTTGGCCACTGTGATGGGCAATGATGTCGTAGAGTTCCTTTTTCAGTTTTTGAATCTCGCGCGCCGTGATTTCGATGTCTGATGCCTGACCACGTGCCCCACCGAGCGGTTGGTGAATCATGACCCGGCTGTGCTTCAACCCCGTTCTTTTGCCAGCAGCACCGCCGCACAGGAGCACCGCTCCCATGGAGGCAGCCATGCCCGTGCAAATGGTGGCAACGTCAGGCCGGATGTATTGCATCGTATCGTAAATTCCCAAACCTGCGTAGACGCTTCCCCCGGGAGAATTGATGTAAATCTGAATGTCTTTTCCTGGATCCACAGATTCCAAAAACAGCAGCTGGGCTTGAACGATGTTGGCGATGTAGTCATCCACGCCCGTGCCGAGAAAAATAATCCGGTCCGCCATCAAGCGCGAAAACACGTCCACCTCGCGAAAGGGCATGGGGCGTTCCTCAATGACCGTTCGGGTCATCCCTTCAGGTCCGGCCACAGGCCCATGTGTTGCCGAGATGTAGTCTTCGACAGTGTGGCTGCTCATGCCGCGATGGTGCACGGCGTACTTCAGAAATTCTTTGCGGTTGTCCATGGTGTGAATCTTGAGGCCAAATTACGGACCCAATCACCGTGACTGACCCCCCTGTTCTCGTGTTGTTCACAAGTGTTGGGGAAGAATCCGTGTGCGTCAGGCTCAGCGAACAGCCGCAGCCAGCTTTCCAAATTCCTCAAAGCTGACGAGCTTTTCAGAGATTTGGACTCGGGTCTTCAAATCGTCCACCACTTTGCGCTCCACGAGTACGTCGGCGATCCTCCGGCGCTCGTTTTCGTCGTTCAACACATTCTTCGCCACGTTTTTCAACGTCTCCTCATCCATGGGCATGCCGTATTGGGCATACTGTGCACCCACCTGACGTTGCGCCTCTTGCTCCAACTCGTCCGCTGTGACTTTCAAGTCAATGACCTCAGCCACGGTTTGTTGCAGGATTTGCCAACGAAGTGATTCCGCATAGCTCGGATACTCCTCTTCCACCTGTTCAGGGGTCAGCGGATTCTCGTTGGTCATCATGATCCAACGCTTCAAAAACGCATCGGGCAATTCAACCTTCAGCAGGTCCAACAAATCCACGACAAAGCGCCGACGGAACACCCACTCAGCGTCGCGGTCGAAGTGCCCCTCCAAATCCTCGGCGACACGCTTTTTGAACTCGGTTTCATCGGTCACCTGACCCTCGCCATAGACCTTGTCAAAGAGGCTTTGGTTGATCTCATGGGGTTCGAGTCGTTTGACCTCTTTCACTGTGAATTGGAACAATCCTTTCAAGTCATGCACGTCGTCGTGGCTGATGCCCAACATCCGACCGAGGTCATCATGGCCTCGGCTCACTTTGTGCGGGTCGACGCTGATGACGGACCCGGGTTCAAGGCCGATGAGCTCTTTTTGGGTCTTCTTGTCCTCGACGAATTCAACACTGATGGTGCTGTCGCTTTCAATGCCCCCTTCGAACGGATCGCCCGCATCATTCAGTTGGGTGAAATGCCCAATCAACATGTCCTTCTCACCGCTTTTGTCGGGGTTTTGAAGCTTGCCGTGACGCTTCTGGATGTCTTCCACCTGGCGTGTAATAGCCTCTTTGTCCACCTTGATTTTGTGGCGTGTGAATTTGGCCTTCTTGCCAAAATCCAAATCGAGCGCAGGCGCCAGACCCAATTCGAAATGGAAGGTGAAGTCCCCCGGATTGGTCCAATCACCAGCATCCTCTTTGGTTTCACTTGGAATGGGGTTCCCGAGAACGTTCAGCTTGTTGTCCTGCATGTGCTTTTGGAGGGACTCGCTGATGAGCTTGTTCAATTCTTCGGCCAACACAGAGGTGCCATACTGACGACGGATGAGTTGCATTGGCACCTTGCCCTTGCGAAATCCCGGCATGGTGGCCTGCTTTTGCTGACGCTTGAGTACCGCTTCGACGCGGTCGTTGTAGTCTTCAGGATGCAGGGTGACGGCCAATTCAATGTGTAGGTCGTCCAGGGCGTTTTGGGCGATGTTCATGGGCTTGGTTTTGCGCGTTGCGAATCTCGAAGTGGTGCGGGTGGAGGGACTCGAACCCCCACGCCGAGGCACCAGATCCTAAGTCTGGCGTGTCTACCAATTTCACCACACCCGCGTCCTTCGAGGGCGGCAAAGATACGAGGTTTTTCGCGCCAATCAACCCTTCGCCAACGCTCTTTAAATGCGCGTTCTTCTTCTCAGGGTTTGCCCGGAATTTCGCCGCCATGAGTGGGAGAGATGCTTGGATGAGTTTGCTCGCGTTGGGTTGCATGTGGGTCCATGTGGCGCCAGGCCTGGCCCAAGGGACAGGCGCCGTTGTTGGGGACAGTCATGAGGTGCGTGGGAGCATGGTTTCCGGTTCCCTCTGGGGAGTGGGTATTCCTTTGCAACAGCTCGCATGGCAGGGGTGGAGTCGAAGTTCACGGGATCCAGGTGTTGTGTGGCATCGAGGGGTGGATGTCGCTGGTTGGTCGCAATGGCAATCCGGTCGCGTCATGATGGGATGGCGCGCTGATGCCCTTGGTTCAGGCATTTGGTCTGCCCGAGGCCAAGTCGGAATGCAGCAATGGCCAACGGCCAATCGTCGGGCGATTTCTGTGGCAATCGATGCGTCGTTTTCGCAGCGCTTGGAGTGGGGAACCATGCGTTTCCAATGCGGTGGAGATGTCTTGCGGGATGTCTCGCCTGGCCTTCCATTGGGGTCGTCAAGCACGGCCCGAGGCCAGTGGTCGGTTCATTGGCTTCCGCCTTGTGGCGAGCGTACGGGTGCAGGCGTGCCACCTCCCGCGCTGGGTTGGCAATCGGGGGGGCAGTGGTGGATCGAATGGTCCCATGGCAGGAGCGAGGGAGGAGACAACGCAAACAATGCAGCAATCCTGGGCATTCCATGGGGTGATTGGCGATTGCGACTGGAGGGTCCAGTGTGGTCGTTCACCCTTTCTTGGAGTGGCTCGTTGACAGCGCGGGGCCCACGCCCCTCGTTTCGGGACAAGGATGCGGTCATGGGAGGGGTTTCAAGGCAGGAGGAGCCGGGACCCCTGATGGGTGTCTCCTCACACCAAACCCTCGGCTTGTCCCATTGGACGTGGTTTTACGCATGGTCCAAATCTGCGCGTTGAGCATGGCTGACTCCTTCTTCAGGATGTTCCGTGGGTCTGGTGCACAGTGCCCAACCCTACGAAGAATCTCAAAGTTGTTGGTGGTCGTTTGGATGGGGGCTTGCGCGCCGTTGGGTGCGCAAGTGGATTGGACGTGGGGATTGGCCCCGGAGGTGATGTGGTGGGTGAATGCAGCCGTCGAAGGGGGCCAACTTTCGGAACAATCGGGTCAGTGTGTGCTTGACCACCTCCAAACCCATGGTGGGCCATGGGCTGTGGAGGAGGCGCATGCCATCGCGTGCCTCACCAGCGAGGAACGGCAATGGATGGTGGAGAGTCCGGCTTGGAAATCCTGGGTGGAAGAAAACCGATTGGAAATCGTTCGTCCGGCACAGCCCATGCGCATGTCTTGGCGTCATGAACATGGATGGGGTGATGGACCAGGCGGTACGAGCGTTTGGCGGTGGAGGCTTTCATCTGCCAAGGTGCGCCTGTGGTGGGAGGATTCTTTGAGGGTGGTTGGCTCATGGACCAGATCGATCCATGGGCGGACCTGGGTGGTGGGAGAACACCGTGTGGAATGGGGGCATGGGTTGGCCATTCCCCGCTCCCGACCTTTTGCAGATGTGGCTTTCATGGGTGGGACCCAAGCGTTGATTCAGTCTCCTCCCCAAGGCATGGACATCCGGGTTCCTGGTGGGACGTTGGGTGGGTTTGCATTCCATCAGGCTTGGCGTCGTCATCAGGTGGGCGTATCGGCTTCTGGGCGACACGTTTCAGGCTGGGGCCAAAAGCCTTTGGGGAGAGGGTACGTCGGACTCTCCTTCCATGTCGCGCAGGATGCGTGGGGGATGGAAAGTCACGGTTCAGCCGTGAAAGGGGCCAAGGACTGGGATTGGGCTTTGGCGGCATGCCAGGCAGAGGACCAAACCACCTTGAAGGGTCGCTTTTCTGGACGTTGGGTGCGCGGAACCACAGACCGCTGGCAGGCCTTGTTGAGGACGGAATGGCCCATCAAGAGCTCGAAGCCCACCCTCGACATGCGCATGCAGTGGTCGCATGGCCCTGCGCGAGGTCCTCGCGTCATGGGGCAACTTCGGATTCAATCCCAGGACACATCGTGGGTTGGGCGAAGTGAATGGGCGGGTGAATTGAGGTGGCAGCTCGATGCTTCCCGCATTCAGGGATGGAGATGGCAAGGGGCCATGTCCATGGATGAAATGCTTTGCAACCTGCGTTGGAGCCGCTCGTCATGGACGATTTGGCTGGGAGGGGCTTCGAGAGGTGCTTCCGAAGAGGCGACTTGGAATGATTCGGGAAATGGGTTGCGATCGTGGGGTTTGGATCGCGCAATCCGATGGACTTCGCCCAACAAACACGTGGGTCCCCGCAGGGGTATGTCGACCTGGGGTTGGATGGCCATGGATGGCCTAGGGGCAAGGGTAGGAACGCGGGTTCCTGTTCCCAAATTGGAAGGTCTGACCTGGGTTGGAACGCCCGAACAAGGCCAACGACTTGCCGTGTGGGGTGGACATCGGTGGTCATCAAGGGCAGGAGAGATGCGGCTTACTGCACAATTGTTTTGGTCACCTTCTCAACAACACACCTTTCGTTGCGCCTTGCAGTGCACATGGGAACCGTGCGGAGGTGAAGTATCTTGCGACACCATTCAATCAATTCAACGACAATGGCCAACACTAGCGACATCAAAAACGGCATGGTGCTGAATCACAACCACGGGTTGTGGCAAATTGTAGAATTTCTCCATGTGAAACCAGGAAAGGGGGCGGCCTTTGTGCGGACCAAACTGAAGAACATCGAGACCGGCAAGGTCGTGGACCACACCTTCAACGCAGGTCACAAAATCGATCCCGTGCGCATTGAAACCCGCGAGCATCAGTATCTCTACAACGATGAAACGGGGTATATTTTCATGAACAATGAAACCTACGAGCAGGTCAGCCTAGAGAAGCACCTAATCAACGCACCTGAGTTTTTGAAGGATGGACTGAATTGTTTGGTGGTCTTTCATGCGGACGAAGAGCGACCCATCAGTTGTGAACTTCCCAGCCACGTGGAGGTCGAGATCACCTACACCGAGCCGGGCATCAAGGGCGACACGGCCACAAACACCCTCAAGCCTGCCACCGTGGATACTGGGGCGGAGGTGCGTGTGCCGCTGTTTATTGATACTGGGGATTGGATCAAGGTAGACACCCGTACGGGTGACTACGCTGAGCGGGTGAAAAAGTAACCGATCCACGGGTCTTCCTCCATGTCAAACCTCAAAGAGCAGCGGCTGAAAGAAAAACTCGAGCTCCGAGATTTCAAACTTCATGCCTTGCTCGAGGTCACTCGTGCCATCAATGCGCAAACCTCGGAAGAGGAATTGATGCAACGCTACGTCGATGCCCTCAAATCCAATTTGGGCATCGACCGCCTCGTACTTTATGCATCGGACCTCGACGGAACGACCTGGGATTTGCTCGTGGCAGAAGGAACGGATGCGAATTGGCAGTCAAAGCAACCTTCCACATTTTTCGAGGCGCTTGATTTGGACAGCATTGGCTTGGCAGGCGCGTTGGCAGGAGATGAGCACCCTTCGGATGTGGTGGTACCGATTCACCAAAACGATGAGGCCATTGCTGTGGTTTTGGCAGGAGATACATCGGAGAATGTGAGGGGTGTGAGTCCCGTTGTGAAGCACTTGAATTTCTTGGTGACCCTGACCAATGTGCTTGTGGTTGCTCGACGCAATCGGGCCATGGTTGCGCGGAGTTTGCAAGAGGAAGCCCTTCGAAGAGAGCTTGAGTTGGCGGGAGAGATGCAGGCGATGTTGTTGCCTTCTGATTGGCGTGGGTTGAATCTCGACATCGCCGGACATTACCAGCCACACACCCAGGTAGGCGGAGATTACTACGACGCGTTTTCCACGGATGCCGGTACCACGGTGATGTGCATGGCGGACGTAAGTGGCAAGGGCATGAGTGCCGCGTTGTTGATGAGCAATTTCCAAGCCCAGGTCAGGGCCCTGTTTCAAGCAGGAAACCAGCCATTGCAGGCAACCCTAAGATTGCTGAACAGGCGCGTGATGGAAATTGCACGGGGTGAGAAGTACATCACCTTTTTTGTGGCCATTCACCACGCAGAGTCTGACCATGTCCAATTTGTGAATTGTGGTCACAACCCCCCGTTGTTTCTGTCACGCGAAGGTCAATCCCAGCTGCTCACTTCAGGATGCGTGGGATTGGGAATGTTTAGAGACATTCCGAGCATCGAGCTGGGTGAAATCAAGGACACCAAGGGAGGTTTGCTTTGCTGCTACACCGATGGTTTGGTGGAACAGGAAAACGACCACGAAGTGCCTTTTGGAACGGACCGCCTGTTGTCCTTGCTGAGGCACCACAAAGGTCAATCGCTGTCGTCGGTCAACAACGCCGTCGTGGCCGCGGTCGAAGCCTACCGAGGTGACGTGCCGCGGTTGGATGATACGGCGTTGTTGAGCATTCGGTTTTCCCCGGCTCGCGAAGGTTTGGCGTGACCCAAGAGCCCCGCCACGTTAGGAAGTCGCGATTTCTTCGTGGGACTTCCCGGTGTTTTGGGCTTGGAGATCCATCACGACGAGCAACGCCAAAAACCCCCAGAACGGAGCACTGGCCTTGTCGGTGTCGAGGTAATTGTTGAGGACGCCATGGACGAAATAGGTCATCAGTCCCAAAAACAAACCCATGGCCAAACGCCGATCATCGGGGTTC
>JBEARC010000092.1:0-13228 GCA_041163465.1 Bacteroidota bacterium
GATCGAAATACAACGACTCGTGAAGGGCCCACACCACGTAAACCTCACCGTGGGGACCCACCGCCGGGACGGCACCTTCGGTGGTTCCATCGCTGTCCACACAATCACCCGCCTTGGCACTCACGCGCACGGGGTCGCTCCAGCGCTTGCCCCTGGCATTGGCGTGACTGCACAAAATAACCGTGCTGTCACCCGGTTCTCGGCTGTCGTATCGGTCAAACTGTGTCCAGCACGCATGGATCCTCGATCCATCGAGGTTCACCACAGCCCACTCCTTGTCTTGATCTTTGGGCGGCGTATGTCCCATGCCCCCGCCTCTCGACCACTTCTTGCCACCATTGGTGGAGCGCTGACAAACGATGCGATCGAGCAACGCATCGCTGCGCCACCCCATTCCCGAAGGATCACTCAGGTGCAGGTAATAAAAATCTCCTGTTGGCGAAGCAACCACGCATGGGTCGCCAAACACACCCAGGGGAGAAGTCAGCTGATCGTGGGTCCACGTGGATCCGCCGTCGGTGCTCCAGTACACGTTGTCAAGGATGCTGCCAGCCACCACCACCATGGGATTGCCAGGATCCATGGCAATGCTCGGTTCACAAGGCTGGTAGGATTGTCCATCCCACTGATCAACGAGGACATTCCTGGGCACCGAGGTTTGGGCCCACGCTGCGGTCAGTCCGATTCCGAGGAGCACAAGGGCCACGAGGGAGCGCTTCATCGGCCGTTGAGTTGACGCCAATGGGCAGCGTATTCCTTCGCGAAATAGGTCAAAATGACATCCGCCCCAGCGCGATGAATGCTCAGAAGCATCTCAGGCATGGCCCGGTCGTAGTCGATCCAACCTTGGGCGGCGGCGGCCTTGAGCATGGCGTATTCGCCGCTCACGTTGTAGGCCGCGATGGGTCTGTCGCACGATTGTTTCAAGGCCAAAATCACATCGAGGTAGCACAACGCTGGCTTCACCATGAGCATGTCCGCACCTTCTGCCATGTCCAGTTCAGCCTCGCGAAGCGCCTCGGTCCGGTTGGCCGGATCCATCTGGTAGGTTTTCTTGTCTCCATGTTTGGGCGCACTCTCAAGCGCATCGCGGAAGGGACCGTAGAAAGCACTGGCGTATTTCGCCGTGTAACTCACAATGCTGGTGTCTGTGTATCCCGCATCGTCCAGCGCTTCGCGAATGATCTCCACCCTTCCATCCATCATGTCACTTGGCCCGATCGCGTCAAACCCCGCCTCGGCCTGAACCAAGGACATGTTGGCGAGGATGGGCAAGGTGAGGTCGTTGATGATTTGGCCTTCTTGCACGACCCCGTCATGACCATCCGAGCTGTAGGGGTCCAGGGCCACGTCACTCATCAGCCAGGCCTCTGGAAAGCGGGACTTGATGGCCCGGGCGATTCGCAGGTAAAAATTGTCGGGAGACACGCCATACGTGGCCACCTCGTCTTTGAGGGTCTCCTCCACGGCCGGAAACAGGACGAAGGCACGGACGCCCATCGCCATGGCCTCTTCAACTTCGCGTAGCACGTAATCCTCGGACATGCGCGCCATGCCCGGCATGGAGGCGATGGGCTCGTGCCTGTTCACGCCGTCGAGAACGAAGAGTGGGTAGATGAGATGGTCAGGGGTCAAATGCGTTTCACGCACCAAGCCGCGAACGGCCGAGGACCTCCGATTGCGGCGCGGCCGCTGGGGCAGGTATGGATTCACGGCGTCAACTTGTCAAGTTCAGCAATCATCGCGTCAAGCTCGGCTCGGATGGCCCGTTGCAATTCCAAATGGTCCTCGTCCGACAAGTCATTCATGGCCGTGCCATGGTTGTGAGCATGGCCGTCCCCGTGGTCGTGGTTGCAGGTTTGGCCTGGTAGGAGGACCTGGTTGGCAGACCATGCGGCCAAACGCTCACCCAAGGACTCGATGGTTTGCAGGTTCTCCGCCCAACGCAGCACGCCTGACCCATCAGCATGCTCCACAAACTCCGCCGCGTGTTCCGCGCTGTGTTCCGCCGAAGTCGATTGGGACGCTTGCTGCATCCGAGCCGTCAAATCATCCGAAATGACGTCCAAACGGGTCTCCAACTGACGTGCCAAGGCCTGGGTTTCCTCATTCAAAGCGCGCGCCTCTTTCATGGTCGCGCTGTCTTCATGACTGTGGCAACCCAAACCCAAGGAAATCATGGTGAGCAGGGCCATCGAGAGGCTGAGTCCCGACAACCACCTGGTGACGAACGGGCGGTTTGTACGAATCCATTTCATGGCCTGAAATTACGACGACTTGGGCCGAGGCGGCACGGGGTCGTAGCCTTGGGTTCCCCATGGATGGCATTTGGACAGCCGACGTACGATCAGTCCAAGCCCATGCCATGCGCCCCACACATCGAGGGCTTCCAAGGCGTACTGACTGCACGTCGGCTGATGTCGACAGTTGCTGCCAAGCCATGGACTCAACAAGATTTGATAGGCCCTAATGAACCACTTCAGAAGGAATTTCATCGCATGGCAAAGATGGGGCCAAGGGATTCATGAACGGCCATGCCGGACTGCAATCCGGGTTGCATGTGAGGTTGCGCGCTGGGTTGCGCTCCGGATCACGCGCCGGGTTGCGCGCTGGGTCGAGCACCAGGTCGCCAGGTCGCCAGGTCGCCAGGTCGCTGGGCCGCAAGGTCACCAAGGCACGCGTTCCAAGGCCATGACCAAAGACAAAGCCACGGCCCCGCCACACACGAACAATTGCTGGTCTCGTTCACTGACCCCGAGTGCCCGGACCAAGCTCGCCAAGGCAAGCAATGCCGCGACAATCACGAGTTGCCCCAATTCCACGCCGAGGTTGAAACGAAACAACCCGCCAATGAAGCCCGCCGCCTCATCCCGCGAGATCCTGAAAAAAGAGCTGAAACCCAAGCCGTGAATGAGGCCAAACCCAGC
Source organism: Bacteroidota bacterium (assembly GCA_041163465.1). Taxonomy (GTDB): domain Bacteria; phylum Bacteroidota; class Bacteroidia; order Flavobacteriales_D; family Sanyastnellaceae; genus UBA11663. The sequence goes on from JBEARC010000092.1 coordinate 2,928, forward strand.
CGCCATCAGGTAGGTCCATCGCTTTTGTTTGGCCGAGGGTTCACCTGACCGCACATTCCAAAGGGCCGTCCACAAAATGGTGACGGCAATCAAAAATTCCACCCATGCGCCCGGAACCCGGAACAAGTCGAGGGAGGCCACAGCCAAGGTCAAACTGTGGCCCAAAGTAAAGGCCGTCGCCACCAAGGCGGCCCGACCCGCATGCCGCAAATCGTATCGCGCCACCAGGGCAAGCAGGAACAGCATGTGGTCGTATCCCTGCCAATCGGTGATGTGCGAAACGCCCAACGCAATGTCATTCATGGTGCATCCAAATGTGCGTGGTTGCCGTCCACAGGCCGTGAGTATTTCATGATGATGTAGGCATGTTCATGGTTCTCGTCCTGGCTTCCGCGGCCAATCTCCGTTCCATCCCACCCTTGCCAACCTTCCACCGGGTAGTGGGTGTCCCCCTCCGGATGGGCATGCACGTGGGTGATGTATTGGGTGTCGACCTGACCGGAGGCAAGCGCCTCACGGTAGATTTGGCCTCCCCCGATGATGAAACACTCGCTTTCTCCCTGGGCCCGTGCCAAGTCGATGCCATCCTGAAGGCTGTGAACCACGATGGCTCCTTCCGCTTGGTATTGCCTGTTTCGGGTGACCACCACATTGGTTCGGCCTTTCAGGGGGCGATACTTCGCAGGAATGCTTTCATAGTTCCTGCGGCCAGTGATCACGACGTGCCCTTGGGTGGTGTCCATGAAAAATTTCATGTCGTCCCGAAGCTTCCAGACGAGATCGTTGTCCTTGCCGATGACGCCATTCATGGCCACGGCTGCGATGGTGCTGATGCGCATGATTCTCCGCCTCCATTATACACTGACCGCCGCCTTGATGTGAGGATGGGGGTCATAATTGACAAGTTGAAAATCGTCGTAGGTGAACCCAAACAAATCCTTGACATCGGGATTGAGGATCATGCGCGGAAGCGCCCGAGGCTCTCGCGTCAGTTGCTCACGGGCTTGATCCACATGGTTGAGGTAGAGATGGACATCACCCATGGTGTGGACAAACTCCCCAGGCTCCAAGCCCACCACCTGGGCCACCATCATGGTCAAAAGCGCGTACGACGCGATGTTGAAGGGCACTCCCAAGAACGTGTCCGCACTCCTTTGGTACAACTGGCAATTCAACTTCCCCTCAGACACGTGAAACTGAAACAGGCAATGACAGGGAGGCAAGGCCATCTCGTCGATGAAACTTGGATTCCAGGCGCTGATGACATGGCGGCGGCTGTATGGGTGGGTCCTGAGCTGCTCGACGAGCTTGGCCATTTGGTCGGTGTGGCTCCCGTCTGGGTTGGGCCACGACCTCCATTGGTAGCCATAGACAGGCCCGAGGTCGCCGTTTTCATCCGCCCATTCGTCCCAAATTCTCACCCCGTTCTCCTTGAGGTAGGCGATGTTGGTGTCGCCCTGCAGAAACCACAGCAACTCATGGATGATGCTGCGTAGGTGCAATTTCTTGGTGGTCAAGACGGGAAATCCCTCGCTTAGATCAAACCGCATCTGGTACCCAAAACACCCCAAAGTGCCCGTGCCCGTGCGGTCCTCGCGCTTCACCCCATTCTCGAGGAGGTGATTCAACAGGTCCAAATACGCTTGCATACCCCGAAAGTACAGGGGCGCAACCGCATCCGACTCACCTCGTGAACACATCGTGAAAAAAAGACAAGTCCCCTCCTGGGAAGCAAGCCCTCACTGCCAAACCGGCAAGCGCAGCGCCAAATCGCCAGATGCTTGGGCGTCCTTCCCAAAGGCCGGAAGTCGCCAGCGATACAACGCGTTGAGCACAATCAGGTGAAGCACAAGGGCAGCATGCAGTGGAAGGACGTACCACGGCCATCCCAAATCGTGAAACACGAATGGATTGTCCACCTTGGGAGGCTCCGTCATGTACATGTAATTGGCCAAAACATCTCCCGGAAACCATGCATTCAGGGCATGGTTCACACCGGCCATCACCGTGCTTGCCAGCGCCGCAATCCCATACGCTTTGACCCAGCCCCAGCGAGGAAACCTGAGGCCAAACGTTTGGCCCATGACGATGGGTACAAACACCAATGCAGCATGGTTGATGTAGTAATGGATCAAAATGGGAAAAGCATCCCCCACCGTCAACTGCGGCGTCAAGATGGCGTGAAATCCCCCGATGGTTCCCATGAAGGCAGTGAACAGGTTCACGGTTGGATTGCGCCAGAAGCAATTCAAAGCGACCAACCAAATGTTGATGCCACAAAAATGCAACGGCAAGCTCCTGTGGATGGACCAGTCAAATCCAGGATCCAACAGCATGAACAGTTGGTAGCCAATCTGCAAGGCCACCAGGGTCCAACCCATCTGGATCAAGGCACCATCCTTGCGAGATACGTCCAAGGCCTGGAATCTCCGCACAAGGGCCCAACCGGCCAGCAAACTTCCCACGAGCAGCAGCCAATACCGAGGTTCGGTGGCGTGGATGACAACGTCGTACTGATTCATGAATCCATGGTGAATCCGGCCAAGGTACAACCTTCCTCCAACCCTTGGCCTTCCTTGAACCCTTGGTCAACGCCACACCAATCCTCGAATCAAGCCGAGGGGGCGCCGACGTGATGAAGCGTTTGGGTGGGGAACGCGAATTCGAGACCCGCAGCATTGAAGCGCTGCAAAATCTTCATGTGAATGTCGCTGGGCACATGGGCCCAATGCTCTCCCTTTCGGATGAAGTAAATCACGCTGACGTTCAAACTAAAATCACCAAACCCGCTGAACCACACCGTGTATTCATCCTCCGTTCGACCCGATTCCGCCACAATCTCCGTCAAGAGATCGAGGGCTTGTTGAATCTGTTCCGGGGTCGTGTCGTATGTCAATCCCAGCACAATCTTCATCTTGCGGGAAGGCTCAGCGGTCACGTTTTCCACCACCTGGTCTGTGAATTGGTGGTTGGGAATGGTGACCAAACGATTTTCCAGGGTCTTGATCCGTGTGGAACGAATGCCGATTTCCAGCACGGTACCATCGATGCCATTGACCTTGATGCGTTCCCCGACGGTGAAGGGCTTGTCGACAAACACCGTGATGCCGCCGAAAATGTTGGCCACAAAATCCTTGGCCGCCATGGCCATGGCCAATCCACCGATGCCGACCCCGGCAAGGAGCGCCCCCACATCATACCCTGCATTGGTCAATCCCGAGATGATGCCCAGGATCCACACCAGAGCACGCAAAGTCTTTTGCAGAATGGGGGCGAATTGGGCCACGGTGGCACTGTCGGTGCGCTGGTCCAAATGCAGAACAATGTTGCTCACCACGGAGTCCAACAAGCGCGCCACCAACCATGTGATGTCAATGGCAATCAGGATCTGGAAGACGTGCTCCATGAACTCGTCCACGCCGGTTCCAAAATGCAGGTGCTCATAACCCAGCCAGAAGCCCAAAATGACAATGCCAAGAGCAACGGGCTCCTCAACCTGATCGACCAACACGTCATCCCACTGGGTTTTGGTCTTGGCGGCCAATCGTTGAAACACGCGCTTGAACAGGATAAATGCCAGGCGGGCCAACAAAACGCCTCCCATGAAATAGCCCAAGGCTTGGGCCCATTCGAGGAGCGGGTTTCCGAGAAACGAGGTATCGTTGAGGATTTCCATGGTGACAAAATTCGTTCAAAATTCGCTTCGCTGCGTCCGACGGGTGAGAGCCCAGATTTCGCGCAAGGACGTTTCACGCGAGGACGTTTCGTGCGATGAATGGCTCGGGTATCTTTGGTCCATGGAATCACAGCCCCACCCCTCCGACTCCAAATCAGCCCCCAAGCTGGCCACAGACAGCGCCCGTCACCGCGAGGCACGTCCCTCCTTGGGTCCCAAGCTCAGATTGGGCGTCCTGGGAGGAGGTCAGCTCGGACGCATGATGATTCAAGAGGCATTGAATTGGGATGTTCGCGTCGAGGTCATGGACCCCAGCGAGGAGGCATCGTGCCGACATCTCACCACGCGGTTTGTCCAAGGCGACCTCCAGGACGCCGACGCCGTGGTTGATTTTGGGCGTGACCTGGATGTTCTCACGGTGGAAATCGAGCACGTGAGCGTCGAAGGCCTTCAGACCCTGGCCAACCACGGCGTCGAAGTCGTTCCTCGGCCCGCCCACCTCGCCCTCATCCAAGACAAGGGTCGACAAAAGCAAGCCTTCGAAACGTGGGGAATCCCGAGTGCGCCTTTTGTGCTGGTGGACGGGGCGAACGAGGTCGCCAGCATGGGCTACCCCATCGTACAGAAGCTTCGAACCGGCGGGTACGATGGCAAGGGCGTTCAAGTTCTTCAGAACAGCCAGGATGCGGCCCAACGCGCTTTTGACGCCCCAAGTGTGCTGGAACAACTTGTCGACATCGACAAGGAACTCAGCGTGATTGTGGCCAGGAACGCCTCCGGGGAAACAGCTGTCTATCCGGTGGTGGAGGCCGTGTTCAATCCCGAGATCAACCTCGTCGATCACTTGATGGCCCCAGCCGCCATTTCCGAAGACGTCGAGCACCAAGCGCGAGAACTCGCCTTGAACGTGGTCCAAGCCATGAATTTCGTGGGGCTACTCGCCGTCGAGATGTTCCTGGACCGCCAAGGCAAGCTCTGGGTCAATGAATTGGCGCCTCGCACACACAACAGCGGTCACCACACCATCGAAGGCAACGCATGTTCGCAGTTTGGGCAACACCTGCGCGCTGTGCTCAACCTTCCCCTGGGTGACACCCGGCCGTTGCATCCCGCCTCAGCGATGCTCAACCTCATCGGTGCCCCGAATGCACATGGCACACCACAGTATGAAGGCATGGAAAAGGCGCTGGCCATGCCCAACGTCCACGTGCATCTTTACGGGAAATCGACGGTCAAACCCCACCGTAAGATGGGGCACGTCACCGTGACCGGTCCGGACATCCAATCCGTCCAACGCGACGTGTTGAAACTTCGGCAAACCATGCGTGTGACTGGGACCCTTCGAGGGTGATTTTTGATTCCATGGGCAATTCCAAACAACCCGTCAGGGTGGCCGTGTTGGCCGGCGGATATTCCGGTGAAGCCGAGGTGTCGCGGCGGAGCGCCGCCATGGTGATGAACCACATGGACCGTTCCCGCTTTGCGCCCGTTCTTGTGCACATCGACCCCGATGGATGGTGGGTGGAACGAACTACGGACGGCCAACGCGTTCGTCTGTCCATGACCGACAACACCTACGAATCCTGTGATGGGAACCGGGCGGGGTTTGATGTTGCTTTTGTCATGGTGCATGGTACACCAGGGGAAGACGGTCTTCTCCAAGCGCACCTTCAATTGACAGGACTTCCGCACACCACAGCCCATGCCCGAGCCATGGCGACCACCTTTCACAAGGGTTGGACCACGGCCTTGCTCAGAGATGCTGGCGTCCCAGTGGCCCCCTCGATGGAGTGTTTGCCTCGGGATCAATGGGGAGACGCGGAATGGAGGGAGGTGGTGCAACGTTTGGGCCTCCCCTGCTTTGTCAAACCCAATGAAAGCGGTTCCAGCATCGGGGTGTCCAAGGTGAAAACCCTCCACAACCTATGGCCTGCCATTGAAGCAGCGCGAGCCACGGGATCCTCCACTGTCTTGATTGAGGGCATGCTGCAGGGACGAGAATTCACATGTGGAGTCATCCCCGACGGCCGTGGCGGATTGCAGGCCTTGCCTGTGACCGAAATTTTGACGGACAACGAATTCTTCGACTACGCGGCCAAATACGAGGGACAAAGCCGCGAGGTCACACCTGCCGACATCGACGAGGCGTCCACCAAGCGCATGCAGGAGACCGCCGTGTTTGTCTACCGCAAACTCCACATGCAAGGCATGGCACGCGTGGACATGATGATGGAAGAAGGCCAGGCGCCTCACGTCATTGAAGTGAATGCGGTGCCCGGATTCAGTGAACAAAGCATCATCCCGCAACAAGCCGCCGTGGCAGGCTTGGACAAGACGGCCCTGATCTCGCGGATTCTCGACGACGCCCTTGGTCGATGAGACGATTGTCCGCGTTGTTGGGCCTGAAACCCCAGTCATCACTGAGTTTTCGAGGTTGTGTGACATTTTTTTAGGGAAAGTGTAACCCTGAAGGAGGTACCCTCGTTCAAGAACCCTGAAGCGCAAGCTTCGATAACAGTTTACTTGTTTTCATTCAACAGTGGGAGGGCGACTCGACGGAGTTGCCCTCTTTTCTTTTCACAACATCGCGTTGGGATTTTTTTTCTGATCGCACTGTAACCTTTCAGGAACTTCGCGCGTTAGAACCACTGAAGCGCAAGCTTCGATAACAGTTTACTTGTTTTCATTCAACAGTGGGAGGGCGACTCGACGGAGTTGCCCTCTTTTCTTTGGGCACGGATCGAGCCGCCGGGGTCGACACCCGATCGGGATTGTCTGCCAAAAACGCCTTCCACCCTCCTGCGCCGCGCTGCATCTTGGGGGTGGCCAGCTGAAAATGATGACACAGCGCCACGGCCAGTCCGTCCGTGGCATCGAGTTCCTTGGGCATGTCGCCCATTGGAATGTTCAGGGTTCGTTGCACCATGCCCGCCACCTGCTCTTTGGACGCTGAACCGCTGCCTGTGACCGCCTGTTTGATGCGCCGGGGCGCGTATTCCGCCACCGGGATTTCATGGGCCAGCGCGGCGGCCAGGGCCACCCCTTGCGCCCGGCCCAATTTGAGCATGGACTGCACGTTTTGGCCAAAAAACGGTGCCTCCACCGCCAGCTCATCCGGGGCGTGGGTCTCAATCAAACCCTTCACGCGGTCGTAGATCCTTTTGAGCTTCAAGGCGTGATCCTTGATTTTGGCCAAATGCAAGGCCCCCATCTCAAGCAACTCGACGTCGTTTTTGCCGCGCGCCCGGATGACGCCATACCCCATGATTGTGGTGCCGGGATCGATACCCAGGATGATGCGCTCCCGCTCAGTTCTTGAAGCCGAGGAGGATTTGCGGGGGTGCGACATGTCGTGAACCTTGGGGGGCATGGTAACTTGGGGGGCGAGATGAAGGCCCGTCCATTTCTTGAGCCAAAGTACGCCTTCCCGCGGAAGATGCAGGCGTGGGTGCGTCGCCACGAGCGAATTTTGGTGCGCGCCACGTCGGGTGTGGGATTGGCCATCGTGGTGTGGCAGATTTCCCAGCACGGGGGTTGGGATGCCCTGCCCGGGGTCGGGATAGCATCGATGGGGGCGTTGATCCTGGCCGTGGTGTTGTGGCCTTTCAACCTCGGCTTGGAAGTGGCCAAATGGCGTCACCTCAAATCGAAGCGACTCGGCGAAGGGTCTTGGAAGGCTTCGTGGGGGGAGGTGCTGGTTGGGCAAGCATGGGCGCTCCTCGGTCCCTTTCGCCTCGCCGATGGGGCGGGTCGTTGGGCGATGATGCGAGAAATGTCCAACCATGCCGGATCTGTCGAGGGAGGGCACCACCCCGACACAGCGCACGAACCCCAATCCACCCGTTCCCCTCGGGCAAGCGAGGTAGCCACCGCCTTTGGATGGGGTGCCTTGGCCCAGGGATGGGCGACGTGGTGGATGGGCGGCGTGGCGATGGTGGTTTGGGGCTGGGTGTGGCCGGGCATCGCACTGTGCATCGCTTGCATGGCAGGCGCCGTGTGGATGGCGAGCCGCGGGGCATCGTGGACCGTCCTGGGATTGAGTGTGGCCCGGTATCTCGTGTTTGCCTCCCAGTATGTGGCCTGCCTCGTGGCCTTCGGGGTCGTGACCGCATCGGAGGCATGGCACGAGGCCTTTCCGAGGGTCGCAGCCATTTGGTGCGCGCTGCATAGCATTCCTTGGCCGGTGGAATTGGGCATGCGAGAGGCTGTGGCCGTTTTGGTGTTTGACCAAACCCTCCCTTCTGTGGTGGTCGCCACAGGGGTTGTTTGGCTCATCAACCGGGGTGGATCGGCCGTGTTGGGATTCTTGTGGGGATGGGCCAGGCCCAAGGCCTCACCTGACTCTTCAGCCACCCAATCTTGCGGGAGGTTTGGTCGTCGTTCAAAACCACAATCCAACCCATGATGATGGTGACAGGATGGATGCAAGGACTGGCCATGGGGGCCGCCGCGGTGTGTGTGATCCATGCCTGGACCGTGGCACGCTGGTCACAAGGATGGCGCAAGGTGGCCAAAACACAGCACCTCGGCGTGCTGGGAGCCCGCGCTCAGGACGCCCCTGCCCCAACCACCCCTCCTGATTTCGACAACACCGCGCGCCAAGCGTGCTTTTCCGTGGTCATTCCCGCCAGAAACGAGGCCACCCGCCTTCCTCAGCTGCTCAGGGAGTTGGAAGCTGCCCGCCTGAACCTGGGACTGGCCTTGGATGTGTGGGTGGTGGATGACCACAGCGAAGACCCAACGGCCGAGGTCGCCACTTCCCATGGGGCCCACGTCCTCAGGTTGGGGACCAACCACGCTTCTGGCGAAGGCAAAAAGGCGGCACTCCTTGCCGTCATGACAAGGGTTTCCACACCTTGGGTTGTGACCTTGGATGCAGACGTCAGCCTGGCATCAGATTGGGCCACGGCATGGCAGTCCTGCTTGTGCGAGCAGCCCGGACATGTGGCGGCCGTGGCAGGTCCTGTTGTGCTTCAGGAGAGAACCGCTGGGATGGAGGTTCCTCAAGGTGTGGGTGTGAATATGGGTGAGTCGACGCGCGACTCGACGCGCGAGCGAAAGGACGGGCAGAGCGAGGGGCGGACCGGAGGGCAAAGCGATGGGATGGCCGGTGGGCGACGCGATGGATGGTGGGCCCGGGTTCAAGCATTGGATTTTGCCACGCAATTGGGGTGGGCGGCTGGTGAATTGGGGTCGGGGCGGCCGGCATCCGCCTCGGGCGCCAATTTCGCTGTTCGACCGGAGCACTACCCCGACACGCGAGCCACAGGACCATCGGGCGATGATGTCATGGTCTTGCAAAGGCTGCACCAGGAGGGGTGGGCTTGTCGTTGGCTTCACGACAAGGATGCCAGGGTATGGACGCCTGGGGCGGCCACCGTGGCGGCATGGGTGGCGCAACGGCTGAGGTGGGCAGGCAAGACCCAGCACTACAACCAACAAGCGAAACAAACGGCATGGTGGATGGCCGCGGTGGCGGCGACGCAAGTCGGCGTGGTGGCGGGTGCTGCCGCCGATGGAAGCGTGGGAGCATGGTCCATGGCCGGAGCCACATGGACCCTCATCAGCGCCCTTCACATTGGATTTGCACGTGGCGTGGCTCGGTGGTTTGGACTGAGGCCCAGGATCCACGATTGGGTGATTCTTGCGCTGACTCAACCGCTGCAGGTGCCGCTGCTCGTGCTGGCCAAAACCGGACTGCTCCAACCTTTCAACATCCCTTCCAAACCAACGTGGAAAGGGCGAACTTGCGACCCGTGAAGGCCGTGCTTCCTCCCCTTCTTTCGCAGTTGGTTGCCCACCGGATGGCCGCCGTGGGTCTTGCATGGATTGCACTGTGGGTGATCATCGCACTCGGTGGCCCCTTGTTGAGGCCTGATCCCAGCCCGATGGCCAATGCCCAACACCTCGAATACGGGCTCCGAGCACCTGGCACGACATGGACGGACGATGCAGGGGTCACACACACGGCGTGGCTCGGCACCGATCGCTATGGCCGTGATGTCTTGAGCCGATTGATGGCAGGCAGCGCCATCTCCTTGTCCGTCGGCACAGGGTCCGTGCTGATCAGCCTGTTGCTCGGATTGTTACTCGGCGGGGTGGCGGGCTACATGGGGGGACGCGTCGATGCTGTGATTTCTTGGTTTCTGCAAGTGATGTGGTCTGTCCCCACTCTGCTCATGGTGCTGGCCATCACCTTGGCATTTGGGAAGGGATTTTGGCAGGTGTTTTTGGCCATCGGATTGACGATGTGGGTCGAAGTGGCGCGAATTGTGCGGGGCCAATTCCTCAGCCTTCGGGAGCAGCCCTTTGTCGAGGCCGCGCGAGCCTTGGATCTCTCGCCCGGAAGAATCATGCTTCGCCACATGTTGCCCAATGCCCTCGGCCCTTTGGTTGTGGTGTCTGCGGCCAATTTTGCGTCGGCCATTCTCATCGAAGCAGGATTGAGTTTTCTGGGCGTTGGCGCCCAAATCCCCATGCCCTCGTGGGGTAACATCGTCAAGGAACACACCCATTTGCTCACCACAGAACATGCTTGGCTTGCCATCATCCCTGGGGCTTTGATTGCAAGTTTGGTCCTCTCCTTCACCTGGCTTGGCGACGGACTGCGCCACGCCATGAACAC
>JBEARC010000093.1:0-10248 GCA_041163465.1 Bacteroidota bacterium
CGTCTCAGAGTGAATTTGCCTACCAATTTTTTCCGGACCTGGAGTACGATTCGTTCATTGGCCTTGGCGCCTTGAGCACGGATGACGCTTCCGCTGTCTTGGAAGCAATCAACACGCAGCAGGGCTCAGGTTTTTGCGGCACCCAGATTTTGGATGGGGCGTATTACAGAAACCAAACCTTGGATCCATCGGGCGATTTTGTCGTCGGTCCGGTGGCACAGTTTGGCGGCGAAGATTTGAAGGTGCCCATTGCACGAATCACAACGGATGGAGACATCTGCGTCTTGATGAACCTTCAATTCAGACCGCAAGGGGCAACCAATCCCTATGCCAACAACGACCCATTGCACGACGAGTGGTTGCAGGCGAATCGTTTTGAGATGTCTGAGCCACTTTGTTTTGACAATGTGTGCCGCAGGTACGTTGAAGAAACACCTGCCATCACAGGGTTGTCGTTGCCATGTCCCGGTGCCTTGGCCAACGTAGAGGTCGAATTCATGGGCGCTGAAAACATCGATGTCAGCACCATGAATTACGTGCTTTACGACCTCGGAGATTTGGAGGTTGAAAGTGGTTCAGGGCCTATGATTTTCAATGGATTGGCCGAGGGTGAATACGTGCTTGTCACCGAGGATGGCAACACCTGCAAGGACACTGTGAACATCAGTGTTGTCGCACCTCCTCCAATTCAGGCGCAGATTTCGTTGGTGGACGACAACGCGTGTTTTGGCGAGGCCGATGCCCTTGTTGAACTTCCTGATTCATTGGTGTCAGGAGGCACGGGGGCTTTGTCCGTGACGGCGCTTTCACCTGCGGGAACCCCCGTGCCCAGCACACAGGGGCCTTTTGGCCTTGTGTGGGATGGGTTGGTATGTCAAGACGGTGACGGTGATTTTACGTTCACCGTGAGCGATGCCAACGGATGCACCTTCGTGGATGTCATCTCGGTCAATTGTCCAGAACCCATTGAGGTGGAATACGAATTCGGGAATGTGATTTGTGCGGGTGATGCCGATGGGTTCATCGTGTCCGATGCTTCTGGAGGGTCCGGGGCCTTGTTCATCACGAGTCAGAGTGAGACGGCTTCTGCGGATGAAGGGTTGACAGACCTGAGCCCAGGCCAATACTTGGTCAATGTGGTGGACGAATTCGGGTGTGAAACAGAAGCGGTTTTGTTTACCATCACAGAGCCGTCCCCCGTCAGCATAGAATTGATATCAACGACCCCGATTGCGTGTGGAAATGATTGCGACGGAAGCGTGGTGGTTGCCGTCGGCGGAGGGTCTGGTGATTTGTCCATCGGTTATTTCAACACCACCCTTGGGTCGGCTCCAACGGATTCAATCTCCCTCTGTCCGGGCGACCATGTGGCGACGGTGGTGGACACTGCGGGATGCACGTCGTCTGTGCCGTTTGAAATTGATGCACCAGCGCCACTGGACTTCTTGATTGCGCCATCCAATGCAACGTGTACGGGCATGAGCAATGGTTCAGCCGACATCTTTCCAATTGGAGGGACGGTTTCTGACCAGGAATATGATTGGTTTGTCCTCGATACCGCGGGCAATGTGGCCAACTTGAACAACTTGAGCGAAATGACCTACCTGGCTGTTGTAACGGACCAAATAGGATGCAATTACACAGAATCCTTCAGCATCGGGGTTGATTTCATCACGGACATGGTTGTCCAAACATTCACCTCTCCAGTCACCTGCTGGAATGCAGCGGATGGCACGGCGACCGTGAGCGTCAATGGCGGAGAGCCTCCTTTCACGTACAGTTGGAGTGACCCATTTTCCCAGACCACCTCAACGGCTGTCGGATTGACGGAGGATACCTACACGGTGACCGTGACGGATGCCTTGGGGTGTCGTCGGTCGGCCACACAGGAGGTTGAAGTCATTGAAGGTTGTTTGTTCATCGCGGATGCGCTCACGCCCAACGATGATGGGAAAAATGACGAGTGGGTCGTGGGTGGATTGGAGGATTTTCCTCAGTCAGAATTGAAGGTGTACAATCGATGGGGTCAATTGCTCTTTACCACCAATGGAGGACAAGAGCGCTGGGATGGCCGCTTCAATGGGGCGCGATTGCCAGTGGCAGACTACTATTACACCATTGAACTTTTCCCTGGGGCGCTTCCTATCCGTGGCACTGTAACCGTGAAATACTGATCTCATGAAGTGCAATTTCATCTTCGCACTGCTCTTGATGAGCTTCGTTTGGACAGCGCAAGGCCAACAGCAACTTCGCCGCTCCCAATTTGTGACCAACACCTACGCGGCCAACCCTGCTGTCGCTGGTACGGAACCGGGTACGTTGCTCTCATCGACCTTCCGTCACCAATGGACGGGTTTTGGCGGGGCGCCGAGCACCTTGCTCTTCAGTGCGCACAAGGCCGTGCCCAATGGGCTTGGCATCGGTGCGATTTTCTACAGTGATGACATGGGGGGAGCCATCCAGCAAACAGGATTTGAATTGACGGGGGCCTACAGCATCCTGCTGAACAACGAGGATGCCGTGTCGTTTGGACTGAGTCTCAAAGGGAACCAATTTGAATTTGATGGCACCAACCTCCAAGTTTGGCAGCCTTTGGATGAAGCCTTGCCGGGAACGCTCGAGACGAGTTTCGACGTGGATGCCAATGTGGGCATGATGGTGTATGGCAAGGACTACTATTTTGGTTTTGCGATCCACAATCTCATGCAGAGGGAGTTGGAGTTTTCCAGCGTGGAGGAAGGAGCGAATCGGCTCGTGCGCCATTACAACTTCATGGGGTCGTACCTCTACAAATTGAACAACCAAGTTTCTCTTCAGCCAAGCGGCTTGTTGCGGTTGACAGAGAGCACGCCCGTTCAGTTGGACATGTATTGCCGTGCGATTGTGAATGGTACGTTTTGGGGCGGGTTGGGCTTCCGGCCGCAGGATGCGGTGGTCATCAGTGTTGGGTTGAGGTATACGGAATTCACCGTTGGATACAACTACGACATCACCCTTGCCTCAAGCTTGCTGAGTGCCCATTCACATGAATTCACATTGGGCTTTTTTGTCCCCAAACGTTCGGGTTTCCGCAGCAGACCAGGTTCGGGCCGCGGGCGGAGCTTCGGCGATCGAATTTTGAAGTGAGGACTCTTTTGTATTTTCGAGGAGCGTCTGAAGCGTGGGCGCGAAACAATACCCAAATGACATGAACACAATCTTCAAATATGCGTTTCTCGCGATGATGGTCGGGTGTGGCGCCATGGCTTCGGCACAAGTCGTACGCATCGAGGTTGATTACATCGACAACCAAGGGCTCGTTCCCGGGGATACGTACCGCGTGTATGCGGTGATGGAACATGAAGGAGACATTCTCGATGCAGTTTTCGGGGAAGCCTCCGCGCCTTTGAGCATTACGTCCACCAAACCGTTCTATCAGCATCCCCGCGGAGGATCGCTTTCGGCTGACATCCAACGCATGGATACCATGGATGATTCATCCTTGTTGTACGACTCTTGGGTGACCATTGGAGCGGAAGACAATTACATGAATGCGGTGTCTGGCTTCATCATGGATTTTACAAGTTTTGATCAAGGAGGACCTTTGACCACCCGTGATGGTGCGTGGTTTGTGACCCCAGACAAGCGCCAAGCCATGGCGCCGCCCAGCAAGCGTATTTTGTTGATGCAATTGACAACTGCCGGTGAAGTGGAAGGGCTCATCAACCTCCACGGTCGAACGAAGGCCGTGACTGACCTGCAAGGAAATGTCATCCAAGGTCAAGAAGTCATCCAGGCAGAGGGACTGACTTTCTTCTGCAAAAAGCCCTGACGGGAAGACAAAACGCCGCCAGCCCGAGTTTCGAACATCTGGGGCACGTGTGGTTGACAATCAATGCGGGCGCTCCAATGGGGCGCCCGAATTGTGAGCAGGGGTTGGCGAACCAGCGGGGAGGAGATGAAGACTGTCTCGTGGGATGAAATCAAGGGCCACGCTGTTGATGCAGTATCTCAACCCCGTGGGTTGTGGCCCATCTTCAAACACGTGTCCCAGGTGACCGTCACAAGCTGCACAAACAATTTCTGTCCGTCGCATGCCATGGCTGAGATCTGTTCGCAGGATGGTGGCTTGTTCATCGGTGGGTGCCCAAAAGCTAGGCCATCCACTGCTGCTCTTGAATTTCGCCCCCGAGTCAAAAAGGGAAGCGCCACATCCCATACAGATGTAGACTCCATCCTCTTCGTGCAACCAAAATTCACCGGAGAACCGTGGCTCAGTTCCCTGCTCTCTCAACACGCGATAGGCATCTGGACTTAACACCCCACACCAACTTGCCGTGTCTTTTTGGGGTGAGCTTTGGGTTGCTTGTTGGGATGGTGGCACCTGTGCGCCGCAACCAGTGATGACGAGCGACCACACACCCAAAACCCAGGTGAGTTGCACAGGAATGCTTTGGGGCCGAAGAGGGTTGAATGAGAATGTCATGAGGGTCATGAGGGTCATGAGGGGATGTCAAGTTTGGGTGCGAGGTGTTTTCCAGTCACAGATTGGGGGTTTTGGATCAAAGACTCTGGGGTGCCAGCGTGCACGAGGTTTCCACCATGAATTCCACCTCCCGGGCCGAGGTCAATCACCCAATCAGCGCATTTGATCACGTCCAAGTGATGCTCAATGACCACCACCGAATGTCCTTGTGCGATCAAGGCTTCAAAGGAGCGGAGGAGCTGGGCGACGTCATGAACATGCAACCCCGTGGTGGGTTCATCAAACACAAACAAGGTGTGGCCCTGCCGATCCCCGCGCGAAAGAAAGGCCGCAAGTTTGATTCTTTGGGCTTCTCCTCCGCTGAGGGTGTTGGATCCTTGCCCCAAGGTGACATAGCCCAAACCGACATCTGCCAGGGGCTGAAGCTTGGCTAGCAGACGGCGAATGGTTGCGGAGGCCTTTTTGCCGGGGGAAGGGGCGAAAAACAACAAGGCGTCGTCGACCGTCATGCGCAACATGTCATCGACGTTCATGCCGTCGTACTTGACATCGAGGATGTGATCTTGGAACCGCTTACCACCGCACGATTCACAGGTGAGGTACAAATCTGCCATGAATTGCATGCCCACCGTCACGTGCCCTTCTCCTTCGCAAGTTTCGCATCGTCCGCCGGACACATTGAAACTGAAATGGGAAGGTTTAAGGGCCCGGGCTTTGGCATGTGCCGTGTCAGCCAACAGGTTGCGGATTTCGTCGAATGCCTTGACGTAGGTCACTGGATTGGAGCGCGAGCTTTTCCCCAAGGGATGTTGGTCCACGAATTCGAGGTGAGCCACACTCTTGACGTCACCTGCGAGCGCACGGAAACCCTTGGCGTTTCCGCCAAAGCCCTCCAATTCCGCTTGCATGGCGGGTACCAACAACTGCGTCACCAAGGTGCTTTTGCCAGAACCACTGACCCCTGTCACGGCCACGAGGCCATGCAACGGGATGTCGACATCAAATCCACGGAGGTTGTGGGCCCTGACTCCAAGCAGACTCAATTTGTCTGACAGGATGCGACGACGCATGGGCACTGTGATGGACATGCGGCCCGTTCGGTAGGCGGCAGACAGGGATGGGTGATCTTCAGGCAGTGAGATTAAATCGCGGTGTGTGCCGGAGAACACAACTTCTCCGCCAAAGGAACCAGCCAAAGGCCCCATGTCGATCAAGTGATCGGCGGCATGGACGATGTCGTCATCGTGTTCCACAACAACCACCGTGTTGCCTTGATTCCTCAAGCGCTGAAGGACCCCAATGAGGCGTGACGTGTCCTCGGGATGCAGTCCAATGCTGGGTTCATCGAGGACGTAGGTGCTTCCGACCAAGCTGCTTCCCACGCAAGTGCTCAAGGCGATTCGTTGAGATTCACCTCCACTCAAGGTAGGGCTGCTCCTCAACAGGGTGAGGTACCCCAATCCCAAGTCTTCCAAACTTTGGAGCCTCGAGTCAATTTCCCAAAGGAGCCTTTCCGCGATGGTCTGTTGATGCCCTGTCAAAGACCAGGAGCGCACGGTCGTCAACAGCTCGCTCACGGGCATGCGCAGGAGCATCGGAAGGTTGTGGTCGAGAATGTAGACGTTGTGTGCATCCTGTCCCAGCCTGGTTCCTTCACAAGATGGGCACAGGGTCTTGCCGCGGTAGCGGCTGATCATGACGCGGTTTTGGATTTTGTAGCTCTTGGCTTCCAGCTGGGCAAAGAAGTCTGAAATTCCCCGAAAGTGGGCACACCCATTCCAAACCAAGGCCTGTTGGGAAGCATTCAATTCGTGCCAGGGCGCGTGAATAGGCAATCCTGCCGCTGAAGCGCCCATGATGACCTTCTCGCGCCAACGCCCCGTTCTCTCACCTCTCCAAGGGGCCACGGCCTGGTCGTAAATGCTCTTGGACGGGTCTGGGATCACCTTGTCAGGATCAATGCCCAAAACGTGGCCATAGCCCTCGCAACGGGCGCAAGCGCCTGCAGGGCTGTTGAAACTGAACAAATCGGGGTGAGGCTCAGGAAATGTGATGCCATCACGCTCAAACCGGTCATTGAATTCCCGGATTTCGGGAGGCTCGCGGTCGTGGGGTATGATGATCCAACATCGACCTTGTCCCTCAAAAAAGGCCGTCTCCACACTGTCGGCAACCCTTCCAGGATCGTCGAGCAGGGTGTCTTTGGAAAAGCGATCGATGACGACGCCCTTTACGTGTTGGGCGGTGACATCTTCGATGCGGACAACTTCGGTCCCCGTCCAAACCCTGGTGAATCCTTGCTGCCGGACGATGCGCAAGGCATCTTCATCGCTTCGGTCTGTCTTGGTGATCCAAGGAGACACCACCAAGACCAAGGGGGATTCGATGCCGGCAAGGGCCTTCACCACATCGTCGGGTGTGTCCTTCCTGACGGGTTCACCGCTGACAGGTGAGCGTGTTTCGCCGATGCGGGCGAAGAGCATGCGAAGATGGTCGTGAATTTCCGTGCGCGTACCGACCGTGCTTCTCGGGCCACCACTCGCCGAACGCTGTTCGATCGCAACAGCGGGGGAGAGGCCGTCGATTCTGTCGACATCGGGTTTGTCCAATCGGCCGAGAAATTGCCGGGCATAACTGCTCAAACTTTCAACGTAACGGCGTTGTCCTTCAGCGTACAGGGTGTCGAAGGCAAGTGAACTTTTGCCAGACCCGCTGAGCCCTGTGACAACAGTTAGTTGCTCTTTGGGAATCTCCACGTCCACACCCTTGAGGTTGTGGACCCTTGCTCCTTGAATGCGAATGCTCATTGCAGTTTTTAACACCTCGAAGGTACCTGAGGTTTGGTCACGTCAGTTGAAAAGAATATCTTAGGTCATCGTTAGGTCAAACACTGAACCCACACGCATCGAAACATTCGACTCTTGTCTTCCATCATGGGCCTGAAAGCGGGAACGTCCCGGGTACAGGCAATGAATTTCAAAGAGTTGTGTTATGCGTGCATCCCTCACAGATCGAGAACTCATTCATGCCTACAGGGTAGGTGATGAACGTGCCTTTGAGTCATTGTTAAACCGCTACCAGCATGCGGTATTCACCAAAATTCAGTTCATTGTCAGGGACAGTGAAGTCGCCAACGACCTGTTTCAGGATGTCTGGATCAAGATTGTGCAGGTGCTGAAGACGGGCAAGTATGTGGAGGAGGGGAAGTTTGGTCCATGGGTTCTGCGCATTGCCCACAACGCAGCCATTGATTATTTCCGGCGCAATCGCAAGGTGCGCATGGTACGACCCACGGAGGAGTTTGACATTTTTGACACCATCTCTGGTGACGAGTGTACTGTGGAAGAGAGGTTGGTGAAACAAGACATCCTTGCCGAATTGCAACAATTGGTTCCGATGCTTCCTCCCGAGCAGCAAGAAGTCGTTCGAATGAGGATGGAGCACAACTTGAGTTTCAAGGAGATTGCGGAAGAGACGGATGTCAGCATCAACACTGCCTTGGGTCGCATGCGCTACGCCCTGATCAACCTACGTCGCATGGTGGAGGAAGGTGAGGTGGTGTTGACCTCGCATTGAACCCGCCGGCCCCTGGCCCTTCGGAATCCGCCAACCAACTTTTTTGACGAGGGTGCACAATAGCGTGCACCTTTCGTCGTTTCAGGGGTGAACATCCAACACCCAACGTGTATGAATTCACTCTTCTCCCCAGCTCTTTCTTGCCCCGATCAACGTCCTGACAAAGCCCCAAGCAGTTCGCCTCGGCCCGAGGTTGTGCGGCGTATTTTGAGCTATTCAGCAGCGTTTGCCCCATTGACCACGAAGCTTGGACCGACAGATTTTCTGCGCAACTAAGGGCCTGGGTTGCGAACTGGATGCTGACTGAGCTCAGCGTCGCTCGTTTGGAATCCAAGGATGGCGTTCCAACGCCTCTCGCAGTCGCGCATCCAAAGTAGAGGAAGGTGCGACAGGTTCAAGGCTCTCGCTGAGGGCAGCCAACTGATTCATTCCTTCGGCGGAGTCAAGGTCCCCATGAAGGTCCTCTGCTTCGACAAATCCAAACCCACGAACGTGGCCCTGAGACACCCAAATGATCCCCCGTTCATCGTAGGATCGACCTGGCAAAATGAACCATCCCGAGACTCCTTGCTTCCAGGATTCCAAAGCCTGTGCAAAGCGAGTTTGATGTTCCTCCAAGGTGACGTTGGTCTCGCCTCCTAGTGTGCCGAGTCCAAGCATGTCTGGGATGAGTTGATGTGATTGTGCTTGCTCAAAAAGCCACGCTCGGGCACTGGCTTCGCTGTGAAAGGTTCGAATGGCGTCTCTTGAACTCCGTTGGGTTCGAATGGCCAAGCGATGGGTTCCTTTTCGGTCCATGTAATGGACGACGGTCCTGTAGGCTGCAGGCTGTTTTTGTGCACGGTTCAAGGGAGGCCAATGCGACCGGATGCGGACATCTTCCATGACTGCAGCCATCCAATCCGATCCAGCCAATTCATGGCGAACGCTTCGCATCTCGCGCATGAGAGTTTGGCGTTTGAACGAGGCCGTAGTCCCTGAGAAATGACTGCGCACACGCTGTTGCATGTGCACACTCATTCCGATGTACAGGGGGCGCCCTTGGCCGTCCAAAAACCAATACACCCCGGGCTCATCAGGAATGCGATCAAATTCTGCAGCATCGACATGTTGCGGCATCCAATGTTCACGCGTGCCTCGTTTCAGTGCTTCATCAATGGCCAAAGACCCGCGAGGAGTCGCGAACATGCGATGAAACAATTCGGCAGTGGCCAGGGCATCGCCCATGGCGCGATGTCGGTTGGTGTGGACAATGCCAAGCGAGTCACACAGGGCGCCAAGTCCGTAGCGAGGAAGACCTGGAATGGCCTTGCGGGCAAGTCGAACGGTGCAGAGTTTGGGCCTTTGAAAGGTCATCCCCAAGGCCTCAAAATGACCGCGAATGAATGCATAATCGAAGCCCACGTTGTGTGCCACAAACACGGCGTCCGAGAGCAAAGCATGCAGATCATGCGCCACCTCTTCAAACGCCGGTGCGTCTTCAACCATGGCGTCATGAATGCCCGTCAATGCAACGATGCGCGGGGGGATGGACTCCATGGGGTTGATCAAAGAAGACCATTGATTCAACATGTTCGCGCCGTCCGTGATGACCACGGCAATCTCGGTGATGCCGCGCTCCTTCCGCGTGCTTCCCGTTGTCTCGATGTCCACGATGGCAAAGTTCATGATGCGAAGATGGCAAGGCGCACCTCCATGGATGTACGGAGCGATTCGGAATGGACAAAATTCATGCCTAGGAGGTAAGTTTGGGGCATGAGGAATGTGGAACGCAGGGAACATTGCTTGCAGAGATGGCGTCCAAGAAATGTCAAGTGGTGGTGGCCCCCAAACCGCGCCATCCTTCATGGGCGTGATGTCGTGGTGACAACGATGGCCCTGATGGTCTTCTGGGGCGTCCCGTCGGGATGCGGCTCCGCACGTGAAGAGGAGGCACCAAATGCGGGGCCTGCGGTCGTTCGAGGGGACGGCGCGAATCAACAGCCCTTGGTGTCGCCGGACAAGGTGGATGAGCGAATTCGCCGTTTGGTCTCCTCAGAGTTTCCCACCTTGACCGATGAAAATTCGGAAGCGTTTCTGACGGAATGGGGCGCCAACCAGTCGGGCAATGAGCTCCGCATCTTGACGGACGATGGTCCAGTGGAGGTTCAACTCTTCGACGATGTGCCCATTCACAGGGCCAATTTTTTGTACAAGGTGTACCGCGG
>JBEARC010000094.1:0-3596 GCA_041163465.1 Bacteroidota bacterium
CGTAAATTTCGTAGTGTTTTACTCCCTGCTCGTCAATGCTTTTTCTAGCGCGTATGCGTTTAGCGTTATCCCAGGCAAATACCAGCGCGGCAATCACCACCCCGACCAAAACGGCTAGAGCGAGGTTATGCAAAAACACAGTGACTAGGGTAACCAATACCATCACTAACACATCGGAAGCAGGCATTTTGCGGAAGGTGCGCAAGCTGGCCCACTCGAAGGTGCCGATGGCGACCATGATCATCAACCCCGTCAAGGCAGCCATCGGAAGCTTTTCGATCAGGGGCGCACCAAACAAGATGAACATCAACAGCATCACCGCTGCGACGATTCCACTGAGGCGGGCACGGGCGCCAGAGCTGACGTTGATGAGGCTTTGGCCAATCATCGCGCATCCGCCCATCCCACTGAACAGGCCGCTGAGCACGTTGGCTGTGCCTTGGGCCACGCATTCGCGGTTGCCTTGACCACGTGTGCCAGTGATTTCGTCGAGAATGTTCAGGGTGAGCAGGCTCTCAATCAACCCAACGCCCGCCACGATGACGGCGTAGGGGAATATCACTTGCAAAGTCTCCAACGTCCAGGGAACGTCGGGGAGATGGAAGGGCGGAAAGCCGCCCTGAATTGAAGCGAGGTCACCCACTGTTTTGGTGTCCCACCCAAAGGCCGCAGTCAACCCAAAAATCACCAGGATGGCCGTCAAACCGCTCGGAATTTTCTTCGTGAGTTTGGGCAAAAACGCAATGATGGCCATCGCGAGCAGCGTCAAACCTGCGAACAGCCCGAGTTCCCCGCCGTGCAGCCATTCGCCACCGTCGGTTTTGAATTGCTCGATTTGGCTCCCTCCAATGATGATGGCGAGTCCATTCACAAACCCAAAAATTACCGGTTGCGGCACCAAGCGCATGAGCTTTCCGAGCCGCAGAAAGCCTGCCGCGGCTTGAAGCAGTCCGGCGAGGATGACCGTCGCGAAGATGTACTCGGGACCGTGCGAGACCACAAGCGCTGCAATGACCACCGCCACAGCCCCGGTCGCCCCGCTGATCATGCCCGGCCGACCGCCCAACACGCTGGCCACCAAACCCACCACAAACGCTGCATACAGGCCCGTGAGCGGACTCAACCCTGCAATCAATGCAAAAGCCACAGCCTCGGGAATCAGGGCCATGGCGACCGTCAGGCCACTGAGAATTTCCAGGCGGTAGTCCACCGTTTGGCGGAAATCAAAAAGGGCAAGACGCATGAGGGTATTTTTGACGAAGGCGCAAAGGTATTCCCCCTTTCGAGCCTGGCTTCTTCTCAGACCTGTTCCTTCACCAAAAGGTCGTGGACAATGTTGCCCTCGCCAAAAACCTCCATGCTCTCGCACGCCTCCACCATGCGGTTCCGGGCCTCCATCAGCGTCGCATGTCCCTCAATTTGTGCATTCTCCAACGACTCACGGCTTGGCCATTGTGCGTAGGCCCAATACGTTCCACCCACCCAAGCATGAAGTCGCGAACCAAGACTTCCACACTTGGCGTGAATTTCACGCGTCACGTCGGCCCACGCCGCTTCGAACGCCGCTTCTTGGCCCTTGATGACTTGGAACACGTAGAGAATGGCATGGGGCTTTTGAGACATGGCGTGGATTTGGGTCCAAAAGTACACCACTCACAACACCACACTCCATGACGTCATTCCTCATGAATTCGGTCACATACACTCCCCGTGTTACATCTGTCACGATTGAAATTCAGAAGTCGTTGCATCTTGCGCGCCATGAACGACAGAACACCTGTTTGGAACTTGAGCCTTGCGGCCGCCTTACTCTCTCCATACGCATTGTGGGGCCAAAACCCCATGCTTCTTCCTCCCCTCGTATCGGACACAGAGGTGACCTTGGTCATGGATCATGGAGAACACTTGTTTTTCGAAGGCGTCACCACCCCCACCATGGGGTGCAACGGACCCGTATTGGCCCCTGTACTCGAAGTTCACCAAGGTGACGTGGTGTCGTGGAATGTGACCAACAACATCGACGAAATGACCACCATGCACTGGCATGGCATGCATGTGGCGCCTGAGAACGACGGCGGGCCTCATTCTGTGATTGCTCCCGGCGAAACCTGGTCTCCCTCATTCGAGGTTTTGGACGAAGCCGGCACG
The DNA here is from genome assembly GCA_041163465.1 of Bacteroidota bacterium. GTDB lineage: Bacteria > Bacteroidota > Bacteroidia > Flavobacteriales_D > Sanyastnellaceae > UBA11663. The sequence goes on from JBEARC010000094.1 coordinate 2,149, forward strand.
TATTGGTACCATCCCCACCTCCACATGATGACCAACAAGCACGTGAGCTTGGGGGTATCCGGGATGATTTGGGTGCGCGATGTCCAAGAACAAGCCCTGGGCCTTCCTCGCACATACGGCGTGGACGAATTCCCAGTCATCATTCAAACCAAGGCCTTTGACGAAGAGGGCAACATTGTTCCCGACTCCAACACGGACGACGTGGCCATGGTCAACGCCACCGTCGACGCCACCTTGGATGTCCCAGCCCAGGTATTGCGCTTTCACATGCTCAACGGATCGTCACAGCGTGTCTTCAACCTTGGGTTGGAAGGCGACATGACTTTTCACATGATGGCCACAGAAGGCGGCTTGCTCCCCAATCCTGTGACTCTCTCCCGGATCCGACTCGCGCCAGGCGAGCGCTGCGAATTGTTGGTGGACGCAACAGGCCTCGAGGGATCAACCCTTCGTTGGATGAGCTTCGCCTCAGAACTTTCTAACGGGTTTTACGGCGCCACCTACCCGGGCATGGGCGCAGGCATGTCCATGGACGGGTACAACCCCAACCCGCTCAACGGAGCAGACTTCAGCCTGCTTGAGATGAACGTGGGTGCGACCACTGAAAACGCAGTGACCACCATCCCTGCGGCCCTCGACGACACCAACGGCATGCCATGGAGTACCACCGACATCGACACGTACCGCACTGTCACCATGTCACCTGTCCAAATGGGCCCCAACCAACTCAACGGAGCGTTTTTGCTCAATGGCGCACCGTTCAACATGGACGTCATCAATTACACCATTCCGTTGAACAACCTCGAGGCGTGGACCATCTCCAACAACAGCGGAATCGCCCACCCATTTCACATTCACGATGTTCAATTTTACATCCTGAATCGCAACGGCATTCCCGTGGGACCCGAAGAGTCTGGCCGCAAAGACGTGGTGCTCGTACCTCCCATGAGCACGGCAACCTTCATGGCAAAGTTTGAGGATTTCGCCAACCCGGACATCCCCTACATGTACCACTGCCACATGCTGACACACGAGGACGGAGGCATGATGGGACAATTTGTTGTGGTGGATCCTTCGAACGTCGAAGAGACGAAGAATCCTTCAATTGTCGTTCAACCCAACCCGGCATCCAACGCGATTCAAGCAACGGGCGTCGAGGGCGCATGGAACATCCTGGACTTGTCTGGAAAGGTGGTGGCTTCGGGGACCTCAATTGCCCAGCCTACGACCGTTGACGTCGCTTCATGGCCCAACGGAATGTACCTGCTCCGTGACGAATCCCGTCGCACATCTACCTTCGTGATTCAACATTGAGTGCCTGAATCGGGCACGCTTGGATGCCATGACCCGACCTTTCGCACTTGTCGCCTGTTCCGCCCTGCTTCTCACAGCGTGCAATCGGAAGGTGGATCAGGATGTTGGAATTGCTGACCTTCGCGACATCCCGG
>JBEARC010000095.1:0-9631 GCA_041163465.1 Bacteroidota bacterium
CTTTCAAGCGAATCGCAAACAAAAAAGGAGCAAGCCTGCGAAGCAGGCAGCGGCTTTGGGTGAATCACCCCCCACCCCAGGTTCTTGAGCCCGAGCAAAGCGAGCGGCGAAAACTCCTGCCCTCTCAGGATCTTGAGCCCGAGCACAGCGAGCGGCGAAAACTCCTCGCCACCATTTCACAAGTTGACCTACATTGCCGCATCTCATTTCTCAAACCTAACCCATTCCACATGAGAAACTTCATCACCATCATGGCCGCAGTTGCACTGATCTTGACAGGCTGCGCAACAGAAGGCTGCATCGATTCAGATGCCTTGAACTATGACATCACCGCTGATTTGGACGACGGCTCGTGCGTCTACGAAGGAGAAGCTGTGTTTTGGTATGGCCAAGAAGTTGCAGAGACCAAAGGCGAATTTGCAACGGCCTATTCATTCTACGTCGATGGCATCCTCGTCGGCTCTCAGGCCGTTTCCACCTACTGGACCGCAGCACCCGATTGTGGACAAAATGGTTCGATCACAGTGACGTGGGATTTGGGCTCGAGCACCGCGTACATGGCGGAATACGAAGTCATCGATGACGCAGGCTACACGGTTTGGTGGGGCAACTTGTTGATCGAAGCCAACACGTGCACTGCACTCGAACTCACCCTCTGAAGCTGAATCCCAACCCCCGTGACTTCATCAGGCGCACCTCAACAGGGTGCGCTTTTTTTCTGATAACAACCTCCCCAACGAAACCTTTCTCCCAACCATCCGTACCACCTCATGCAATTCTTCATGGATACCAACCGAAATTGTTGGTGGAATTGGTTTTTGGTTTCTGAAAAGGTCGCCCCTGGGCGGCCTTTTTTGATTCCCCAATTAGGGCGCGTCTCGAATGCATCTTACATGACCAGAATACACCTGATCCAGGATTGCTTCGTTGGCGTAGGTGTAGAGCTGCAGACCCTGCGAGGAGTAAGAACCAAAAGGCTCAGCCCCCCAAAACCATGCGTTGCTTCCATCGAAGAGGAATCCCACTGCACTGCTCCTCGCCCCGCCTGGCAGAGCCCCAAATCCGCTCGAATTGGTTCCATTCCATCCAATGTCAGACTTCAAGGCAGGGCCAGCCAATTCCTGTCCTCCAACCGTCTCAAGCAAGTCCAACCACTCTGAGGAAGTCGGCAAATGCCATCCTGAAGGACACAACGTCCACTGCTGCACCGCTGGGCCATCGTAGATGACCCCGAAGGTTTGGTACCCTGATGTGGTCATTGCATCCGCAACACTGCTGCCGTAGTAATCCAGTACATAGGCATGGGCTCCGCTGTCATCCTCCCATCCCTGAGAAGGAGGATACACAACCGGCAGATACCTCACATTTTCGGCAAACCAGCATTGATTTCCGATTTGGACTGTGCCATACGTGAATCCCGCAAAACTCACCTCTCCGCCACAATCCAGTTCCACTTCGGGCGGCCAAGTCATTCCGTAATGGGTCAAGAACTCCATCAAATCCATCATACCCACCAAGCCATTCCCATCGCTATCTGGATTGAAATCCGCTTGGGCCCACCCATGCCATCCTGGAATCCAAAGACCCAAGGCTACCCAACAAACAATGGTCCGCATGTTACCCTGCTTCATCAACAAAAGATACGCAGGACAAAGCAGTCTTTCAAGAAAGGTCATCTCCCTTCCCTCAACCTTGCCTTGGGACAATGCCCACAAGCAATCAACCAAAACGTTCCTGAAAACGGTCGGCGACGTAGTCACCAATGGCCAAAGAGGCGGTCGCCGCAGGTGATGGGGCGTTGAGAACATGGATGGACCGGTCCGTTGCTTCGATCCTGAAATCATCGCGCGTGTCGCCATCCCGACTGAGTAGCAAAGCCCGAACACCCGCCCTTCCGGGCCGAATGTCCTCCATGGTCAGCGATGGAACAAGCCGTTGCAGGGTCTTCAAGAACAAACGCTTCGAAAAGGCCCGGCGGTATTCGTTGATGCCAAACGCCATGTTGTTGAAGAAGAGCTTCCAAGTGCCCCCATAGCCCAAGGCCTCAGCTGTGTCTCGCAGGTCAAAATCGGTTTTCCCGTACCCCTCACGCTTGAAGGTGAAGACCGCGTTGGGACCGCATTCAATCTCACCATTGGTCATGCGCGTGAAGTGAACGCCAAGGAATGGGAAATCTGGGTTGGGCACGGGGTAAATGAGGTTGCGGACCTTGTGTTTGGCATGGTCCTCCAACTCGTAGTAATCACCGCGAAATCCCACCACACGCTCCTTGAGGTCGACCCCATCCTTCCGCGCGAGACGGTCGGCTTGCAGGCCTGCACACACCACGACCTTGTCGGCGTGATAGGTGCGCGCTTCGCCTGCAATGGTTGTTCGGATGACCGACCCTGCCCCGTCGGGTCCGAGATCCACGACTTCCTCTCCGAGCCGGACTTCACTCCGCTCCTGAATGGCCAAGGCTGCTGCGGCCATTTTCTCAGTGGCGTCTCGAAAATCCACAATGCCCGTACAGCCCACCCACAGTGCAGCGACGCCTTGACAATGCGGTTCAATCTCGCGCAATTGGTGGGCGTCGATTCGCTCGAGGTCCTCAATGCCGTTTTGTTGTCCAATGCCATGAATCTTCTCCAACATGGGCAATTCCGAGGCATCAGCGGCCACCACAACCTTGCCACAGACATCGTGCGGAACGTCATGATCCTTGCAAAACTGGACCAGTTCTCGCCTGCCTTGAACGCAATTGGTCGCTTTCAACGAACCTGGCTTGTAGTACAAACCCGAGTGAATGACCCCTGAGTTGTTGCCGGTTTGGTGGTCGGCAAGGCGCGGCATTTTGTCAATCAAAAGCATGCGCCGCTCTGGAAATCGCTTTTGGAGCTTGTACAAGGTGGCCGCGCCGACAATGCCGCCGCCCACCACCACCACATCAAACCGTCCTGAAGAGGAACCTTGTTGGGAACCGTCGTTGTGCATCCAGACAAAGGTACGTCAGCCCCCTGCGTTGACATTGCGCCTGTGGCACAGGAGATCCGAGGTGCTCTTCAAGGGTCCTCGTTTCTCTTGCCAATCGAGCCAAAAATCGGAGGCCACCCAGGGTCGTAGCGGTTGGTCAACCTTGTCAAAGGCACGCATGGCCCCTTCGATTTGCCTGTCCCATTGACGGGCGCATCGCACAGGATCGTCGGGGTGAACCCATTTGCGGCGGGTCCCCTCATCCATGGGGCGCCACGGAGAATCCAAGTTCAGGTACCCGTAATCATCCGTCAACTGCTCACCGGGTTGGATGTCGCGAACAGCCACCTCAAAATCGTAGGCCGTGCTGAGACAGTTGCTCTTGAAACTGTGGTTGACGTAGCGCGCATGATCCCAACAAAGAATCATCTCGTCTCGTGCGTTCTTGAACGCAAAATATTCCAACAATGCCTGAAAATGGGCGGGCAATTCTGCGCGCCGATGAACTGAAAACACCTGGTCCAAGGGGTCTTGAACCCAGGTGATGGTTCCCTTGGGAATGAACGCCGTAGCGACCACTCCGTGGCCCACCTCATCACTGATGAACTGGACCCTTGTGTCGGGGTGCATCATGGGGTAGGTGCGAATGTGCAGCAGAGACCTCCCACTTGGTGCTGAGGCAGGAGAAATTCTTTTTGACCTTGCCATGAGCTATCTTGACCGCCATGTCTGCAAAAAAAGATGCAGCCCCCGGGTTCTCGAAAAAGATTCAGAACGCATGGGCCATGTACGACTGGGCCAACAGCGTGTATTCGCTGGTCATCACCACCACGATCTTCCCCATCTTCTACAACGCGTTGACCATGGTCAAGGATGACGACGGAAACGTCGTGAATGACGTGGTGACCTTTTGGGGCATGGAGTTCTTGAACACCCAACTGTACAGCTACGTGCTCGCCTGCAGCTTTTTGGTGATTATTGTCATGTCGCCCCTGCTCAGTGGGATGGCGGACTATGCGGGCAAGAAGCTCTCATTCATGAAGATTTTCTGTTATACAGGAGCCGCGGGGTGTGCAAGCATGTACTTCTTCAATCCGAGCCATTTGGAATGGAGCATGGGGTCACTCTTCCTCGCCAACCTCGGTTTTTGGGGGAGTTTGGGATTTTACAATGCGTATTTGCCGGAAATCGCCCCGCCCGAAGAGCATGACAAACTCGGAGCTCGTGGGTATGTCATGGGATACATTGGGTCGGTGTTGCTGCTGCTCGTGTGTTTGGGCTTCATCATGGGCATCGGCAGTCACCTGACCAAATGGGCCTTCGTGCTTGTGGGTGTGTGGTGGGTGTCATGGGCCCAACCGGCCTTTCGCAGACTCCCTACCAACCCGTTTGGACATCGCCCGGAAGGCAATCTGCTCACGCAAGGATTTCGCGAACTTCGGGGCGTGGCCCGAGAATTGAAGGGACAACATCATTTGACGCGGTATTTGGGGTCCTTCTTCGTGATGAGCATGGCCATCCAAACCATCATGCTCATGGCCACCAGCTTTGGCATCAAGGAGGTCAAACTGACCACGCCCGAGCTCATCATTGCGACGCTGCTCGTTCAGCTCGTGGCCATTCCAGGTGCGTTTTTCGTGGCTTGGCTCAGCGGGAAATGGGGCAACGTGAAAGCCTTGGGCGCTTGCGTTTTGGCCTGGTGTGCCGTATGCGCCTACGCCTACTACTTCGCCACCTCCAAAGAAGGCTTCTACGTCGCCGCAGGTGTCATCGGCTTCATGATGGGTGGCACCCAGTCCCTCAACAGGTCCACCTATTCCAAGCTCCTTCCCCACACGGAGGACCACGCTTCGTACTTCAGCTTTTACGAGGTCCTCGAGAAAAGTGGACTGGTGGTCGGCATGTTTGGATGGGGCTACATCGAAGGCTTCACAGGGTCCATGCGCAACAGCATTTTGGCCCTCGTGGTGCTGTTTTTGATTGCCTTTGTCGTGCTCCGAATGATGCCTGCATCACACCGAGGCCACCTTGCCGTCAGCTGATTCGTGCCTTATTTCACCACGAAGGTGACGCGACGGTTTTGAGCCCGGGCGATTTCTGAATCACGCGTACTTGCGGGGTCCGTGTTTTCGCGACCGGAAACAGTCAAACGATCCGCAGCGATGCCTTCAGCCTCGAGCAATCGCTTGACTTGGTCTGCACGCTTTTCTCCCACATTCTTGTACCGAACGTTGATTTTTCCTTCGTTGAATTCATCGTCGTCGCAATGTCCGAGGATTTCCAAACGCATGCCCGTGTTGGCCTTCAACAGTCCGGCCACCTCGCTGATTGTGGCCTTGCCCGCTGCCGTCGGCATGCGCTTGAGGAAGGCGTAATAGACGGCCGCGTCTTCCACGCGTTGTTTGGGCGTGGCATCGTCAGGCAAGTTGCTTGAAGAACCAAACACCAAGTCCATGTCGCGCTCATCCGCTGCACCACACTTGCATTGGCTGTTGGCGGTGATGGCCGTCACCGACACGTTGTCGACGAAGTAGTATGCCTCGCTCTGGGGAACCTTTCCTGAGAAGCAACCCTTGCAATCCGAGGGGTCGACGGGGCGGCTGGAAACTTTCTCTACTTCCAAATCCACGTCTGCCCCAAAACAGCCGATGATGATGAATTCTTCTTCACCTGAACCATAAAAGGTGCCACAAATGGTCTCCCATCCTTCGGAGTATTGCATCAATTTGTTGGACTTGTGCAACACACTTGGCTCCATGTCCAGCGGGTAATCCTTCTCCGTGGAAATCTTGCGATCACTCAACACGGCCCCGACATTGTTCACCGCATAGCGACTCAATTCGCCCAAGCTGACATCAAACGAGACGCAGTACATCTGATCCTTCTCCAACTTCTCGGTCAACTGAACCTGAAGGTAGGACCGCTTCAATTTGGGGTTGCTTTTGGCGTAGGCGCGAAATCCGGCGTAGAACTCTCCGTCTGATGGGGTTTGGTATCCGCGGAAATTGCAAGGCGCTGACGCTTTGGTTGACTTGGTCGCTGTTCCCTTCGCCTCGCATGCCTCGCCGGTGGTGTAATACAAGTCGGGGGCGACGGCGGTGGCACCTTGCCATTCGAGGCCGTGGGTCGTGATCATGCCTTCGACCTTGAAGTCTTTGGCCCTGGCGTCTTCAATGATTTGCTCAAAACTGGCGTTGGGCACAAGGTTTTGGGCTTGCAGGGTGCCTGTAAAGGCGGCGGCCATCAAGGCCAAACCCCGAAGGGTGAAAGGATTCAAATTCATGCAGTTGTTGTTGTTTCTCTTGTGTTGGTTGGGTAGGATTTGACCGCTTCTACAAAAGCCCTGCCATGATCGGCCGGGATGTCAGGATACAAACCGTGGCCCAAGTTAGCGATGGTACGCGTCATGCCAAATTCATCCAGCATGTGATGTGTCTCCTCACGAATGATGCCGGGTTGGGCATAGAGGATGCTTGGATCGAGGTTTCCTTGCAACACCTTGGGGCCGCCAGGAGCCGCATTGGCCAACGACCGGGCCGTCGCGCGGTCCGTCTGCCAGTCCAAACCCACGGCCGTGCAAGGCAAGGTCATGAGATCCTGAAGAAAATGCCCTCCGCCCTTGGCAAAGACCGTCACGGGCACACGCGCGCCGAGTCCTTCCACAATGGACTGGACGTGAGGCAAAATGCGAGACACATACAGGGACCTGCTCAGGGAACCTGCCCAACTGTCAAAAAGCTGGACGACGTGAACGCCCGCCTCAATCTGGGCTCGCAGATAGGCCGTGGTGGCCTCTGCGATCTGGCCGAGCAGGGCGTCGGCGAGCGCCGGTTCTTCCCAAAGCATCCGGCGCGCAAGCGTCCAGTCTTTGCTCCCCTTGCCTTCGACCATGTAACAGAAAATCGTCCAAGGTGCGCCCGCGAATCCAATCAAGGGCACCCTGCCATCGAGCGCACCGAGAATCTGCGCAATGGCCGACATCACATAGTCCAAATCTTTCAGCGGATCGATGGGACGGAGCGCCGCCAAGTCCGATGCGGAGCGGATGGTTTGGCCAAAACGAGGCCCCACCTTTTCAACCAATTCGTAGGGCAGACCCATCGCCTCCGGAACGACCAAAATGTCACTGAACAAGATCGCGGCGTCCACGCCATAGGCGTCCACGGGCTGCACCGTGACTTCGGCAGCCCACTCCGGGTGAAAGAGCAGGTCCTTGAATCCTCCAGCCTCTGCACGGACTTCACGGTATTCGGGCAAGGTTCGGCCTGCTTGACGCATCATCCAGACCGGGACGCGTTCCACAGCCTCTCCCCTGAGGGCTCTCAGCATGAGATCGTTTTCCAGCTTCACTGGATGCGTGAACGCGTGGTCAGGAGAGGATGGCATCATGCCGGCAAAGGTCAGTGCAAAATCTTGAACACGGCCTCACGGAGAAGCATACCATCGGATGTGGTGGCATTGTCCCGCCCCTTCGAGCGCTTGTCCGCCTCCCTCAAGTACCCAAAAATTCGCTCCAATTTGGCTGGAGGAAAGGTCCCTGCCGCCCTTGCATAGTCCCGAACGGCGTACGGACTGCATTTCATGGCCTTGGAGGCGGCCGCTTCGCTCCTGTCCTTCAAACTCTGGTACACCAACACCCGGGCAAAAAAGGCGTGAAGAACAGGAACGACCATGGCCAAGGGCGCTGATTTGGGGTTGGCCTCGAAGTAGTGAACGATTCTGTTGGCGCGACCAATGTCCTTGCTTGCCAAAGCCCGTTGCAGCTCAAACACGTTGTAATCCTTGCTGATACCAATGTGTTCTTCGACAATTTTAGACGTGATCTGCGTTCCAGGGGGGAGGAGAATCTTGAGTTTGGACACCTCATTGGCCACCTTTTGGAGGTCTGTGCCCAAACTCTCAGCCAGCAGCTGCGCCACGTCCGACTGAACCTTGAGCCCGGCTTCTTGCACCGCGCTGGAAATCCACTGGGGCAACTTGTGATCTCGCACCTTCTCACTGAGGAACAGGGTCCCCATGCGGGACATGGTTTTGACTGCCTTCAAACGACTGTCCACCTTTTTGTGGGGATGCGCAAACACCAACACGGTCGAGGGTACGGGTGATTCGGCGTAGGCTTCGAGTTTGGCCATGTCGTCCTTTCGCTTCCACATCCGAAGATCCTGGGCTTCCTTGACGAGCACCAGCTGACGATCGGCCATCATCGGGAAACGTCGCGCCGCGCCGAGGATGTCCTCCACATCTGCATCTCGCCCATAGAGGACCGTTTCGTTGAAATCCTTCATACCCTCCTCCACCACATGGTTCTGCAACGACTTGACAATTTCCGCAATGAAGTAAGGTTCCTCGCCATGCAGGACATAGATCGGAGACCATTGTCCCGCTTCGATGGTTCGAAGGATTTGGCGATGCGGCATGATGCGAAGTTACTCCGACCGTAGCTTCGCACCATGGGATGGCATCGTCCACCACTCGATTGGCCCGAGGCCCCTTTGAGGTTGCGTACATCGCCCCAAGGGAAGGAGCAGGTGCTGTGTTTGGCCAGACGCAAGTGGGTCGCTTTGGAGCCTGAAGAATGGGTTCGTCAGCACGTCATCCATCACCTGCATACCGCGTTGGGATACCCCTTGGGATGCATGGCTGTAGAGCATCGGCTCATGTTGAACGGGACGGCTCGCAGGGCTGATTTGGTGGCCTTCACCCAAGACCAAACCCCCCGCTTGCTCGTCGAATGCAAGGCCCCCCAGGTTCCGCTTAGCCAGGAGGTACTGGACCAAGCCGCACGGTACAACTTGGTCCTTGGCGTGCCCGAGTTGTTGGTCACCAATGGCATCCATCACCTTGCCTACAAGGTTGACGCCAGTGGAACGGCCACAGCCCTTCAAGCGCTCTCTCGATGTCCATAAACGGCCTCTCCTGCTTACTTTCGCACCGCAATGAACATTCAAGAAATCCTCGCCATCGCCGGCAAGCCCGGCCTTTTCAAGGTGATTGCCTCGGGCACAGTCAGCATTGTGGTTGAAAGTCTGATGGATGGCAAACGCTCGAGCGTACCCGGTGCAGCCCGGGTGAGCAACCTGTCCGACATCACCATGTACACCGTGAATGACGACCTCCCCTTGAAGGACGTACTCAACAGGTTGGCGGAAGCACAACAAGGCAAAGAAGGCCCTTCGCACAAGGAAAACCCCCAAACCATTCGGGATTTCATCGATGGCATTGTGCCTGAACTCGACCACGAACGCGTCTACCAAAGCGATTTGAAGAAGTTGGTGCAGTGGTACAACATGTTGACCCAGCACAATGCCTTTCCATTGACCTCGCCTGAAGCGAGCGACGAAGAGCCGGCAGAGGACGCAAGTGGCAAGGGTTCTGACGAGACAAAGTCCAAGGCAACCAAGTCCACCAAGGCAACCAAGTCCACCAAGTCCACATCTGGGACCAAAGCAGCTGGCACCAAGTCGCAGGCGGCGGCAGGCGGCAAGTCTGCCAAATCGGGATCGGCCAAACCTGCAGCAGCCAAGAAGCCTGCCACCAAGGCGAATTCCAAAAAAGGTTCCTGACATGAATGTGACCGTCATTGGAGCCGGAACCATGGGGAACGGCATTGCCCACGTGTTCGCCCAATCGGGACACGATGTTGTCCTGATGGATCGTTCAGCTGAAGCACTTGAACGGG
>JBEARC010000096.1:0-4490 GCA_041163465.1 Bacteroidota bacterium
ATCAAAGCCGATTCCGCAAATCAAGCACCGTCTTCACAGGCTGAAAACATGCTGAAGGAATCTCGACAAAACGCGTCAACCAACCAGACATCGAACCGTTCCACAACCCTGGATACTCCAATACGCGGGCATCGATGCCTTGAACCTGCTTTTGGGCCACCATGAACCGCGAACGATCCATGAACGTCACCAGCGGTTGGGTCCCTGGAACACAAACCATGTCCACGGGGTTGAAATGAGTCGCCCTCTCCAAGATCAACTGCTGATCGTCTTCAAATTCAATGGCTTCGACGATTTGTCGTCGGATCATGCCCACCGCATCGTTGTGGGCTTGAACCCAGCAAGGCCCTCCTCCTGGTTGGCCTTCATTGCGAACCACAGCGACGAGTCGCATCGGACGTGACAGCCAATCCATCACATCCGCTTGGGACATGTCTTGCAGGACACCAGCATCCTTGAATTGGTCTGACAGCCAAGACTCTGCCCGTTCTCGCCATGAAGTTGATTGCCTTGTGACCGCATGGACCAAATCCTCCCGTTCCATTCGCCATTCTTCCATGGCCTGAACCATGGCGCGCGTCCATCGTCTTCTCAAGGAAGATTGGGCCGGCGAGGGCGCGTTGTCAATGTTGCGTATGACCACCATAGGAACACTCAATGCCTCCAAATTGGAAATCAAGGCACCATGCCCTCCTGGACGCCGGAGCACTGAACCATCTTCCCTTCGAATCCATTGGCCGTTGTCCATCAGTACGGGCGTGTCCGTCCCCGGGTCCTGAATTTGCGTGTGGATGCGGATGGCCGAAGCCGCCACGGAGGGATGAGCCGCGAGATGCTCCTCCATGGTGGCCCTCCAGGTTGGTGGCACTGTGAACCATACATCACCTCCTCCCATGTCGTGGTGCCAGAATCGAACGTGGGCTTCAAGCGCTGTCTCCGCATCATGATATTCACCAGTCCTGTGAAAGGGCACCAACCCCTTGGGCAAACTTCCCCCATGCATGCAACGCATCAACGCCCGACGCAAGGTCTCTGGGTCCTCTGAGGATTCCGCCGTTTCCTTCACCTGCTGTTCCCACATACCACCCAAGCCGTAGGAATGGCGTTGAGCCCACATGTCAACAACGACGTCGACATCATCCTCCACCGGCCTAAACATGCGACTCGCAGCACCTGAGGCCGGGACCCACAAGCCGCAAACTGGCGGACTCTCGGCGTACCGATCACAGCGCCGTTCCAATTCTTCCTCCGTCCATACCTCAATGCCTTGGTCCGTCGTACACGGGGCATCTACGGACAGGCGAGTCATCGGAGAGGAAAGCAAGGCTTGGGCCTCCTCGAGTGAAAGTGCCAGGTGATGTTTGGTCGAATCATCCATGGCCCAAACTTAGCCATGAATCCAAGGAATGGTGCGGAAACGTGGTTGCGTGGTTGCGTGGTTGCGGAGGTCGCAAAGTCAAGCGATGTCAAGCGACGCGAAGAATCCTTGGCTCAAGCCCTCCGCAAGGCCGACCATCCTGTGGATGTTGCTCCGCGACCAATCCAAGCCTCGGCGAGTTCGTCACAGGCGGCTCGCAAACCGTTGACAATGTCAGTCACCAATGCCGGAATCTTGGTGCTATCCTCTCGAAGCTTGCTCCTTTTCTCGAGCTCGAGCACTAGATCCAAGACGCCATGAATCCCCAGCATGTTGACACTGCTTTTCAGCTTGTGGGCCAGCGGGTGAAGATCCGACCATCGTTGCTCGTGAACGCATTGAATCATCTGACCTCCAATGTGAGGTGCCTGTTCGAGAAAAAGCGTCACGATTTGTCCCACCATGGCCTCGTTGCCGTGAAACACCTGATCGAGGTAGGTCAAATCAAAACGGGACTCCATGTGCCGGCATACGGGAGACGCACCCAAATTGTTGCGTAATTTTCGTGCATGGACCAAACTCACGGACACCACGTCCTCGTCACAGGCGGGGCCGGGTACATTGGAAGTCATTCCGCTGTGGCCTTGCATGAAGCGGGGCACCACCCCATTCTTTTGGACAATCTCAGCAATTCAACGCCAGATGCCGTGGCAGGTGTCCGTGAATTGTGTGGTCGTGACATCCCTTTTCACAACCTCGATTGCTCAAACTTCGATGGCTTGAAGGCCCTGTTTCAGCATCAGATTGACTTGGGCCAACCCATTCGTGGCGTGTTGCATTTTGCCGCGTTCAAGGCCGTGGGTGAAAGTGTCGAAAAACCCGCGCTGTACGCGGCCAACAATGTCGGTGGTCTGGGCGTGCTTTTGCAAGTCATGGCCGAGTTTGGTGTCGAAGCCATGGTGTTCTCATCGAGCTGTACCGTGTATGGAGAGCCGGAAGCTGTGCCCGTGGATGAAGGGGCGCCCATGCAACGGGCTGAATCTCCTTATGGGTGGACCAAACAAGCGTGCGAGCGCGTCTTGACGGACCATGCGGCAAGCCGGGATGCTGCCAGGATTGCCCTGCTCCGGTATTTCAATCCAGTGGGGGCACATCCGAGTGGCGTGATTGGAGAGTTGCCACTCGGTGTGCCCAACAACCTCGTCCCCTTCCTGACCCAGTCCGTGGCCGGGATTCGTCCCGCACTCACCGTGTTTGGTGACGACTACGACACGCCAGACGGAACGTGCATTCGAGACTACCTCCATGTCATGGACCTGGCAGAGGCCCATGTGGCTGCACTGAATTGGTGCTTGTCGCCAAGCGATGACGGTGTGAGGGCCTTCAATTTGGGAACTGGAACAGGAGCCTCCGTCAAGGAGGTCATTCAAAGTTTTGAACGGGCCACAGGTTTGGCAGTCCCCCACGTCATTGGGCCCAGGCGCCCTGGAGACGTTGTGGCCATTTGGGCAGACCCTCTCCGTGCCCATGCAGAGCTCGGCTGGAAAGCCTCACGAACCTTGGATGACGCGATGTCCGATGCTTGGAATTGGCAGCAACGTTTGGGACAGCGTGACAACAAAGGGGGGCACGTTTGAACGCGTCGTCGCGTTTGTCCTCCGTACCAAGGTCAAAACAACACAACCGAGACAGCAAGTAAGCCCAGGGCATACCCTGTGTAGACTTCGACGGGACGATGAGCCTCCAATTGAAGTCGACTCCAACCCACAAGACCTGCGCACAGAATCAAGGCACTTGTCCACATCATGTCCCACGTAGGTTGCAGCACGGCAACTCGCAAAAACACCCCCATGACACCGCCTTGGGCCATCATGTGCATGCTGATCTTGAATCGCCACGTCACCAACCACGCCGAAGCGATGGCAACCACCAAAGCCAACAACACGTGCTGATAAAAAACAGGCACAACAACGGCCTCTCCCCGAGAGACCAGGACATAGGCCATCACATAGTAGGCAAGCACGATCAAAAAAGGCAAGATGCGCTCTCGACGGTTCCGGATGTCAAGGTCTGAAATCACCCCCCTCCGCCTCAACAACGCCAGCGAAATGGCCGGCGCAAGCGTGTTGATGGAGAGCAGCAGCAACAAATACGCAAACAACCCCACCCGATACTTCAAGACCCCGTCCACGGCAAACAACATGACCAAAGTTCCAAGGGGCATGAGCAATGGATGGAGAATGGCGCTCACAATGGCTGCCACCCTGTGTTCCCACGATCGCCTCGCGTTGGAAATCCCCATCACAATTCCTTGCGCAACCTGGCCACAGGAATGCCCATTTGTTCCCGGTATTTGGCCACAGTTCGACGGGCAATGTTGTAGCCCTTGGCGTTGAGCAAAATGCCCAATTTCTCATCGCTCAAGGGCTTTCTCTTGTCTTCGCCATCCATGGCATCCTTCAGGATTTTCTTCACCTCGTGGGAACTCGCATCCTCCCCGCTGTCCGTACTCAAACCCTCGGAAAAAAACGATTTCAGGAGCATCGTACCGTAGGGCGTTTGGATGTACTTGCTGTTGGCAACCCGAGACACCGTGCTGATGTCCATTCCAATGCGATCGGCGATATCCTTGAGAATCATTGGTTTAAGATCCACCTCATCCCCACTCAAAAAATACGCGCGTTGATGGTCCACAATGGCTTGCATGGTCTTCAGCAGGGTGTGCTGCCGTTGTGCAATGGCATCCACAAACCATTTCGCCGCATCCACCTTTTGTTTGACAAAAGCCAAGGCCTCTCGGGTGGCACGGTCTTGCTTCCCGCCCTTGGAATACGTATCCATCATCTCCCGATACGTTCTGCTGATGCGCAGGTCGGGAGCGTTCCTTCCATTGAGTTGCAACACGATGTCCTCCCCGTCAACCCCAAGGGTAAAGTCAGGAATGACATGTTGAACAGTTCGACTCGATTCACTGCCCGAGTTCCCCGGCTTGGGATTGAGTTTGGTCAACTCTTCCAAGGCGACTTTGAGCTCATCTTCACTGATATCGAGGGCCGCTTGGAGTTTGTCATAGTGCTTCTTGGTGAAGGCGTCGTAATGCAGCGACAACATTTCGGCAGCGCGACTCAAGGCC
>JBEARC010000097.1:0-20091 GCA_041163465.1 Bacteroidota bacterium
GGGGTTGTGGGCAATACTGGACTCGAACCAGTGACCTCTACCATGTCAAGGTAGCGCTCTAACCAGCTGAGCTAAATGCCCAGAGCGGACGCAAATGTACAGCGGAGTTCGCGAAGTGCAAACCCACCGTTTTTAATCTGTTTTTCCGAGTCGAAGGAGTGCGGGGAAGGAGGCGCCTTCAGTTTGGACGAAGAGGGTTGGGGTCGAGAGGAAGCGCGTCGGGAGGTTGGCGGTACCGTTGGGTGTGCAGCGTGCTTCATGGAGTGTGGCGCCGGAAGCATCAAGGATGCGGTACGTGCTTCCCGGACGGGCATCGCGGAGCAAGACCCAGTCAGGACCGAGGCGGGTGAGGCGCGGCTGGGAGGAAGAGGAAGGAGTGGGTTGGAGGGCGGAGGTGCCATCGAGGGTACCCCGGAGGTATTTGACGGTGCCGTTGGCGCTGTTTTGCCAAATGACATGGACGGTATTTCCGTGGATGGCCACGTCGGGATGGCGGTTGGAGCCGGAAAGGGACTCGCTGAGAGAAACAGCCATGTCGACCAGACCACTTGGGAGGTCGCTGTTGGGAGCAACAGACAGCTGGATTTCGTAGCCGCCCTCATTTTGTTCCCATGCGACGACCGTGTGGGTGGGGCCGACAGCGATGTCGGGTTGGTTTTGATTGGGGTTTGAGAATTGATTGAAGGTCAATTCCAACGTAGATCCGGCATCGTTGGAAGCGGGGTCTGAGAGGTTGAGGTAAATCCGTGAGTTTCCGTTTCCAGCACTCATGAAGACAGAAATGAGTCGGCCGTCCGGAAGCCAAGCGGAGCTAGCACCTGTTTCAGGACAGGCATTGATTTGCCAATCGGTGGGGTCGAGGTCGAGTTGTTGGTCCCAGATGACGCCGTCTTCCGAGGACACGAGCCACATGTCACGGGTGTTGTTGTTGTTTCGGCGATAGAGGGTATGGTAGCGACCGTTGCCGAAGATGGTTCGGCTTGGGCAGCATTCACAAGCGATGCCGTTCCCCGCTGAGAAGCTGGCAGGTTCGGCAGGACCCCAGTTTTGGCCCCCGTCGAGGGAGCGAAGAACGCCTTCTTGTGCATTGTTGCCGCTTCCGAGCTTGAGGCCGACGAAGGGGTTGCCGTCGTCGTCAAAAGCAGGAATGGGCATAAAGTGGTCCTCGGTGGCGTTGGGGGCGATGGGGTAAGAGGGAGACCAGGTGAGGCCGCCATCGTCGGAACGCATGAACATGGCGCCAGTTGCCCATTGACCCGCGATTTGGTAGGCCAGGCCGAGTGTGTTGCCCCACGTTGCAACGTCTGGCCCTTCGGCGTCGCTCAAAAAGATGCCAGGATCTGTTGGAACAAGTTGAGGGGCATTGAAAAAACCATTTTCGCTTGTGGTCACGTAGAGTCCTTCGTTGGTTTGACCCATGAAAACCACAGGGTCACCATCTGCGTCAAGGACAAGGCGGGGACATCGGTTGCCGTAGCTGCTGCTTGCCACGTCGATGGGCTCGGCAAAATCCCAAGTGATTTGGGCTTGGAAAGGGAAAATCAAGCACCAAGCACAGCCGGCCATGGCGCTACGAACAACAGTGGTTGCATAAGTCATGCCTGCAAGTTGATGGAAATCCCCCAAACAGGGGAGGCATCCCGAAGGAAACGTCCGCGTATTTTTGCACCATGCAGATGAAGCGTTTGTCCGATTTGGGTCCTGCGGAGTGCGGGGTTATCGAGCGCGTCGATACACCTGAGGAGGTGATGGCGCTCGTTCAAATGGGCTGCTGCATTGGGTCGTCGGTGGAGGTGCGCCACGTGGCGCCTGCCGGAGGTCCCATGGCCATCTGCACCTGCGGCCGCACGCTGGCGGTGCGCAAAGAAGCGGCGGCTCACCTGTGGGTGCGCGTGGCTGCCGACGCCACCGAAGTGGCGTAACACGTCTTACGACAAGATGAGGTGGGTGACCCAGGCCAACAGGTAGGCCAGGGCGGTCAGGATGGTGGCTTGACCCAGGGCCCAGCGCCAGCTGTTGAGTTCGGAGCGCACGATGGCGACGGTGCTCAGGCATTGCATCGCGAACATGTAGAAGACGATGAGGGAGGCTGCCGAGGCGGTGGTGAGCAGGGGGCGTCCGGTGCGGGGATGGATTTCCTGAGCGAGACGGGACTTGAGTTCGCTGACCTTGGGGGTGGAGCCGTCGGCGGAGGGGTAGAGGGTTTGGACGGTGCCTACAAAGACCTCGCGGGCGGCGAAGGAGCTCAGGACCGCGATGCCGAGGCGGCCGTCGTAGCCGAGCGGTGTGACGACGGGTTCGATGGCGTCGCCGATGGCGCCTAGGACGCTCGTTTCGAGGCGTTGGGCGGGCGCCATCGCTTGCCGCTCGGCAAGGGTGCCGGAGCCCATGAACCCGAGGCCCCAAAGGACGACGCTCAGGATCAGGATCACTTGCCCGGCGGAGCGAAGGAAGATGGATCCTTGGCGGACCATGTTGCCCGCCACCAGGGGAAGTTTGGGGAGACGGTAGGGCGGCCACTCTTCGGCGAGCTCACGGCGCTGCGCGTTTTGAGGCAGGTTGCGGTGCAGGAGCCAGGCCATGACGAGGGTGGCGGCTGTGCTTGCCAGGTAGAGGCCGTACAGGAAGAGGCCCTGCCGGTTGAAGCCGAGGACCGTGCCATTGGGCACGACGAAGGCGATGAGGAAAGCGTAGACCGGAAGACGTGCCGAGCACGTCATGAGGGGGGTGACGAGGATGGTGACGAGGCGCTCTCGGCGGTCCGGCAGGGCGCGGGCGGCCATCACGGCGGGAACAGCACAGGCCATGCCACCCACGAGGCTGACCGCGCTGCGGCCAGCGAGGCCGAGGCGTCGAAGGAACCGGTCGCCGACATAGCCAAGGCGTGCCATGGCACCGCTGTGTTCGAGCAGGGCCGTGAAGCCAAAAAGGATCATGATTTGGGGCAAGAACACAAGAATGCCCGCGAGGCCCGCCAGGGCGCCGTCTACGATCAAGCTCCGCCACCACGTGTCGGGGAGCGCTCGTTGAACGGCGTCGATGCCGCTTGCCATCCAGCCGTCGAGCAGGTCGGTCGGTACCGTCGCCCAGCTGTAGACCGCTTGGAACATCACGAAGAAGATTAGCCCAAACCCCAAGACTCCCCACACCGGATGCGTCAGGACGTTGTCCAGCCAGCGCGTCGTCGAAGGAGCCACGGCGGGGGCGGGGGTGGGGAGGATGTCGCGGATTTGGGCCATGCGTTCGCCGGCCTCTTCGAGTTGCATGGCGGCGGGGCTGTCCATGGTGGTCCTGGCCTGTCGCCACACGGTTTGGCCTTCGGGGGTGAGCCACGATGGTACATCTTGCATGCGCAACAGGTGGCAGAGCAACCCAGGGGTGCTCGCCGGCAGGTGAGGACGAAGCGCCCGAACGCCGTCCTCCATGGAAGAAGGGACCGCGCGGATGGCTGCACATGCCTTGGGGACTGAAAGGATGGGCGCCCAGGCTTTCACCCAAGCTTGTGGGTCGTCATCCAAGGCATTGATCACGCGCACGGGCATGTCCAAGGCGTCTTCGAGTTCCCGCGCTTGGGTTCTGAGCTCACTGCGGGAAGGCCCTGTGGTGTGCATGTGGTTCAACAAAAGCATGCAAGGCACCCCCAACTCCCGAACCTGCAACACCAGGAAGAGTTGACCCTGGAGCGTCAAGGTGTCCGCGACGAGCACGATGAAGTCGGGGCGGTGCGGATGCGTGGGGTCGAGGAGGGTGCGCTCGGTGACGCGACCATCGTCGGTTTGGGCATGCAGGTTGTACAGGCCCGGAAGGTCGTGAATCACCCAGCTTTCGCCCCCTGGATGGCGACACGTTCCTACGGCCGTATCCACTGTGACCCCCGCAAGGTTGCCCACAGCGACAGACTTGCCCGTCAAGCGCTGAAAGAGGGTGGACTTGCCCGTGTTGGGGTTGCCGACGAGTGCGAGATTCACGGGCGCAAGGTGGTTTGGAATGACATCTGGTACAATCCCCTCATTGGGTCATTTGCCGGGCCTTCATTTGGCCTTCAGCCACGTCCTTGGATCCTGTGGAGTGCGCTCGGAACCAATGATTTTCCAAACTTCAAAATGCAAAATCGCGTTGTCGCCCCGTGTCCCATGAACCTCCCCAAGGAAGGCGCCTACTTCAACCTCGTCGCCTTTTTGGACAGCACAATTCGACAGGTTGGAATACACCGTGCGGTAGGCACCGTGGGTGACAATCAGGGTGGTCCCTGCCCCGGGAAGGCTGAAGACGCTGGTGACCTTCCCCCGGAAGATGCTGAGCACGCGGTTGCCGGCCTCGGTGGTGATGTCGATGCCGTTGTTGTCAATGGTGATGCCTGCCAAGGTGGGGTGAGGCTGACGCCCAAACCCCTGTGTCACTACCCCCCGCATCACTGGCCAGGGGAGGGAACGCTTGTTGTTTTCAAAGTCCTCAGAGACGATTTTTCCGGCGGGCGTCAGGGCAAATTCGCCCGCCGCCGAAGCACGTTCAGCCTCGATTTCGGCCTCGATGATCCGCTTGATTTCATCGTTGAGCCGTTGACGTTCGCGTTCCTGGTCTCGTTGGGCTTGCCGCAAGCGGCTCTCCTCGGCCTTGAGTTGCTCCACCAAGTGTGCGCGCTCGGCCCTGTCCCCTTTCAACTCATCCCGGGCTTTTTTTGCCTCAGCCAAGGCGATTTCGACGGCGCCACGTTCCTCGGCCAGGGTGATTCGGATGTCCCCCAATTCGGCCTGTGCCGCCTCAATTTGTTCGACCTGCCTTTTTCGGACTTCGGAATACGACTGAATCATTTGAAACCTGAGCACGGCTTGGGAAAAGTCCTCCGCTGCGAACACAAACATCCACGGATTCGACGACAGCTTCATGCGGTAGGCCTGGCGAATCATGCGTGCGTACTCGTCCTTGAGCGCAGCCACGTGACCTTCCAGCGTTCGGATTTCCGTGTCGGTCCCTCGCATCGAACGCTCCAACGAATGGATGGTGCCCTCGTGGTGGTTGACCAACTTTTGACGGAGTTGGATTTGCTGATCAAGCAGGGCAACCTGGTTGGAGGCGTTGTCGCGGTTGCTCCTCGCTTTGCCCAAGAGGGCCTCTGTGGTGGCGATCTGAGCCGTGATGCGGTCCCGTTCTTTTTGAAGGGCCTCCTTGCTTGGGGTTTGGCCCCGCATGAGGCCAGGCCCCGCAACGAGGCTTACCCACAGAGCGAGCCGGACCAGCCGACCCCACCTCGCAGGCTCATGCGCGGTGCATCCTTCAAAGAGAGGTACGTCGTTCAAAATTGTCAGGAATTGTGAATGGGAAGTCATACACCCGCTCAGGCCTGCGCCGCTTGACAATCACCAAGGCGTCAAACCGCCCCTCGGGCCCCAGGGCCTGCATGTGGATGCGGTTGGGAAGCCGACCGAGCTCAGTCTCCTCAAAGTCGTCCCGTTCCACCTGCAAAGTCCGCTGCCGCAGGAGATCGTCCAACACATCCTTCACAGGATCGTAGGTCATGCCATCGACCCAGTACCTCTTCACCAACAATCCCTCGTCGTTGTCCGCTTTTTCGAGGAGTCGCTCCGCCTTCTTGTCTTTCAACACGATGCTCAAGCTGTCATCGGGCACAAAGGCCTTCTCGTCTGCCCCCACGAGCTTACGGACATTGCGATCGTATTTGGTCATCAGCACGTAATGGCCCTCTTGAATCTTGCTCACGTAGTCTTCCTGATCGGGCCGCAGGTACAGGGGCTCTCCGAGCAGCATGCTTTGCACAAGCCCAAAATCCAACGGTGCCTTCAATGCCGACTCGAGCATGGCGTAATCTCCTTCAAACACGAAGCGATTTCCGGGTAGTTTGCTCAAGACCAACACCGAATCGGGCGTGAGCAGGACCCTCGCCGCCTCCACGCCGTAGGTGATGCTCATCCAAATCACGCTGTCCTTGGCCATCCGCACGTTCATGGTGAAGGAGCCCGATTTGCCCATGGCCTCAGCACTCGCTTCCAGCCTCAGCCCCAGCATACTCCATTCGGGCGACCGTGCTTGGAGGCTGTCGAGCAGCGCATCGGCTTCTTGGTTGGTCAAGGTTTGTTGGGTCCGACGGGTGGAGGTCAAACATCCCGTCGACGACGTCAACAACAGGATGGCTGCAACCATCCCCATCATCCATTGTGCGATGTGGTGCCCCCTTGAGGTCACTCTCGGTGAAGTTTGGCATTCAACACATCCACCTTGCCTCCCGCGTCCAAGGCGCGCTGGTAGGCGTCCAAGGCCCCAGCTTCGTCGCCCATCGCCCTGCGGATGTCTCCCTCGTGTTCGAGGGCCACGGGATCGCCGTCCATGCCGTTGGACTGGGCATCCAAGATCCATACCAAGGCTTCGTCGAGTCGTTGCAATTTGTACAGGATGTAGGCCTGGGTGTCCATGAAATTGCCTTCGCCGGACATCAACGCGTTGGCCTTCGTGCTGCACTCGAGGGCCCGTTCCAATCTTGCTTTGCCCGAGGGCAGGTTGAATCGCCCGGCCAAATAGTAGGCGTGGTTGTTCAGCACGTAGGGGTCTTCGTAGGCGCGCAGGCTTCGTTCAAAGGCCTGTTCAGAATCGTCCAGTTGTCCCAGTTCTCTCAGGCTTTGGGCCAAACCTGCGGCCAGGGCCCCGGTCATGGCCGGCTCGTCGACAACGACGGCCAAACCGCCACGATAGGCCTCGACCGCCTCGATGTGCCGGTCCAATTGACCGAGGGCATGACCCTTGTCGTAGTAGAGCAGGGGGGAGAGGGGGAACCTCGCCAAGGCCTTGTCGCAATCCTCCACCATGGCCTCCCATTGACGGGCTTCCGCTTCGAGGGCGGCCAAGCTCACCCAGGCGTCCAAGCTGCCTGGGGTCATGGCCACCACTTCACGGCCCAAGGACAAGGCATCCACGAGTCGTCCTTCTTCTTGGGCACGGTCCCTTGCCCAGGCCAACACCCGATGGTCGTCGCGGTGATGCGTCTCGAGCAGGACTTGCAGCACGCTTGCGGCGTTTGAGAATTCAGGAGAACCTTGGGCCAGCAGGTGATAGGCCAGGGCGACTTGAAGTTTGTCCTCCAAGGGGACATCCGTCGAGGCAAACGCGCGCTGAAGGTGAACCAAGGCCTGGCTCAACTGATCGCGCCGGGTGTAGACTTCGGCCAATTCGAATTGAATCAACCCCCAATCACTGCGCTCGGCCAGTGAGGTGAGCTGATCCAACGCCGCGTCAAGATTTCCCGCAGCCATGAACCAACGCGCCAATTGCAAGGCAAAAACCTCGTCTTTGGGGAAGTCCTCCACAGCCTTGGTCAAGAACATCCCGAGATCCTTGGGAGACGCGACGTGCTCGACAATTCTCAAGGCCTCCATCCTCACGTCGGGGTCCAAGCCCACATGTCGCTCGTAATTCTCCAGGAGGGCGAGGGCGGGGGAAGCATGTCCCTCCGCCACCAGCCTTGCGGTGCAGGTCCCGATGGCCTCAAGGTCCCCCGGCCGTGCCGTGGTGAATGCCATCCAATCCTTGGCTGCTCCCTCCCCATCGCCCAAGCCCAGCCGGGCTTCCCCATGGTGAAACGCGACCCATGTGTTGGAGGGCTCCAATTCCAGGGCGCGGTCGAGGTGTCTCAGTGCGGCTTCATACCTCTCCAACGCAACGTCAATTTTTCCGAGGTTGTAATGGAAGGCATACTCGTCCGGGTGTGCTTCTGCACAGGTCAAAAAGCTCGCATACGCATCCTCCAAATCTCCCTTGAGAAGATGCCCCTGACCTTCAAACCAGGTCCGTTGAACCTCCTCGGCGTAGGGGATGTCTTCGCCCCCTCCCGTCAACTTGGACATGAGCGTGCACCCGGGCAACATGATCCAGGCCGCCATCGCCCAGACCCAAGGGTGGGGTGATGTCCATGTGGTTTGGAGGCGAAGACGGGTCATGGGCGAGGTGTTCCTAGGGTGGAGTAATCGCCCAAACTCGCATCCTCCGGGGTACCATGCCACGCGGCATGCGCGCCCACCATGGCCCCTTCAATCACGGCGTGTTGAATCAAACTATCTTCCGCAACCAGTGCGTTTTGGATGCGGGCATCACGAATGATGGTGCCGGCTCCCAAGGTCACATGGGGCCCCACCACGGACCGTTCCACCACCACCCCTTCGCCAAGGTGGCAGGGTTGCAAAATCACACTGTCCACCACACGTGCAGAGGCAGGGACCGCGTCGAGTCTTCCCTCTTCTTCCAAGATGGAAAGCATCCGTGCGTTGGTTTCCACAGTCACCGCTTTGTTGCCACAATCCATCCATTCTGACACCTCTCCGGGGATGAACTTCACACCGTGTTGGGTCATGTGTCGAAGCGCGTCGGGCAATTGATACTCCCCGCCTTTTGCGATGTTTTGGTCAATCAGTCGCTGCAATTCCTTGCGGAGACGTGCGCCGTCTTTGAATGCATACATGCCAATCATGGCCAGGTCACCCACCCATTCTTGAGGCTTTTCCACGTAGTCCACGATGGTGCCACTGTCGTCCGTGACCACCACGCCAAAGGCTGAGGGGTCTTCAATTTTTTGGCAAAACAACACGCCATCGGCTTCCGGGTCAATGGTGAAGTTGGCCCGAAACAACGTGTCGGCAAAGGCCACGACCACAGGACCTTCGAGGAAGTCTTGCCCGCACAAAATGGCATGGGCCGTCCCCAAGGGTTGTTCTTGATAGCGAATGTGTCCCTTGGCACCGAGTCGTTCCGCCACGGCAATCAAATCGCGCTCCACCTCTTCGCCGAATTGCCCTGTGACAAACACAATGTTGTCAACCCCTTGGTGGGCGGTCCGCACGATGTCTTCGACAAGGCGCTCCACGATGGGTTTGCCCGCCACAGGCACGAGGGGTTTGGGCACAGTCAGGGTGTGGGGTCGGAGGCGGCTTCCGCGGCCAGCCATGGGGATGATGATGTTCATGTCAGGTCAAATTGGGTTCAAGTTCCGTTCGAGCTCTTTTCAAGTTCAGTGAGTTCCGGTGTGGCCAAATCCACCTGCTCCGCGTGCCGTCTCAGTCAACCCCTCAACGTCTTCCACCAGGTTCCAGTGGACCCTGTCATACCGGGCCACTACGAGCTGGGCCACCCTTTCGCCATCTTCAATGGTGAAGGGGACTTGGCCATGGTTGATGAGGATCACGCCGACATCACCGCGGTAGTCCGCGTCGATGGTGCCAGGGCTGTTGAGCACGGTGACCCCATGTTTGAAGGCCAAGCCGCTTCGTGGCCTGACTTGGGCTTCAAAGCCGGCTGGTAAGGCCAGATGAAGTCCCGTGGGAATCAAGGCACGCTCCCCGGGTTGAAGGACCTTGGGTGTGTCGAGCTTGGCCCGTAAGTCAAGGCCCGCGCTGTCAGGGGTTGCATACGTCGGCAACGCGTGATGAGACGTGGTAGCGACAGGGACCTCGACGGTCCAGGTTGGGGCATCCTTCAGCTGGCTCATGATCCAGGGAAGTTGGGTTTGCGCTTTTCCAAAAAGGCTGTGGTTCCCTCCCTGAAGTCGTCCGTGTTGAAACATTGTCCAAACCTCGTCACCTCCACCTCAAAGCCTTCTCGGCTGTACCCTGCCAGCACGCTGTCGAGGGCTGCTGCCAAGGCCGTGGGTGCGTTTTTGGCCATTTTGGCAGCCAAGGCGTGGGCGGTTTCAAGCAACAATTCTTGGTCCACCACTTGGTTGACAAGCCCACAAGCAAGCGCAGCCTCGGCATCAATCATTCCACCTGTCAAGACCATTTCCATCGCCTTGCCCTTGCCAACAATTTGGGCAAGGCGCTGCGTGCCCCCGTAGCCCGGAATGACCCCCAAGCTGACCTCGGGAAGCCCCATCCTGGCGTTGCTCGAGGCCACCCGAACATGGGCAGCCATGGCCAATTCGAGCCCGCCACCCAAGGCAAAGCCGTTGATGGCCGCCACCACGGGTTTGGCGCTGCGTTCGACGCGATCAAACAATTCGCGCTGTCCCCTCCGGGCGAGTTCTTCGCCTTGAACCTGGTCAAAGTCCGCAAATTCTTTGATGTCGGCACCAGCCACAAAGGCCTTGTCGCCAGACCCTGTGATGATGAGGACGCGCACCTCAGTGTTCGCTTGGGCAGCCTCGATGGCTGCACTCAGGGCGTCGATGACTTGACGGTTCAGCGCGTTGAGCGCTTCGGGCCGTTGGATGGTCAGGGTGAGGATGCCCTCCTCGAGGGATTTTTGAATCAGGGCCATGACAAGGTTCGTAGGGCATGCGCGTCGTCGAAGGGACCTGCGCATCGCCGTGAATTTCACGGCAAATTACGCAACGCCCACCTCCCGTGGGAGGCCCGGACGGCTCTTCAACAAACGTTGGGTGTACGGATGTTGTGGACAACTTAGGATTTGGTCTGCAGGTCCTTCTTCCACAAGGACGCCTGCCTGCATCACCGCAATCCGGTCGCACACGGCCCCCACCACATTCAAGTCGTGGCTGATGAAGAGGAAAGTGAGCCCTCGGCGCTCGCAGAGCTCCTTGAGCAAGTCCAAAATCTCGGCCTGAATCCGCAAATCCAGCGCTGCCACGCTTTCGTCGAGCACGAGGAACTCTGGCGACAACGCCAAGGCCCGCGCCAGGACGATGCGTTGCAGCTGCCCCCCACTGAAGCTGTTGGGGAACCGCGCCGCATCCCCGGCCGACAACCCCACTTCTTCCAGCAATTCTCTCACCGTCGGCCCGTCCTTCGCCAGCCGTTGATCGACGGCCTCTTGCAGTGCCGCCCCCACGGTCATCCTGGGATTCAGGGCGGAGAACGGGTCCTGGAACACGGGCTGTGCTGACCTTCGGAACGCGCGACCTTGGGCTGCACCACCTTTCCACATCACGGAGCCTTCCTCGGCCGCTTCAAGCCCAAGCATCACCCGGCCCAGGGTAGACTTGCCCGACCCGCTTTCGCCCACAAGACCGACGCGCTCGCCGGCTGCAATGGCCAGGCTCACGCCCTTGAGCGCTTCGAAATGCGACACCGGCTTGCCCCACACGTTTTTCTTCGTCACGTAGCGCTTCACCCCCCCCCGCACTTCAATCAGCGGCGTGCCCACCGTCTTGCTCGCGCCCATGTGTTTTGGGGCGGGCGAGGGCATCGCGGCCATCAATTCTTGCGTGTAGGCGTGTTTCGGTGTCTCCATGACATCCCTGCACGTGCCTGACTCGACAACTTCACCGTGGCGCATCACCACCACGTGGTCGGCGATGTCCTGAACCACGTCGAGGTCATGGGTCACAAACAGCACCCCCAAGCCCCGGGCGTCTCTCAATGTGTGGAGCAAATCGAGGATGGCGCGCTGTACAGTCACATCGAGGGCCGTGGTCGGTTCATCGGCCAGCAACACCTGCGGGTTGCAGGCAAGAGCCATGGCAATCATGACGCGCTGTTTTTGGCCCCCGCTCAGTTCGTGGGGGTATTTGCGCTCAGACCCCTCGGGCAAGCCGACTTCGGCAAACAGCCGCGCGACCTCGGCCTGGGCCGCCTCGCCGCTCACGCCCTGATGAAGTTCGAGCGGCTCGGCGACCTGCGCCCCGACCCGCATCGACGGGTTGAGCGACGACATCGGGTCCTGAAACACCATCGCCACGTCGCGCCCCACGGGAGCGCGATGCTCGCCAGGGACAGCCCAAACAGCCCCCTCCGGCCCGCGAATCTCGCCACCCGTGAGCGCTCCCGAGCCGGGAAGAAGCCCCATGACCGCGAGGGACGTCAGGGTTTTCCCAGAACCGGACTCGCCGACGATGCACGTCGTCTCACCCGCCCACACGTCGCATGACACCCCTTTGACCACAGGATCTCCACCCGAAAAGGCCACAGTGACATCGCGAAGGGAAAGGACTGGCTTGCGGGTTTTCACAAGGCCAAGATAGGTTGGGCACCCCAACGAAGGAGTGCCTTACCGTTCGAGGATTCGACGTTCCAAATCAGCTTGGCTGAGGTCAGTTTGGCCCAGATTCCAGAGCCACGTTCGCCACGCCATGTGCAAGTTGTAGATGGCTTCAGCATTCAATGTTTGGGCTGATAGCAGGGCGTTTTCACGGCTGTTGACAAGAAACAGCGAGGACTCGCCGAGCTCAAACCGCATCTGTTCCGCCTCAAGCAGCTGGCTGGCGAGGTCCACGGCCAGTTGTGTGCTCTGTGTTTGGTCCAAGAGCAACGGCAGCTTGCGCGCCAAACCTGCCACCTTGGCTGCCCAATTCGCTTGCTCAGTCACCAGGTCCAACTCGGTTTGCTCCTGGGCGAGTTGTGCGGCATGCAGTGCACCGCGTTCTGTCCTGAGAAACAAAGGCATGCTGACCTTCAACTCCAGCCGATGGTTGTTGTCCCATGATGGCGTAGACCAGTCGGTTGAACCAGGCAAGTCGGAGCTGTACATGGCAAAAGCGCCATCGACTTGCGGTTTAAGCCACTCGCGTCGGTAGGCCACATCGGCGGCCTGTGCTTCTCCTTTGGAGGTGTACAATTGGCGGTAGGGATGTCGGAGCCATAGGGACTGCGAAGCGGTGTGCTGGGCAGATTGAGGATCCGACCAAAGCTGCGTGGGTTGGAGGCTTTGTCGGTCCAACAATTCCGGGTCTGGAAAGGCCTCTTGGGGCAAGGTGGCGGGGACCCAGTCGTCCATCCACAACCAGCGCTCCACCTTGGATTGGGCTTCCCTCAAGGAACCTTCGCTCGCCGCCCGAGACGCCCTGCGGGTGGTCCAATTCCAATGTGCTTCCAAGGTGTCCAAGGCAGCACCTTCGCCGCTTTCAAGACGGTTCCGGCTCCAGTCAAGGCGATCGAATGCCAGCGACTCGGTCTCTTTCGACACGTTCCACTTCACCCAGGCCTTGTACCAAGACCAATAGTCCATGCTGGCGTGCAAGAGCACATCGTTTTCTTCCAGGATTCGCTCGGCATCTCCCGCGCCCACCAATGCTTTGGCCTTCGCCAGGGTGGCCCGCCTGGAATCGGTCCAAAGTCCTCGCCCCAACCGGACGGTACCGCCCACTGCCCACAGCCCGCCTTCCGGGACATAGTCGCTGGCGTCGAGTCGCTCTCCGGTCGCCGTGTTCCACCCTGCGTTCAGTCCCACGCCCAGGGGGGACTCCCACGTCAATTCGGGACCTCCTTGGCTTTCATAGGGTGTGCCGTCGTACACCTTGTCCTTCCAGGTGGCCCCCACCTTTGGGTCAAACGCTCCCCGGGCTTCCAACTCCTTCGCTTCCGCGACTTCCAGCAGGGTGGCTGCGCGCCTCATCAGGGGGTGATTCTCACGAACTTGCTGGAGAAACGCATGCTCGCTGACGGGTTGCGTTTGGGCTGCCAAACGACCTCCGGCAAGAAGGGCCCATGAAAGGGCGAAGGCTGCCACCAGTGCGTTTCTCACTTCATCTCGATTTTGGGAAGTTGTACCCCTTGTTTGGCAGAACGTTCCTTGGATTCAGGCGCATAATAATCCGCGGGAAACCCATTCAACTGTCGCCACACCTCGTACCACACAGGCACGCGGTTGAGCAGGGCAATGCCTCGCGCACCACTGCCTGCGCGAAGCGCTTCGGGCCAAGGCTGTTCTTCTGGATCGGGTGCGACGACCACGCGGTACAATCCGTTGTCGCCAATGACCTGGTCGATGGCCACCACCTTGCCGGGAAACGTTCCGTAGGTCGCCTCCGGCCACCCTGAGAAGACGATGCTCGGCCAGCCGTCGAAAAGAAACCGCACTTCATTGCCCACATGGAGCAAGGGGAGGTCCATGGGAGCCACATACATCTCCACGGCCAAGTCCCCATCGTCCGGCACGATGGTCAACAAGTCACTCCCTTCTTGCACGGTTTCGCCCACACCCGAACGCAGGGCTTGGGCAATCCTTCCCGATTGCGGGGCGCGGACCACGTGGAAGGCCGTGCGCGCCTCGTAGTTGGCCAATTGGTTTTTCAATTTGGCCACTTCTCCGCGCGCCTCCGCCTCCCCGGAGAGGGCAGCCTGGCGCTCGCTCTCCGCCTTGGCCAGCTTGTCGGCAAATTCGGACGCCACAGTCGCCTGTTCAAGCACGGCGTTGGTGAGCGACCGCCGGCTGATGTCCAGATTGTTGGCCGCGGCTGTGAAACCGGCCTGGGCCTTTTGCCAAACTTGCAAACGCTTTTCTAGCTCAGTTCGCGAAACAAGTCCACGCACAAACAACGTGTCATACCGCGCCATTTGGCGCTGGGCCACATCGAGGTCCACCTCTGCCGCGACCTTGCTCGCGCTGTCAGACGTCACTGTCATCCGGGCCTGTTCAATCTTATTCGCAGCAGAGGCAAGCGTGAAGTCGCGTGCTTCGCGCAGTGCGCGTTGTTGCGCATCCAGGGCCTCGGCTTTCTCGGCGTAAGCGCTCCGGCTGGCGGATTTGGCCTCCACTTGTTCTGCTGTCCGCAAGACCAAATCCGGATCGCTGTACTCGGCTTTCACTTCGGTCAAGGTCAACAGCGTGTCCCCCGCTTGGACGTGATCCCCTTCTTGCACATGCCAAGAGGCGATGCGGCCCGGAATGGCGCTTTGGACGGTTTGCGGACGCTTCAGCGCGGAACGCATCGTGACGCGACCCTCCGTTTGGATGTTTTGGGTCCAGGGCAAAAAGGCCAACAGGAGGAGGACAATTCCCACGCCTAGCATGCCTCGACGAAGGCGCTTTCCGGCATGTCGGTGTCCCAGCATGGCGAAGGACTGCCAACGGGTGGCCATCACATCCTCTTCAACCGACGAATTGCTCAAATTCAGCATGATTCAGGATTGGGAGGTTTCGACGTGAACGATTTGTCCCTGCTCGAGGTGGACGACGTGGGTGCACTGGGCGAGGAATGCGGGGTCAGAACAGGCTGCCACCAAGGTCCAAGGGGCATCTTTCCGTGTGAAGGCCCCAATCAAGGCCCCCCTTGAGTTGCTGTCGAACGCCTCGAGGAAGTTGTCCAGAAGCACCATCCGGGGCGACCCTGCCAAGGCGCGCGCCAAATACAGCCTACGAAGGACGGTGTGGCTCAACCCCTCGCCGTCTGAGTTGACGGGTGTTTCCAAACCCAATGGTGCTGATTGAACAAACCCGCCAAGTCCCACCGCTTCGAGGGCCTGCTGCAACTGGGCTTGCCCAATGTCATCCCTACCGACGGTGAGGTTGTCACGCAACGATCCCTCAAACAGGATTTCTCGGTTCAGGGCATCCCCGATGTGTCGACGAAGTTGATGCGGGTCGATGTTTTTGACAGGGACACCATGGATCAAACGAGTGCCATGCTCGGGCTCCACAAAGCCCCCGAGCAATTCGAGCAGTGAGGTCTTGCCCGAACCTTCTGGACCAACCAACGCCACCCTCGATCCAGCGGGAATGCGCAGGTTGAGGTTGGAAAGGATGGGGCGTTTGACAAACGTACCCTCAGGCAAACTCACGTCGCGCAGATCGATGTCAAGCCCACGGTTGTGACCCACCAAGGCGTCCTGCGTGGGGCCATTGCGTTTGGGATCCAACGGCAAGTCCGTGACTTGTCCCATTTTCTCGACGGCAGTCAACACATCGTAAAGTGGCTCCATCGTCAGGATGAGTTTTTCAGCGGACGTCATGACCAAAATGATGATGATTTCCGACGCGACAAATTGCCCGATGGTGATTTCATTTTGCATGACCAGCACCCCACCCAATGCAAGCAATCCCAGCGTGATGAGGGTCTTGAAAAGCACCACGCCCGCGTATTGAAAAACAAGGATGCGGAAATGTTGCTTGCGGTGCGTCAAGTAGGAAGAGACCAAGAAGTCGGTTTTGGCCAAAGGCAAGGAGGTGACTCCCGCGAGCTTGAAGGTGCTGAAGCCCCTTGCCAGTTCCTTCAGCCAATGGGCCACGCGGTATTTGTACGTGCTTTCCTTCAAACTGGATTTCAGCCCTGGATGCAAGCTCCAACGGATGAGGACGGCCAAGGTCAACATCAGCGCAATTCCAAAGAAGATGAAAAACGGGTGGTAGAGCGCCAACAGGGCCAACCCCAGCACGATTTGGAGTGCACTTGTGGAAAGGTCGAGCAGGATTTTGGACAGTCCTTTTTGCACGTTTAGGGTGTCAAAAAACCGGTTTACCAGTTCCGGGAGGTACAAGCCGCGAATGGCTTCGGTTTTGAACCGAGGGATGCGGTACGCAAATTCAAACGATGCGCGGGTGAAGATGCGCTGCTGGAGGACTTCAGTGATGCTCAGTTGCACAATTTGAAGCAGACCGCTGAATGCCACGCCAAGGGTGACAATGACCGTCAAAATGATCCAGCTTGTGCTCACTCTCCCGGCCAAAATCAGTCCTACAATGGCCTGGATGCCCAAGGGCAGACTCAGCGCCACAATGCCGTTGACGACGGCATACATGTAGATGAGTCCAATGTCTTTCTTGTCTTTGGAAAGAAGTCGAAAAAACCTCTGAAAAGGTCGGGTTGGCGGTGGAAATCCGGCGTCGGCACGGGGCACCGTGAGTCTCGGGTCGGCGTCGGTCATGGGGTCTTATTTAGATTGTTTCCAAAGAAACATCCAACCCGCTCTCCGGTTCGTGTGAAGCCGGTCAAAAAAATGTCAAGAATGTGAATCTGCGACGCGTGAGACTTTCCCACGTGGGGTTGCCCTTACAGCGTGCCGCGGCTCTCTTGCTCGCGCTCAATCGCTTCGAAGAGGGCCTTGAAGTTGCCCTTGCCAAAGCTCTTCGCGCCCTTGCGTTGGATGATCTCGAAGAACATCGTCGGGCGGTCGACCACGGGCTTGGTGAACAGCTGCAGCAAGTAGCCTTCGTCGTCGCGGTCAATCAGGATGCCGAGCTTGCGCAGCGGTTCGAGGTCTTCCTCGATTTCCCCAACCCGGTCGAGGATGTCGTCGTAGTACGTGTCGGGGACATACAAGAATTCCACGCCGCGTTCCTTCAGGGCGGTCACCGTGCTGACGATGTCGTCGGTGGCCACGGCGATGTGCTGCACGCCTGCGCCTTGGTAGAAGTCGATGTACTCCTCGATTTGGCTTTTCTTTTTCCCTTCCGCAGGCTCGTTGATTGGAAACTTGATGCGCCCGTTGCCGTTGCTCATCACCTTGGACATGAGGGCGGTGTAGTCCGTTGAAATGTCCTTGTCGTCAAAAGACACGAGCTGCGCGAAGCCCATTACCTCGGCGTAGAACTTGCACCAGGTGTTCATCTCACCCCAACCCACGTTGCCGACCATGTGGTCGATGTACTTCAGCCCCACAGGCGCGGGTTTGAAGTCGGGGTTCCAGGCGCGGTATCCCGGCAGGAACACCCCGCTGTAGTTCTCACGTTCCACAAAGACGTGGACGGTGTCGCCGTAGGTTTTGATGGCGCTGAGGACCACCTCACCGTCGGCGTCGCTGCGGACCTCGGGGGCGAATTCAGCGACGGCACCTCGCTTGGTTGTTTCCTCGAAGCTCTTGCGCGCGTCCGGCACCCACAGCGCCACCGACTTGACGCCGTCCCCGTGCTTGTCGAGGTGGGCGTTGAGTTCGCCGCCTTCTTTCAGGGGCGTGGTGAGGACGAGGGTAATCTTGTCCTGGCGAAGCACGTAGCTCACGCTGTCCTTGTTTCCTGTTTCGAGGCCCTTGAACGCGAGCGGCTGGAAGCCCCAAGCGGCCATGTAGTAATACGCGCTTTGCTTGGCGTTTCCGACAATCAATTCTACGTGGTCCGTGCCGAGGAGGGGCAGGAAATCGTGGGCTTCGGGAACGACTTTTTCGAGGTTGGTGGTGGGTTCGGTCAGCATGTCTTCAGGTTCTGTCATTGAGAAGGCCAAATCGTCGAAGGCCAAAGTTCTTTCATCTCCACCCAGCTCACAACCAGCTTTGGTGGTAGCCTTTCATTTCGAGGTCGAGGGCTTGTTGGGTCACTTTTAAGGGGCGGAAGGTGTCGACCATGACGGCCAACTCCTCGGTGCGGTCCTTGCCGATGCTTCCTTCGTACGTTCCGGGATGTGGACCGTGGGGGATGCCGGCAGGGTGGAGGGTGATTTGGCCTGGCCCCACACCGGTGCGGCTCATGAAGTCGCCGTCCACGTAGTACAGGACCTCGTCCGAGTCAATGTTGCTGTGGTTGTAGGGCGCAGGAATCGAAAGCGGGTGGTAATCGTACAGGCGGGGCACGAAGCTGCAGATGACGAAGCCGTCTGTCTCGAAGGTTTGGTGCACGGGGGGCGGCTGGTGCACGCGTCCCGTGATGGGCTCAAAGTCGTGGATGCTGAACGCGTACGGGAAGTGGTATCCATCCCAGCCGACCACGTCAAACGGGTGGCTCGCATACATGTAGTCGTGCAGCATGCCCTCCTTCTTGATGCGCACCTTGAATGGCCCGTCGCCCTCTCCACTCATGTCGCACAACGCGCTCGGCGGACGCATGTCGCGCTCGCAATACGGGCTGTGTTCGAGCAGTTGCCCAAAGTAATTCCGGTAACGCTTGGGTGTCACCACCGGCGACGCGCTCTCCACAACCAACACGCGGTTGTCGTTGCTGGCCCACTTGAACCGGTGCATCACGCCCCGCGGGATCACGAGGTAGTCGCCCGGTCCATAGGCGATCTGCCCAAACATCGTCTCCAGCACCCCCTCGCCGCGGTGCACAAACACCACTTCGTCTTGGTCCGCATTCTTGTAGATGTCGTCGCGCTCCACCTTGGGCGGGGAGGCGAGGGCCACGGTGCAGTCGCGGTTGAACAGCGTGGGCACGCGCGATCCCAACCAGTCCTTGCCGGGCTTCACGGCCCACCCGTCGAGCTTCCTGCTGAGCAAGTTGCGCTCGACGGCAGCCACCGGCCTCACGTCCTCGCTTCCCAGCACCTCCACGACCTGCGTCGGCCGCTGGCGGTGGTACAGCAGCGAGCTCATTCCAACGAACCCAACGGTCCCAAACAATTGTTCGTGGTACAGTTCGCCATTCTCCTGGCGGAACTGGGTGTGGCGTTTGGGCGGGATGTCGCCCAGCTTGTGGTAGAACGGCATGGTGCCTGCAAGTTAGTCAGCGTGACCCCCACGTCAAGCGACCTAGGTCAGGTACTCACGGCTTGGACCCAGGTTCAAAGGCTCAGCGCGCTCCGAGGGCCCGAGCGTACCAGGGCAGTTTTCCCTCCTTGTTCAAAGGCCATTGCATGCTCAGCTTGGTACCGGGTTGGACTGCATCGTTGGGATCAAGGTGATTTTTTCGTGCCAGAGCTCGGGTCTTGATGCCGTGGAGTTGGGCAATGTCCCAGAGGGTTTGGCCGTGACGAACGGTGTGCCAACCATGGGCCGCGTGGTTCTTTTTGGGCTGCAGATACACGCGATCTCCCGCCTCAAAGGAGTGATTCTTGCCGACCTCATTGTACGCGCGAACCTGCCATGGCATGAGGTTGAGTTCCTTGCCCAAGGCTTCCGGGGTATCTCCTGGTTCAAAGTACACAAATTGGACACCGTGGATGGTGGTTCGGATGCGATGCGCCTCGCCCAAATCCATGCTTCCTCCACCGTTTCTTGCCTTCCGAACATCCCATTCCTTGTCGTGGGCCAAGTCTTTGGCTTCTTCCGTTTCATCTGCGGATTCACCATCCTTCTTCGCGTCGTTTTCAGATTCCGAAGCCATCTCTTCGGAGCGTTGGGGGATGTAATTGGGGTCGTCCAACAGGTTCAATTCATGCCGCTCAATCAGGGCAATGAGCCGGTCGGCATAGGCCGGATCAGTGGCGTACCCGCACGCCTTCAAGCCCTTGGCCCAACCTTCATAGTCCGTAGGCTCCAATTCAAAGAGCCGCGCGTACCGATCGCGCAACAAAAACTGACTGTGGTCTTCGTAGCTGTCTTTCGCATCATCGTACACGCGGAAGCATTCGCCTTTCTCGTCATCGTCGTGATACGTTCTCTTGCCCGTCCAGCTGGCATGACACTTGATGCCAAAATGATTGTTGGACTTCTGAGCCAACTCACTCACCCCGTTTCCGCTCTCCAAAATCCCCTGGGCCAGGGTGATGCTTGCGGGGATGCCATACATTCTCATTTGGCGCACTGCTTCGTCCTGCCACTGTTCAATGTAGCC